>NZ_JBHSKS010000003.1:131332-459174 GCF_042657405.1 Algoriphagus aquatilis
GAGTTTATCGAAAAATGTCGAAGCTCGATCCCTAAGTTTGGCTTTTGAGCTAGTTGAAAAATGTTGAAGCTCGATCCCTGAGCTAGGTTTTTGAGTTTATCGAAAAATGTCGAAGCTCGATCCCTGAGCTTGTCGAAGGGGGAGAGCCTAGTGTTTCTCATACACCATCTCCGGCTCTCGTACTTCTACGTTTCCGGCAGGGTTGATGGCGTCCAAGGTTACTTGTTTCAATTCGTTGACAAGCATCGGGTCATACTTAGCTGCTACTCTGATGTAGTTTTCGGTAAAGCCATGCATTTTGCCGTCTTCCACATCTTCTTCAAAAAGTACGGAAAAAGTCTGCCCCAAATTTTCCTCGTAAAACTTCCTTCTTTTCTTCTCAGATAGGATTCGCAGCATTTTGGAACGCTCGTTTCGCTTTTTCAGCGGTACAATTCCATCCATTTCCACAGCGCGGGTATTGGCTCGCTCGGAATAAGTAAATACATGGAGATAGGAGATGTTTAGCTCGTTGAGGAAATTGTAGGTTTCCAGAAAAAGCTCATCCGTTTCACCGGGAAAACCCACGATCACATCCACACCGATACAGGCATTGGGCATCAGGGTCTTGATTTTACTCACCCGATCTTCATAAAGCTCACGCAGGTAGCGGCGACCCATTCTTCGTAATATAGTGTTGGAACCGGACTGAAGCGGGATATGGAAGTGAGGGACAAAGCGCTTGGATTGAGAGACAAACTCGATGACCTCATTGGTTAACAGGTTGGGTTCGATGGAAGAGATTCTAAATCGATCTATGCCTTCCACCTCATCCAATGCCATGACCAAATCAGCAAATCGCTCTACACGCTTTCCATCTACAATTCCAAAGTCACCGATATTCACTCCGGTGAGCACGATTTCCTTTACATCAGTCGCGGCAATTTCGCGTGCAGATGCCAAAACAGACTCGATCGTATTGCTTCGGCTTTTTCCTCTTGCCAAAGGAATCGTGCAAAACGCACAACCGTAATTGCAGCCATCCTGAACCTTTAAAAATGTTCGGGTTCGGTCATTGATCGAATAGGCGTTATTAAAAGAGCGGGCTTCCGTGATTTCGCTTGCCAGCACTTTGGCCTCTTGTTCTTTAGCGAAGTCACCAAGCAGTTCATGCAGTCTGAATTTTTCAGCAGCGCCCAGTACAGCATCCACTCCTTCGATTTTGGAGATTTCGGTGGGTTTGAGTTGTGCATAGCAGCCAATGATGGCTACATAAGAGTTGGGAGATATTTTTTTAGCCTCTTTGACGATCTTTTTACACTTCTTGTCCGCATTCTCGGTTACAGAGCAGGTGTTGATGATGAAAATGTCGGGATTTTCCTGAAAATCGACTTTCAGATAGCCTTTTTCTTCAAATTGTCTGCTGATCGTAGACGTTTCTGAGAAATTTAGCTTGCATCCGAGTGTATAAAAGGCAACTTTTTTCAATTTTCTCCTTTTTCTAATGAATTGCAAAGGTAAATAATCCCATCCTTTTTACAATTTTCGAAATTAGCGGTCGAAAACACACTTTTTTTCGGGTAAAGGCTATAAAAACACCATGATTTTTTGAAAAAAGTGGAAATTTTTAGAAAAAACACTTCAAAAAAGTACCTAACCCTTTTTGGGAAACATATTTTTCTATTTTTGTGGGTGTAATCTTAAACCACAAATTGTAGATATGGCAACATTGAGACAACAAGCCTTGGCAATGGTTCAGGCTAGACCTAGAGTGAGTGTAACCCCTCCCTCCACTAAAATTTCTGACTTCTTCGGTACCAATGTGTTTGGTCCTGCACAAATGAAGCAGTCTTTGGCCCCTTCTGTGTACAAAAAGGTCATGGAAGCGATTGACAAAGGATCCAAAATTGATCCTGCCACCGCTGAGGAAGTTGCATCTGCCGTAAAAATCTGGGCGATTACCAAGGGAGTAACTCATTATACACACTGGTTCCAGCCATTGACAGGATCTACAGCTGAGAAGCACGATTCCTTCTTTGATATGTATGCTGGTATGGAGAAATTCAAAGGATCAGCTTTGGTTCAGCAGGAGCCTGATGCTTCTTCCTTCCCAAATGGTGGCATCCGTTCTACCTTCGAGGCTAGAGGATATACCGCATGGGATCCATCTTCTCCGATTTTTATTTTTGACAAGACCCTTTGTATCCCGACCATCTTCGTGTCTTACACCGGAGAGGCATTGGATTACAAAACGCCATTGTTGAAGTCTATGGAAGCTATCAATGAAGCGGCTGTAGCGATCTGTCAGCTTTTTGACCGAAATGTGAGAAAAGTAACTCCTTCTTTGGGTATTGAGCAGGAATACTTCGTAGTAGATAAGGCGCTTTATGCTGCCAGACCTGATTTGGTTATGGCTGGTAGATCAGTATATGGACATACTCCTGCTAGAGGTCAGCAGTTGGAAGATCACTACTTTGGATCAATTCCTACCCGAGTGAAAGATTTCATGATGGACTTTGAAATTGAAGCTCATAAATTGGGTATTCCGGTTTCTACCCGTCACAACGAAGTGGCTCCGGGTCAGTTTGAAGTAGCGCCTATTTTCGAAGAAATCAACAAAGCGATCGACCACAATCAGCTGTTGATGGACTTGATGGATAAAGTTGCAGAAAAGCACAGCTTGAAAGTGTTGTTCCACGAGAAGCCATTTGCAGGAGTAAACGGTAGTGGTAAGCACAACAACTGGTCTTTGATCACGGATACAGGAGTTAACCTTTTCCAGCCAAGCAACTCAGCCAGAGAAAACTTGCAGTTTTTGGTTTTCTTGGTAGCTACTGTAAAGGCAGTTTACGATCATGCGGACTTGTTGAGAGCGAGTATTGCCTCTGCCTCCAACGACTTCCGTTTGGGTGCAAACGAAGCACCTCCAGCAATCATGTCTACGTTCTTGGGAGCTACCCTTTCGGAGCTATTGGATGAGTTGGAGAAAAACGGAAATGTGAAAATCGAGAAGGGTGACAACATGTACATGAAGTTGGGTATCTCTAAGATCCCAGAAATCATCCTAGACAATACCGACCGAAACAGAACTTCTCCTTTTGCATTTACCGGTAACAAGTTTGAGTTCCGTGCAGTGGGTTCTTCTGCCAACTGCGGTGGTCCGATGATGACACTCAACGTGATCGTTGCTGAGGTATTGAAGCAGCTTTACAAGGATATTGAAAAAGAAATGAACGCTGGCAAAGAAAAGAAAATCGCCATCGTGAATGTGCTTAGAAAATACATTAAGGAGTCTAAGAAGATCCGTTTCGAAGGAGATGGTTATTCTGAAGAGTGGGCTAAAGAAGCTGAAAAGAGAGGATTGAACAACTTCAAATCAACTCCTGAAGCGCTTGATGTATACACTAAAAAGGCTACCAAAGAGCTTTTTGAAAAGCACAATGTTCTTAATCACATCGAAGTTCATGCTCGTCATGAAATCGAATTGGAAGCCTACATCAAGAAGGTTCAGATCGAAAGCCGTGTAATGGGTGATTTGGCTTTGAATCACATCATTCCTACTGCGATCTTGTATCAAAACAAGTTGATCGAAAACGCAAATGGATTGAAAGGTCTTGGTTTGGATAATTCCGCACCGGTGGAGACAATCAAAGACGTGTCCAAGCACATTGCCAACTTGAGAACCTTTGTCAATGAGATGACCGAAGTGAGAAAGCAACTCAACAAAGAAGAAGATGTAATCAAGCGTGCAAAAGGCTATCAGAAAGAAGTAAAAGAAGCTTATTTCGATAAAATCCGATATGCAGTGGATAAGCTTGAACTCCTGGTTGATGATGAGAGCTGGCCTTTGGTAAAATACCGTGAGATGTTGTTTATCAGATAATCTGTTTTGTAAACCATAAAATGAAAGCCTTCTTCGGAAGGCTTTTTTTTTGGATCAATCACTGTTGATTCTTAGTGCTTTGGACTGCCGTAATCGGAATGGGGTAGACTAGGCAATGATTGGGTTTGAAAACACAGTTTGTTTCCATTTTCAGGCAAAAGGTAAGTAGGCAAATTGCTTGAAAGCCTTCAAATGAAATGGGGAAAAGTTAGGATTTGAAGTCAGGATTTTACCATCGGCTGCTCATGAAATAATACAAAAATTATATTATTTATTGTATTATTTAAATTTTTTATACACTAAAAAATGGATTTTAGGTAAATTTTTGAAGGTAAAATTTGTCTAATACTTACCCTATTGGATAAAATGAGTGGTTTAATTGATTTCAATATGAAAAAAATAAGAATCTTCAATCGAAAGTTTTTTAAAAAATTTATTTAATTGGATGTTGTCAATTAAAAAAATAACCTATTCTATTTGAATCGATATTAAAAATTTCTAGCTTTCATGCTAGTTGGTCTGGTGAGGATACTTATTTGCTAGTTTTTAAATATTCTTTTCGTCCGTTTAAGGAATTGCAAACACAAAAAGACAATAATATGGTGCAAGGTCTACTACTTCCTTTCTCCGCAAAAGCATCCGGTTTACCGGAAAATTCAAACAAATTATTTCTAACCTTTTATTACCTGCTATGAGAAAGTTTCTATCAATCGCTTTCGGATTGGTACTGCTATGCACTGTTTCAGTGACAGCACAGGACCAGAGAAGAGTGTTGAGGGGGAAGGTCACTGCTTCGACAGATCGACTTCCCATGCCGGGAGTTACCATCCTGGACAAGAGTAATCAATCGGGTACTACCACCAATGTGGATGGTGAGTATTCGATTTCGGTAACGGACAAGTCCGTTTTGGTTTTTTCCTTTATCGGTTTTGTGACAAAAGAATACACAGTTGGCAGTTTGACCCAGCTGGATGTGATTCTCGAAGAAGACTCTAAAGTTTTAGGAGAAGTAGTGGTTGTTGCCCTAGGCCTCACCAAAGAGAAAGAGAAAGTGGGCTACTCTGTATCCACAGTAAGAAGTGATGTCCTAGACAAAGCCAGAGAAACTAACGTGGCCAACTCACTTGCTGGACAAGTTGCCGGTTTGGTGGTAAAAGGCACCAACGGTGGTCCTGGAGGAACTTCAAATATTGTCCTTCGAGGTCTCCCAAGTATTTCTGGTACAGGATCTCCTTTATTCGTAATCAATGGAGTACCAATGGATAATACCCAGCGAGGATCTGCAGGTCAGTGGGGAGGTAGCGATGGCGGTGATGGTATCGGTAACCTGAGCCCGGACGATATTGAATCCATGACTGTATTGAAAGGTCAGGCAGCTTCGGCACTTTACGGTGCTCGCGCTTCTAATGGTGTGATTCTAATTACTACCAAAGGCGCTCAAAAAGGTGGGGACTGGACGTTGACTTACAACCTCAACTTGATGACTGAGCAGGCAGTGGATTTTACCAATTTCCAAAATGTATATGGTCAAGGAACAGGTGGCACTCGACCTCTGACAGCAACCGATGCACAGACCTCTGGTCGATTTGCATGGGGTGAGCGTATGGGAGGAAACGTAATCGGGTATGATGGCAACCAATATCCTTATGCTCCATCAAGTGAAAGCTATATTGATTTTTACAGAAGAGGTACAAATACCACCAATACTGTAGCAATCTCTAAAGGTTTGGGAAAAGACGGTGCCTTCCGCCTTTCGCTTTCCAATTTGAAGTCTAATTCCATTGTACCAAACAGTGGAGTGGATCGTCTCAATATCAATCTGAACATTGATCAGAACATCACAGACAAGTTGAATGTAACTGCCATGATCAATTATGTGGATCAGCAGTCTACCAACATTCCTTTCTTGAGCGACGGACCTAAAAATCCTAACAACTTTATGTTCTTGGCTCCAAATATCCGTCCAAGCATTTTTGCTCCGGGTTATAATGCAGCAGGAAACGAGATCGTATTCAGTGATGATATATTCGTGACCAACCCATATTTCATTGTAAATAAAGGAATCAATGACTTGGGCAGAAAGCGTACTATCTCTGCGCTTTCCGCGAAATACAGCTTTACCCCTAAGACTTATGCGATGCTTCGCGTAGGTAATGACGTTTCCAACGATGATTTCTTCTCAGTAGACCCTACAGGTCTTGCATACACCGCAAACTTACAGGGTAACCTAGGAGGAAGAGGGCTTTCCACTCGTACAGAACTAAACGTGGATGCCTTGTTTGGAAGTGATTTTAAGGTGAATGATGACATCTCAATTGATGCCTTGATCGGTGGAACTATCCGAAAAAACAACTTTGAAACAGTGGGTGTAAGTGGATCTCGATTTGTAATTCCGGGCCTTTACTCTCCTTTCAACGTAGTAAACTTTGGACGTTCCTATGGCTTTGAAGAGCGTGAGGTTCAGTCTGGATTTTACTCTATCGGATTGGGCTACAAGGATTTCTTGACCTTGACTACTACCGGCCGATATGATGTGTACAGCACCTTGCCAATCAACAACAACAACATTTTCTCTCCTTCTGTGACGGGTGCGTTTTTGTTTGATAAATTCTTGAATATGCCATCCCTGGATTTTGGTAAGTTGAGAGCCTCTTATGCTGTAACCAGTGGCGAACCGTTTGCTGCTTACCAAACCCAGTTTTACTACAACTCTGCCAATGCTTACGCAGGTGTACCTGCCGGTGCATCTCCACTAGGCCTGCCTAACCTTTCTTTGAAGCCGTTTACAACCGACGAAATTGAAATCGGATTTGACTTGAGCTTCTTTAAAACCAGACTTTCTTTGGACGTAGCCTACTTCACTAAGACTACCAACAACGAAATCATGAACGCAAACTATTCGATTGCTTCAGGTTTTGGATCAGGTGTAGTAGCAACCGGTTCTACTCAAAATAAAGGTTTGGAAGTATTGATTACAGGTATTCCGGTACAGACAGCTAATTTCTCCTGGAAATCATCTCTAAACTTCACCAATGTGAAGAATGAAGTGCTGAGCACAGATCCAAATAACAATCCGATCAACCTCGGTCAAAACAGAGCAACTTTGGGTAATGCGGTCACTGCCTATGTAGTGGGTCTTCCTGGACCTCAGATCCGGGCATATGACTATAAGTACGATGCCAATGGCAACATTGTAGTGAATAATGCAGGTATTCCTGAAAGAGGTGAGTTGAAAAATTGGGGTTCTGTACTTCCAACTGTTTACGGTGGATGGAATAACGAATTCAATTACAAGAGCTTCTCTTTTGGATTTTTGATTGATTACAACTTTGGTAACAAGGTGTTGTCTGCTACAGAATTCTACTCGCACTTCAGAGGCTTGCACCAGAATACACTTGTAGGCCGTGAAGGTGGAATTACAACAAATGAGAAAACCGCTTCTGCTGAAAATTACTACAGAGGATTGGTGCAGAATGTGACTCGTACCAGTGTCGTAGATGGTGATTTCATCAAGCTTCGTCAACTTACTTTGGGCTATACCTTCCCAAGAGAAATGTTTAATTCTGTTCCTGTTCTCAAAGGCTTGACCGCTTCCATTGTTGCGAGAAATTTGGCGATTTTGATGAGAAAAGCTGAAAACATTGATCCAGAGGCCACATTCGGTTCAAACATCAATTACCTAGGTATTGAAGGAACCAGCCTTCCAAGTACAAGATCCATTGGATTCAACTTAAACTTTAAATTGAATTAATCATGAAAAAATATATCAGCGCAATTCTTTTAGCGGGGTTTTTAGGAGTGACTTCCTGTGACTCGCATTTTGAGGAGCTAAATACGGACCCGAATAGAGCAGGTGCCAACGTTTTTGACCCTAATCTTATTCTCCCGATTGCTGCAAATGGTTACGGGAATATGATTTCAGGTTACTCTGGAGCAATTTTGTTTCAAAGTATGTGGATTCAAGCCTTGGCTTCCACTTCCACCGGTGGTGCAAACTACTATTCCAATGCAGATAAGTATGTGATCTCAGGAAGTACGAACTCTTACATTGCAAACGTGTGGAACAATGGCTACAGTGTGGCTTCTCGTATCCAGCAAATGCAAAAACTGGCTAAAACCAAGGAGATGAATAACTTGGTGGCAGTAGGGGGTATTTTCAAGGTATTGACCATATCTTTTATTTCTGATATCTATGGTGATGTACCTTACTCTGAAGCATTAAAGGCAGATGAAGGCATTACTCAGCCTAAATATGACAGTCAGTCCGCGGCATATATTGCCATGCTTACCGAATTAGAAACCTCCCTCACAGCACTTAGCCCAACAGGCGATGCCATCAAGAATGATGTAATCTACAAGGGTGATATCGCGAAATGGAGAAGATTTGGTTATTCGCTCATGCTTAAATTGGCGATGAGATTGAGTAAAAAAGATGCAGCTGCTGCAAGAACTTGGGTTCAAAAAGCAGTAGCAGGTGGTGTATTTGCTTCCCCTGCTGATGATGCATTGGTTCCTGGGGATGAAGGCAATGGATATTCTAACTCCAGCGCCAATGCACTCAATGTACCCGATGACATCTATGAGGTAAGATGGTCCAAAAAGATGATTGATTACTTGAAATCAACCAACGATCCAAGACTTTCTATCGTAGCCGAAGTTCCGAATCCAGGGTTGGCAGCTAATCGTAACGGCAGCCCAGGAAATAGCAATCCTGCTGTTCAAATTGGACTTCCAAACGGATTTGACCTCCGAGGAGGACAGTTTGACATCTCCAAGCATCCTGATTTTCCAGGTGGTACAGGTTCAGGTAATGATCTGGCACCTATCGGCGCTTATTCTAGACCTACAGGTATCTACAGAGACAGAAATGCTCCGGTTTTTGTCTTGACTTACGCTGAAGTACAATTGTTACTTGCTGAAGCTGCTGCAAGAGGTTGGACTACAGGATCTGCTTCGGATTTCTATCGAAATGGGGTGACTGGCGCATTTACTTCGATGGCTAAATTTGGAGGAAGAACCGTTTCTGCAAGTGATGCTACGGCTTATTTGACTGCTAATCCGCTCAATACTAGCTCTCTAGATGCTTCTTTGAAAATGATCAACGAGCAAATCTGGGCTACTACCAGCCTTTTTGCAAACTTTGTTGAATCATGGAACAACTGGAAGCGTTCAGGTCATCCTGTTCTTACTCCTGTTAATTTCCCAGGCAACTTCTCTTCTGGTCAAATTCCAAGAAGACAGCCATTTCCAAACGGTGAAACATCTCTCAATGCCGATGCTTTGAAGAGTGCGGTGGCAAGAATGGGCGGAGACGATTGGATTACAAGAATTTGGTGGGACGGAGGAAATTAATTTTTCTTAACCCTTAATTCTCAGAGGCCTTGGAAAAATCCTTGGCCTCTGTTTTTTTGGGAGTGGATCATTGGGTTTTCAAAAATCATCGGGTAAAAGAGATTCCAATTACCTAGCATTTGTACTCATGGTAATCGGATCAAAGTCAGACTTTGACAAAATTTGAGGAAAGGTTTTGAAAAAGGGTTCGGCTTGTTTCTTTCTCCAAGCTAACTTTAACCCACAACATGCAATAGGCTTCCTATTCCGAGTTTAAAATATTTCAAAATCAATCGCTTCACAGCATTTAACTCATTTACCGTAGGGTGCTATGCCTCATTTGTTAAATACTTGATTTTCTGGTGTTTTGACTACCACAACGAATTTTAATTCAAATTGCGGGTTTAATCGATATGAAAATAATCTCAGCAGATATAGGGGGTACACATATTTCAGTGGCTTCAGTATCATGGACAGCGGGTCTGGCTACTGTGGGAGAGCCCTATCACCACGACATTGATACAAGCCAGCCTGCTCAAAATATCATCGATGACTGGTCAGATGCAATTCAAAAAGTCAGGGGCAATCAATCGGACTTTTTATTGAGCATTTCGATGCCGGGTCCTTATGATTATGAAAATGGTATCTCTCTCATCAAAACTCAGGGGAAAATGAAGGCTCTCTATGGACTTTCAGTGAAGAATCTACTCGCACAGCGGTTGGGTATTCCCCCTGAATTTATTGTTTTTACCAACGACGCGGAGAGTTTTCTAGTAGGTGAGGGTCTAGTGGGAGCCGGAAGGGGATGTGAGAAGTTGATGGGGCTAACCTTGGGCACTGGACTCGGGTCAGCAATCAAAATAGAAGAGGTCACCAAAGATGCCAAATTATGGACTGCTCCTTTTCGAACAGGAATTGCCGAAGATTTTTTAGGTACCCAATGGTTTGTAAACCAGGCCAAATACAACTATGGTATTTCTATTAAAGGGGTCAAAGATTTAGTGAGTCCGGCAGTTGACCCCCATATTTCTAGCACTGTTTTCTTTGAGTTTGGAAGAAGTCTGGGAGAATTTTTGCTTCCCTATGTGGCAAAATTGCAAATCCAGAAAGTGATTCTTGGAGGAAAAATTTCACTTTCCGGGGACTTGTTCATTCCTTCTGCAAAAAACTACCTTGGTCAATTTGGCGTGGATGTCCCGATCGAATTATCCAAACTTGGTGAGCATGCGGCATTGATCGGTGCTAGTTCAGTTTTTTTTACCAAATGTTTCTAATCATGAAATCGAGCATGACTAAAAAGTCACACACTGGAATGATTATAAGATTTGCGAGATTCCATGTGGCTTTATAAAAATCAAATTATAATCACATGAAATCGAGCATGACGCAAGTGACACACAGAGGGAGGATTATAATCAATGCGAGATTCCATCTGACCAATGAAAAACAAATTGTAAACAGATGAAAATTAAGTTTCTTTTTCTCCTCTATTTCTTTTCGATTGCTTCGACGTTTTCTCAGGTAAAGAAAGTAGACTTAATCATCGTCGGAGGTGGTGCCAGTGGTACAGCTGCAGGAATTGCTGCGGGAAGATCAGGTACTTCTACGGTAATTATTGAGCCTACATCTTGGCTAGGAGGAATGCTGACTTCGGCTGGAGTCTCAGCAATTGACGGTAACCATAAATTGCCTTCTGGTATTTGGGGAGAATTTAAAAAAGAGCTAGAAAATCACTACGGTGGAGCCGACAAGTTGGCCACGGGGTGGGTAAGTAACACACTTTTTGAACCTAGTGTAGGAAATCAGATTCTCCAAAGGATTACCTCACAAGTACCTAATCTGGAAATCTTTTTGGAAGCTGAATGGAAATCGGCTACCTACCAGAATGAACTTTGGGAGGTGATTGCCATTCAGAATGGCAAGGAGCTCCGTTTTTCTTCTTCCATTTTGATCGATGCTACCGAGTTGGGAGATGTTGCGGCTTCCCAAGGACTACCTTACCGTTTAGGGATGGATGCACGGGCTGAAACAAGGGAGGAATTTGCTCCAGAACAAGCCAATTCCATTGTTCAGGATTTGACCTATGTGGCTACGCTGCAGGATTTTGGACAAGGTGTCGATAAGACAATTCCTCGTCCGGCCAACTATGATCCGAGCGAATTTGCTTGTGCTTGTGCGCATGCCGATCCGACTACAGATGATGCTCCGACCTTAGATTGTGGTAAAATGCTTGATTATGGAAAGCTTCCAAATGGAAAATACATGATCAACTGGCCAAATTGCGGCAATGATCATTATGTCAATCTAGTCGGATTAAGCCCCGAGGACCGTGCGGTTGAATTGGAAAAGGCCAAACAGACGACGTTGAGATTTGTGTATTTTATTCAACATGAACTAGGAATGAAGCATTTGGGATTGGCTGAGGGGGAATACCCTACCACGGACCATTTACCGATGATTCCTTACCATCGAGAATCCCGCAGATTTAGAGGTCTGGTCGATTTTACCCTACCCTATGTCCGAACACCCTACGAAGCTCCTGCTCCCTTATACCGTACGGGCGTAGCTGTAGGAGATTATACCATTGATCATCATCACAAGAAAAATCCTGAAGCACCCGCCATAGATTTCATCAAAATCAGAGTTCCTTCTTATAATATCCCCTTGGGAGCCTTGATTCCTAAAACTCATCCGGCTTTGATTTTGGCAGAGAAAAGTATCTCCGTATCCAACATCGTCAATGGAGCCACACGCTTGCAGCCTGTGGTTTTAGGAATAGGTCAGGCTGCCGGAGTGTTGGCTTCTGTTGCAGTTCAAAAAAAGCAAGCCTTGGATCAAATCTCTATCAGAGAAGTTCAAAAAAAGCTACTGGATCAGGGGGCTTTTATTATGCCATTTATGGATACTCCTCCCCATGAACCGCATTTTCAGGAAATGCAAAAAGCTGGAGCTGTGGGGATTTTTAAAGGAACCGGTGTGCCCTATCTCTGGGCTAATCAGACTTGGTTTTACCCGGATCGATTGGCTATTGAATTTGAGTTGGTCGATGGCCTTCGGCCATTTTATCATCAACTTGAAGGATATTGGGGAGCTTCAGGGGATTACCTTACTGTTGACCGACTCATAAAAATTTTGCAGATGATCGATCCCAACTTGGACTTTAATGAAGCTAGGGAAGTGTGGCGAAACAAGCGCCTGGATGGAGATTTTTCACCTGAAAAAATTCTCAATCGAAGAGAGACTTCTGTTTTGGTTACGAATTTGATTCCAGTTTTTGATATTGAAATAAATTGGAATGGTGAGCCAAAACGATAGTCAAAATAGGTTTAACCGCTATCCGTTAGGCTCTTTTCAAGTATGGAATAGGTTTGGTATAAAAAAGCAGATAGATTTTTAGAGGTATTTTAATGAGTATAACACCATTGGTATTTAATTAATCTGATTACCTGCTTTACTACCAGTAACCACCTAAGATAAGGTTTGAACGATTAGTGGAGCTGTGGAATGTCGTCTTCGGTCAGTCGACGAATATCCGCGCTCACTAGAGCCAATGATCTATTTGGTGGTATAATTGCGGACGTTCAAAATTATTCATTTACCATCTTGCTCTTGAATTAGAGCCTATTGCTGGCTGTTTTCAATCCTAATTCTAAGCTCGTTTTGATTGAGATTTCAAGTGAAGGCAGGATAATGTAAATATAATTTCCTGTTGGAATATAGTGTATGGGTAAGATACTAATTGGTGTGATTGGTGATTATACTATTTCATATTGTTCTGATAAAGAGTTTTTTACATATATGTAACATGCTTGTTACCTATCTTACCTAATTTTTGAATTGATTTTGAATTGGAAATTCTATTTTCGTTCTGTTATCACCACCCAGTTTTTAAAGATGAATTTTTATAAAGCTTGTATGCTGTGCATCTTCCTGATGCTAGGCGCAGAACTTTCTGCGCAGCACACCCGTGTGGTTATTTTTCCCAACCAAGATTCCTTGGAATGGGCTGAATCGAAACAGGTATTTACAGCTTTTGATCTTCCTCTTCTTATTCAAAACCTATCCCAAATCAATACACCTTCCAAGGTGGAAGTGATCCAATCCAATGATTCTTATTTGGCTTGGGAGGATTGTAATCTCAATGTGTATCGATGGGAAAATGGCAACTGGTCCAATACCTACAAATACAATAACTACGGGTACTTCTGCGATGGATATCCTCTGTTTTGGAAGGATCAACTCCATTTGTTGGGTGGAAATGGTCTGGTCAATTACCACACTGACCTTCTGATTTTTGAAGAACCCTTGGGATCTTGGGAGTTTGTTTCTACAAAATTTCAACCTCTGGATTATAATACCCCTTTTGTAGGTATGGGTGAAAAAGGAGCGTTCAGTTTCTTTGGCAAGAAATTCAATCTACGTAACGGACTTGAGGCATCTTGGGAGGGAGGATACTACCTTGATCTTACTTCCCTTACTTGGTTTGAAATCAAACTTACCTGGCCGAATTCCATTGATCAGAAGCTGCTTTCCACCTTACAGGCCACCAGTATTGATTTGAAAGATTTTCAACTCATGCAGTTGAGTGAAGGTTGGTTCGTTTTTCAAAAGTCTGACTATAAACTCTTCCATGTTTCAAATCAAGTATTAAAAATTGAAGATCCTGTTTTTTGGCTCAGCGAGGACAATCACCTGACTTGGAAAAATCGGGGACAGCCAATCAATCAAATTCAGGTTTCAGATTTGCTTTCTCAAGCTGTCCTGGTGGCAGAAGGTGAGATTATTCCTGTGAAGAGCGAAAAAGTCAGGACACTTCAAGTTCAGAATATTCTGATCGCGCTCTTCTTTTTAGGTCTGGTGATCATTTTGGTGATGAGACTATACAAAAAGCGGAAAATAGCTTCAACCTCAAAACCTGCTGTGGAAGAAGAGGAAGTTGTGATGGAGGAAGAACAATTGGAAGGTGATAGCTTCTGGAAAAGAATCCTGAAGATGGATGGTCAAATTCTATCCACTGCTCAATTGGATGAATTTTTAGTGATCCAAAGCCTCACTCCAGAAAACAGGAAGGCAAAGCGATCTAGAATGATCAAAGCCTTCAACGAACGTGCAGAATCCGAATTCGGTAGGGAGATCATTTTTAGGGAAAGAGACCCAGAGGACAAGCGCTTCTTCCGATTTAGGATAGATATCAAAAAATAGGTCCATCTTTCCCAGGGACTGAACCCCTATTCAGATTTAGCCCAAATTCATTTCGGCGATCCGATGGATCGAATGGTAACGTGGATGAAATCAGTTTTGCCTTAATCTTCATTCGGTGACAGGTAGGTGCATATCATTTAGGTGACAAAGGCTTAAAGTGACCTAAATTCATCATAGAAAAGGATTCATTACAAGCAAAAGGTCGAAATTTGTATATGATTTGAATATCGGATTAAAATCAAGAAAGGAATAGTGGGCTTATATTTAATCATGAAGCAAATTATACTCGCCGTTTGGTTAAGTGCATTTACGTTGATGGGACGATTGGTGGCCGAAGAAGCAGCCGACTGGAAGAGTATTCATTTGTTTCAAGGTTTCCACTATACTCATTTTGAAGAGTCGCCGGTATTGTCAGAAGAAGAGCACCGGATGGTTTCTGCACTTCAATATATTTCTTCCCCTGCCTCCCATCAAATCTTACTTAAGGAAAAAGGGGAATACTTCGCTTTTAATGTATGTGACTTGAATTTTTGGAAATGGGAGGGTGATGTCTGGATCAAAAAGACAACTAGTGGGGTGTTAGGCTATAACTGTACCCCGTATTTTTTTCTACGAGATAGTCAGCCGTTTTCGATCTCAGGTTCAGGATATTGGCAAAATCAGGCAGATTTATTTCGACTGAATGCATCAACTGGTAAAGTGGAATTTGTCCCGACTGTTGATCAGCCGGAGAATTTTCGAGGTCATGTTTATTTCCAGACTGATGAAGGCATAGTTACGTTGTTTGGACATCAGTTTGACGCTAGGTTGGATGTCTATGAACTGAATAAGGGAGGATTTTTTCTCGATTTAGCTACATCTACTTGGCAAAAACTCAATGTGGAATGGTTTGCTCCAGTGGATCAGGAATTTGAATACCTGGACATCAACCAAGTCAATGATATTTTTTCTCAGGTAGAAACAGATACTTACACTGTCTTGGAACTTCATCAGCGCGATGCTAAAAAGAGTTATTGGCTGATTGTTGATAAAAGAGATCTATCCATCTACATCAAAGAAATTCCTTTTCTACAGATCACCGACAGCAAGTGGATTCAGGTCATGGGGGATACTGTGGTGCACCTGGGTAGAAACTCTTCCAAAACAGCTACGATACCTATCAGCCGAATAATTGAATCTTCCAAATTGGTGGGGAAAGTGGTTTTTCACACGCCTTCGTTTAGGGAGAGATACTTGGATGGATTTTACCTGGTTTTGGTGATTTTTCCACTGCTTATGATGATCCTTGGAGGATGGTGGATAGGTTGGAAAAGGAAAGGAAACTCTGCAGCTATTGAGTCTAAGCAAGAATTCTCAGATCAACCCGCTTCTGGAAAACAAGTAGTCTCCTGGCTTGGCAGAATTCGTCCATTTTCCGGCAAGCTGATCGATCAGGATCAGATGGATTCGATTTTTGAGCTGAGCGAAATCAAGAATTCAGACCTTCGAAAAGTCAAGCGTTCCCGCGCCATCAAGGCAGTGAATGATTTTCTTTTAGAGCAAGACCGACCACCCGCTATCATCAGGGTCAGAGATGCTCAGGATAAAAGAGTCATACGCTATCGAATTGAGCTTGTGCCATTTTCTATCTACAAGAAACAGCCAGTCAAAATTTCCTAAACCCTTGCGTCTCGATCGATCTCCTGCTATGCTTCAGAAGCTTTGGATGGCCATTTCCCTTTGGGTTATTACCATGGGATTGCCCATTGGTGAGGTATTTGCCAATAAAGAAGGCAATTGGGACAAATTACTTTTGGTGCCGGGGTATTTTGGAAAAGGGATTTCCAGTTATCCGGCACTTACCCCTGACGAGGAAAAGATGATCCAAGCGATCAGTGAGCTTTTTTATCTCAATAAATCCATCATGGTTTTGAAGGAAAAGGGTGAATATTTCGCCTTTATTCGCTGTTTTCTTGGAGTATATCGCTGGGATGGAGTGAAATGGACCTTGTATTCCGGAGGAAAAGTGACAGGCTACAATTGCTTTGCTTTTGAGTTTTTTCACAATCAAGAAATATATCAATTCAGTGGTAGTGGGTATTGGCAAAGTAATTCTGATCTATTCGTATTTGGTGAAAATCGACTACCGAAATTCGTAAGAACTAACAATCAACCTGCAGATTATTATGGTTGGCTTAAATTTAAAACTGAACAAGGGATATTTTCCATTTTTGGAGTAGTCAATCGCGACAAAACCCCAACTTTCCTTCTTGATACGGACGGTCACTTTTTAGATTTTTCTAATTGGACTTGGAGAAAGACAAAAAATGAGTTTCTCCCAGAAATGTATGAATTGGTAAGCAAGAATCTGTTGGATCAAGAAGTCTTTTATGGAGGAGTAATTGAATCTCAAGATTATGCCTTGATCTAGGTTTTGTTTTATAAGGGGATTAAAAATGGTTGGTTTATTATTGACAAGGATAACTTGGCAATCTACTACAAGGAAATTCCCAAATTCATTTTCGAAAGGTTTAGATGGCTTCAAACAGAAGGGAATCTGATTAGATTCCTCACTGAGGAATCCGCCGAATCCCGAACCATTGATTTATCGGAACAGGTGAAAGCAGCCGTATTGGTAGGAAAAATTGAACTCAAAGAGGGTTCAGCTTTTTCAGAATTCCTATCCCAGGACTGGTTTCTTTTATCCCTGGGAGGAATAGCTGTTTTAGTAGTATTGTGGCTGATTTGGAGGTGGACCGAGGTTAAATTTAATACCGAAAACGCCCAGGCCTCCGAACCGGAAATTGATTTTCCCAGCCAATTCAGTCATTGGTTAAAAGGACTCTCTCCCCATTCCGGACAGCTGATATCCCAAGCACAGTTGGAAGTAATCCTTGGTGTAGAAAATGTAAAAAATCAAGACCTGCGAAAGGTTCGTCGATCCCGTGCCATCAAAGCCATCAATGAGCATATGTTGGAAAGATATGGAAAGCCAATCATCCAACGAGTCCGGGATGAGCAAGACTTGAGAATCATCCGTTACCGGATTGAATCTTTTTCTCCGATTAGTTTATCCAAACCTCATCAGAAAAGTATGGATTGACAAGATGGAAGGGATGATCCCCATTTAAAAAAAATCCTGATTTCAATGCTGCATTGCAGCATCTGATTCTTAAATTATAATCCTGTGGATTCGTTTATCACCAAGACATTTCCTCTTATTTCTTTTACCAGTATCCGACTCTCCTCGCCGGGAAAGTGGTTAGGGATATGTTTGCTACTGTTTTTTGTGCATAAGGCAATTGAGAAAGAAAAGAATACTCCGACCTGGGATTTTATGCTCCTTGCATCCGGAAGTTTGAATTCACATCAGGAGTTTTTTCCGAAGGTAAGCATCGAGGAAAAGCAGATGATAGATTCCTTGAGTAGCCTTGGTACATTTACCACCTCCCACATGATTTACCAAGATGCCGGAAATTACTTTTTGATGAATAGCTGTAGCCTTTCCCTTTACCAATGGAATGGGGACCATTGGAAAATTTATGCCGAAAAACCCGTGAGAGGGGCTACTTGTGCCTCCAAAGTGTTTTTTAGGGACCATGAACCTTATTCCTATTCCGGAGTCGGTTTTTGGCAAAGTCATGGGGACGTGTTTCACTTTTCCAAAAACGCCGAGGTGGAATTGGTAAAAACATACCAACAGCCAAAGGATTTTTATGGCACCTTACGATTTACGACTGAATCGGGCTTGTATAGCTTTTTTGGGCATTCCTTCAATTTGAGGACGGATGAATTGGATGGGTTTCTCTGGAAGGGGTATTTCCTGGATTTTTCCAACATGCATTGGAAGGAGATTGATTTTGAGTTGAATGAGAATTTTGAAAAGGTTTTTGGAGTGAAAACATTTGATAAAAATCTGTATTCGATCTCTTCATTTGAAACCGACGATTTTGCACTTACCGAATTAAGAAACCTGGATACTCAACAGACCGGATTGTTGATTTTGGAAAAAGAAACTTTAAAACTATGGATCAAACCTAACCCAAATAGCTACTTTTTGGATCTAAATTGGCTTCAGCAGGAAGGAAACACGCTTAGGTTTTTTTCTATAGCGAAGCCTTCCTTGACAGAACTTCAAATCGATGAACTCGTCAAAACTGCATTTCCGCTTGGTAAAGTAAGCTTGAGAGAGGATCAAGCCTGGAGAGAAATTCTGAATGGGTATTGGAAAGAACTAGTTGTTGTGATTTCGATTCTTGTCGTCCTGTTTGGCCTGGGTAAAATGATTCTTCCCAAACCACATCCGATACCACAGGCTTCCCTTGCTATTCTGAATAAGGAAGAGAATAACCTCGTGTCTATCCTGAGGCCTTACTCCGGTCAGGTTATTTCTCAGGAGGAGATGGACAAAATTTTGGGAATTGATTCCCTTATCAATCAAGACCTTCGAAAAGTCCGACGCTCCCGAGCCATCAAAGCCATCAATGATCATGGGTTGGAAAGGCATGGAAAACCAATGATCCAGCGAGTCAGGGATGAGCAAGACATGCGTATCATCCGATATCTTATCGAAGATGAAGCACTTGCGAAATCCGTCAATCCTTCAGAATCTGAGCAATTAACCTAGCTAAAATCCTACAAGCCGCATCAATGAAAATCCATTTTTGATCCATTAAATCCAGCCTGGGTAGAAAATTCATTTTTGGTAATACTTATTTATGATTATCCGCTTTTCTACCAGAAACCAACTAAGATAAGGTTTGAAGTCCGAATAGAGGTGCTGTGGACTGTCGTCTGTGGTCAGTCTACTAATATCCGCGATCTGTAGAGCCGATGACCAACTTAGTGGTAAGATTGCGGATATTCTTATTTTTCCCTTTGCAGCTTACGATCTTTGCGAGAATTCATTTCTTGATCTATCCATCCATCTACCTTTTCCATCCTATTTGAACATGAAAAAGCCAAGAAAAAAAGCAGTTTAACTGGCGAGATTGAATCTCAATTCTGCCAATTCCTATTTTTTCCTTTGAGGTAAATGGATCAGAAATCGAGTTGAAATGGGGGTATTATACTGCCTTACTTTCCATGATAACGGAATTTTATGAAGTCGATTAATTTTTATGTTGTCGCTTTATTTAAAAAAAAATACACTTTATATACTAATCATAAATAAGTAACAATTCCATTACCTAATGCACCTAATTTTTTTTTTTAATCTAATCTATCAATACTTTATTTGTTTCTAAAATTTTAACAGCATCGTCAGATAATTACGTTTGATGATGATCTTTTCACCAAAGTATGATTAACTTATTTAGGAAGCTCCTTACAGGATACACTACCGTTACCAAAACGTTCAACGGAAAGGATTATCGGTTTATTTATTCCGGTAAGCCGGTGTTTTTTGATCCGACGCTGATGTTGAGTGAACTGAAACTCAGAAAATCAGTGTCCAAATCGATGGATACAGTACCATTTGATCAAATGGATACACTCTTGAAAAAATTTCCTCAAAAAGAGGAATCGCTCATGCCTGCGGTAGTTTGTATATCCGGATCTGGGAAAAATGAGCTAAAAGTCTCCCGATATGTTTTCAAAGAAGAAAATTATCCGGTGAGTCAATATGTCTTCGAGCAAAACAATTTAGTGATTGGGGTGTTTTTCCGAATATACGACTACGGGTTTCTTACCAGAAAATACGCCCTTTCGGTGGACCCAAATTTCAGGGATGAAAATCTAAGCAGCAACTCTTGGAAATGGGAGGGCAAGATGCCATTATGGGCCATGGTGGAGAAATTCGGCCATACCCAATTATGGGTTTGGGAAGGGGATGTAGGATAATGTCATACGATTCATGGGTGAGCTAAATTTTGATTTCGAACAGCAAAATTCAGTATGTATAAAAATCCGTCTTAAATGAGTACAAAAAATACTCGTTTAAATAACTTTGACGTATCAAAAACACGGATGAAAAGCAATTAAAAATGGCTTAATTCTTTTTTAACTAACATCTCAAAATTCAAGGTTTGGCCATAAAAACCTGAATGATCCGCTAAGGACCTAAGAATATCGACCTATTTCACAGGTGGGAGTAGGATTCATTTTCGTACTTCGATTTTCTTCAATGGGACTGAAAGGGCGAAGCTGTGTCCAGGCTGTTCAATTGATGAATGGATGAAGGTTTAACTGGTTTGGTAAGAAAAAGAAATCATGGAAAATAATTGGTTTACCTATCGGTTTGAGAAGCTGGAGGTGGATCAATTGGCAAGGAAAATCAGGGTTGAGATTAAGAAGCTAACCTTGAATTTTCCTCCTGATGAAAAGTTTGAATTGATATCCCAATTACGACGATCTTCCTCAAGTATAGCCAGTAATTTGGCTGAGGGCTCGGGTAGAGCAACACATAATGATCAAGCACATTTTTCCAATATTGCCTTTTCAAGTTCATTGGAAACTATGAATCATCTGATTTATGCCTTTGATATGGAATACATTTCAGAGCAAACCTGTACGGGATTCAGATTGAAAATGGATGAAATCATGAATAAGATCAATTCCCGGTATAAGTACCAGATAGTCCGAATTGAAAATTAGAAAGACAAACTTAGAACCTGAGGTTACAGCATAGAATCTTGTGATCTTTCAATCATATAAATGGGACAAAATACTTCCTATCCAAGTCTCTCTTTTGGTTTATCAATTAGGTGGTTAATCAATTCGACCAATCATCAATTCATCAATTCGACAAAAGGATGAAAAAAGCTGTAATTGTTTCAGGGTATTTCAATCCCCTTCACAAAGGGCACGTGGAGTATTTTAATCATGCCAAGGCAGCAGGGGATGAGTTGATTGTCATTGTCAACAATGACCACCAACGCGCCTTAAAGGGATCCAAGGAGTTTCAACTGGAAGACGAACGCATGTTTATCGTCTCCAATATCAAGAGCGTGGATCGGGTGTACCTATCCATCGATCAGGATCGAACAGTCTGCCAGTCCATCCGAAAAGTGCATCAAGAACTGTCCGACTCCTACCACCTTGCATTCGCAAACGGTGGGGACCAAAACAACCAATCCATTCCGGAAGCTCCGGTTTGCATGGAATTAGGGATCGAACTGCTCGATGGACTGGGTGAAAAAATCCAATCAAGCAGTTGGCTCCTCAAGCGTTAAAGGAGAAATATTTTAAACCCAAATTTCTGGGGATAAGGAAAAGCTTCAATCTCATCTGAAAACAGCGGTTATCATTACTTGCTTCAACAGAAAAGAAAAAACTAGGGCTTGCTTAGATAATCTTTTCAATCAAAAGCTGCCCCAGGGAATGCAATTGGAAGTCTTCCTATGTGACGACAATTCTTCTGACGGTACCGGTCAAATGATTAGGACTCATTTTCCTCAAGTAAATCTAACTTTCGGAACCGGGAATTTGTATTGGGGAGGAGGAATGAGGCAAGCTTGGCAGCATGCAAAAGCTCAGGGATCTTTTGATTTTTACCTTTGGCTAAATGATGATACGGTGTTGTATCCCAATGCCTTACAGAATTTGTGGGAAGAATTTGCTAAGCTCCCTACCCAGTTGAGTATTTTGATCGGAGCCTGTGCGATTCCGGGTACCCAAAAATTTGCCTATGGAGGTCATGACCAATCGATACGGCCATTACCCCCTAATGGAACCCTTCAGAAAATTACCTTTATGAACGGTAATTTGGTGCTGATTCCTGCTGAAGTCGAGCAATTTTTGGGGATGATCTCTTCGAAGTATACACATTACCTAGGAGATTACGATTACAGCATGAGGGCACACCAGGCCGGGTTTTCTTGCTACACTTCTACTGCCTATTTGGCGGAATGTGGTGTAAACGACCTTCCTTACTGGGCTGATCCGGAACTTTCATTTATAGCTAGATGGCGTCTTGCGCATTCTGTAAAAGGCTTGGCCTTGGAGGAATATATCCATTTTAAGTCTTATCACTGGGGTAAATGGATTGGGTTTAAAAGCCGCATCGAAGTCTACCTCAAACTGATCTTTCCTCATTACTATGTCGAGTTTCGAAAGTTCATCTCTGGTAAAAAATAAATCAGTTCATGAGATGACTAGAATGCCAGCATGTCTGGCATTCTCGTGTAATCGAAAGACCCTATGATTATCCCTTCGCTGCGAAAAGTCTTATTTCATCAGCTACACAAGAAAAAACGATTTCCGGGCTTGATGACAGACAAAAAGGCGGTTCTTTCCCTGATTCGATCGCTAAAACCCTTCTACACGGACAAGGAACTGATTCGTTTGGGTCCTGAACAGGACGGAGGATATCTGGTACCCAATGATTTGGAAGGAATTCAACTTTTGATCTCACCTGGCGTGGATCAGGAATCCCACTTCGAATTGGAATGTGCCGAACGGGGAATGGAGGTACACCTCATGGATGCATCTGTAAATGGGCCTTCTGTTGCTCATCCCGGATTTCACTTTCACCCGGTATTTATGGGTATTGGAGCAAATGAATGGAGTCTGGAATACTTGATCCAATCACAAAACCTGGATAAAGTCCCGGGTGACTGGATGCTTCAGATGGATATAGAAGGGGCTGAATGGGAGACACTTATCCAAGTTCCGCAGGAAATGTTAAACCGTTTCAGAATATTGGTTATCGAGTTTCATGACATGGATAATTTGTTCAATCTTCCGTTCTTTCAGATTGTCAAAAAAGTCTTTGATAAGCTGCTCAGCTCACATCAAGTAGTCCATATTCATCCCAATAATTTTTCTCAACCAAGCGATGTATTGGGAATTACTATTCCCAAATACATGGAGTTTACATTCCTGAGAAAAGATCGAGTCTTGCATAAGTCGCCATCCCTTGCCTTTCCACATCCTTTGGACAGGCCTTGTACTGCTAAGCAAGATTACCCCTTGCCTGAGGTTTGGTATCGTCAGTGATTTGTCTGGTGCATCGAAAATCAGGATTTATTTAAACGCTGAACCTGCGAACCTCTAACAAAACAATATACCGTTTAATCCTAAACGCTTAACCCTCGAACCTCGAACGAATTAACGCTTAATTTTTAGCGAACTAACCTTCGAACCCCAAACTTTGAACGCTTCAACTCGCATATACATCGCAGGCCACCGTGGAATGGTTGGTTCTGCCATCTGGAGAGCCTTGGAGGCCAACGGATATACCCACCTCATTGGCCGTACTTCCTCCGAGCTCGATTTGAGAAATCAGGCTGAAGTGCAGCATTTTTTTGAACAAGAAAAACCCGAGGTGGTCATTGACGCTGCGGCTAGGGTAGGTGGCATTTTGGCCAACCATGAGTTTCCGTACCAGTTTCTGATGGAAAACATGCAGATCCAAAACAACCTCATTGAAGCGGCTTTAAAGGCCGATGTCAGTAAGTTTATTTTCTTGGGATCTTCCTGCATCTATCCAAAGCTGGCTCCTCAACCGCTGAAAGAAGACTATCTGCTCACAGGACCCCTTGAGCCTACCAACGAATGGTATGCCGTGGCAAAAATCACCGGAGTAAAAGCCTGTGAAGCGATCCGTAAGCAGTTTGGCAAAGACTACATCTCCCTGATGCCGACCAATCTTTATGGGCCTTACGACAACTTTGACCTGAAGACCTCCCATGTCCTGCCCGCCATGATCCGGAAGTTTCATGATGCCTGTCGGTCAACCGTGAGCAGTGATCAGTTTGCAGTGGCTGCAGAGCATTTGCCAGTGACACTTTGGGGAAGTGGTATGCCGATGCGAGAGTTTTTGTATGTGGAAGATTTGGCAGAAGCTGTGGTTTTTGCGCTCGAGAATACGTTTCAGGATAACCTGTACAACGTAGGCACAGGAGAAGACCTGACGATCCGGGAATTGGCAGAGATGATCCAGAAAATCGTCGGCCATACCGGAGAGATTATCTGGGATTCAACCAAACCCGATGGGACTCCGCGAAAATTGATGGATGTCTCCAAAATGACCCAAGCCGGCTGGAAAGCTAAGACCAGCCTAGAAGAAGGCATCCGCAAGACCTACGAGTGGTTTCTCCAGCATCAGGACTCATTCAAGGAAGTAAAAATCTAGAAATTTGTTCAAGGTTCGAAGTTCAATGTTCAACCACCTCGAACTCCGAACTCCGAACTCCGAACCTAGAACCCTGAACCATTTTTTATGAAGATTGAGCGGTTTGAAGACTTAGAAATATGGCAGGAAGCTCGAGAATTATGCAAGTTTATCCGATCCTTGACTAGAAAATCTCAATTTTCAAAAGATTTCAAATTGGTTGGTCAGATTAATGGATCATCAGGATCTATAATGGATAATATAGCAGAAGGATTTGATAGAGATGGAAATAAGGAGTTTATCCAATTCCTTTCTATTTCGAGAGGCTCAAATGCAGAAACAAGATCTCAAGCTTATCGGGCTTTTGACTCGGCCTACATTGACCAAATTGAACTAGATGAGGTTTTGAATCGAACAGAAAGACTCAGAACGAAGATTAAGTCGCTAATGATCTACCTCAAAAACTCAGAACGAAAAGGAAACAAATATTCTTGAGCAAACCTTCGAACCCTTCGACAAGCTCAGGGTAAACCCTGAACTTCGAACACTTCGACAAGCTCAGGGTAAACCCCGAACTTGGAACTTCGAACCCCGAACAAAACCAATGAACAACTCTTCGACCTCAAAAGTCGCCCTAATCACAGGCATTACCGGCCAAGACGGCTCCTACCTCGCAGAATTACTTTTAGAAAAAGGCTACCAGGTCCACGGCATCAAGCGCCGTGCCTCCTCCTTCAATACCCAGCGGATCGACCACCTCTACCAAGATCAGCACGAGGGAAATGTCAACTTTACGCTTCACTACGGGGATTTGACGGACTCTACCAATATCATCCGCATCATCCAGGAAGTGCAGCCCGACGAGATTTACAACCTCGGGGCGATGTCTCATGTGAAGGTTTCTTTCGATTCCCCGGAGTATGTGGCCAACGTAGATGGCATCGGTACCCTTCGTATCCTCGAAGCCGTGCGCATCCTTAAGCTGGAGAATAAGACTAGAATCTACCAAGCATCTACCTCTGAACTCTATGGCGGGATGCCTGAAAATAAAAACGAAGCAGGCTTCTACGACGAAAGCTCGCCTTTTTATCCCCGTTCTCCTTATGGCGTAGCCAAGATCTACGGATTCTGGATCACCAAAAACTACCGCGAAGCCTACAACATGTACGCATGCAACGGGATTCTCTTCAACCATGAGTCTCCACGCAGAGGAGAAACCTTCGTGACGCGAAAGATCACCATGGCCGCAGCTGCAATCGCCTTGGGTAAGCAGGATTGCCTATATTTGGGTAACTTAGATTCCTTGCGGGATTGGGGACATGCCAAAGACTATGTCAAAGCCATGTGGCTGATGCTACAGCAGGACAAGCCTGAGGATTTTGTCATCGCCACCGGAAAGACCACCAAAGTCCGTGACTTCGTTCAAATGGCCTTCGCCCATGTCGGCTTCACCATCCGCTGGGAAGGAACGGGAGTGGATGAAGTCGGAATCCTCGACGCCATCGATGAGCAGAAATACTTCGATTCAATTGGGAAAGAGTTCGAGGTTCAAGGTTCAACGTTACCGAACCCAGAACCTCGAACTTCGAACTCCCAACTTCGAACCTGTCACCCTGAGCGAAGTCGAAGGGCCGAACCCCAAACCCCGAGCGTCGGCGATACCTTAGTCAAAGTAGACCCAAGGTACTTTAGGCCGACAGAAGTGGACCTGCTCCTCGGCGACCCGACCAAAGCCAAAACCCAACTGGGCTGGACTCCGGAATACGACCTTCAGGGATTGGTAGAGGATATGATGATCGGAGACTTGAGTGCTCACAGATAAAAATTTACTCCAGAAGCGATAGGTTCCAAAGTTCGAAGTTCAAAGTTCCGAACCCGTCACCCTGAGCTTGATTATTGAGCCTGTCGAGATAGGTCGAAGGGCCGAACCCTGCCTTCGGCAGGCAGACCCGAACCTACTCCCCCCTCCAGGGGGGCTGGGGGGGTAACCCCCCGAACATCGAACTTATCGAAGGGCCAAACACATAAAAATTTCATTAAAATTTCAATTTTTTAAGACTATAACCATAAAAACTATTTGAAAATTATTATTTTTAGGGTTATACCCATAAAAAATGATTAAAAGGAACTCCTATATCGATAAACTCAAAAAGTTTATCGGAAAGCCACAGATCAAAATCATCACCGGAATTAGGAGATCGGGGAAATCCACAGTCCTCAAGCTTCTGATAGAGGAGTTGATTGGAAGCGGTTTAAACCAAACTCATATTATTTACCTCAACTTTGAAAGCTTTGCCAATTCACATCTGACACAGGCCAAAAGTTTGTATGAGGAAGTGAACCGTAGAATCACGGATTCAGGGAAGTATTACCTCCTTTTTGATGAGGTGCAGGAGGTAGAGGATTGGGAAAAGGCCATCAACTCCTTTTTAGTTGACTTTGATACGGATATTTACATTACAGGATCTAATTCTCATTTACTGTCCTCAGAGCTAGCTACATTTCTTGCAGGTCGATATGTGGAAATTCCAATCTTTACGCTATCATTTTCAGAGTTTTTGGAGTTTAAAAAATCTTATGCTGAGATTTCGGCAAGTCAATTTTCGCTTTTTGTAGAATACCTTCGAAAAGGAGGGTTCCCGGTCATTCATACCTTGGATTATGAAGAGGAGACCGCCTATCAGGTGGTGCGGGATATATATGATTCAGTGATTCTCAGAGACTCTGTGCAGCGTCACAAAATCAGGGATATCGAATTGCTCAACCGTGTCATACACTATGCTTTCGACAATATCGGCAATACCTTCTCCGGGAAAAACGTGGCCGATTACTTCAAAAGCCAACAGCGAAAAATTGACATCAATACGGTTTACAATTACCTCCAAGCCTTGGAAAGTGCCTTTATCCTGTATCGGGTTTCGCGCTATGATGTCAAAGGCAAAGAGATCCTTAAGACGCAGGAGAAATTTTACCTCGCGGATATCTCTTTGCTCTATGCCACCATGGGATATCGGGATCGGATGATTGCAGGAGTACTCGAAAACCTGCTTTATCTAGAACTGAAGCGCAGAGGATATGCTGTCTATGTAGGTAAATATGACCAACGGGAAATTGACTTTGTTGCTGAGCAGAACGGTCAAAAAATCTACATTCAAGTAGCTTACAAGCTGGAAAGTACAGAGACGATCGATAGAGAATTCTCGCCCTTGCTCGCTATTTCGGATCATTTTCCCAAATATGTAATCACGATGGATGAGTTCTTTAAAGACACGATCCAGGGAGTAAAACACCTGCATATCAGTGATTTTCTGTTGGCAAGTGGCTGGTGAAACATGTTCGAAGTTCAAAGAACACCGAACCCCGAACTCCGAACCCCAAACCCGTCACCCTGAGCTTGATTATTGAGCCTTTCGAGATATGTCGAAGGGCCGAACCCTGCCTCCGGCAGGAAAGCCCGAACCACATCCCCCCTCAAGAGAAGCTTGGGAAGAAACCTCAAATTCAATTCAACTCAAACTACTGGGAATCTGGTCTAATTCGGCTAAGTTTATAGAAATGCCCATGAGAAAATGCTTCTCAAACAACTTGTCCCGAACTGGTTTCGGGAGGGAAATGATAATCCAGGGCATTCCATCTGACCTTAAAAAATCGAATAATAAACAGATGAAATGAAAGATCTAGCCTCCAAAATTCAACCCTCCGATTTTTCACCTCATCTTTTTTGGGATGTGGATGCAGGCAAGTTTGATCTGGTACAATCCAAAAAATGGCTGATCGAAAGAGTCTTGGAATATGGAGTCTTGAGCGTTTGGAAAAATCTTAAAGAAATTTACAGTCTTGAAGAGATCAAAAGGGTGGTGGTGACCATTAGGACCTTGGATGAAGTGACGCTCTCGTTTCTATGCGTCTTGTTTGATTTGGAAAAGGAGAATTTCAGATGTTATACAAACAAACAGTCAACCCCAGACTTCTGGAAATCCTGAGTGCACTCATGAACCATCCCATATTCAATGAATTTCAATTGGTGGGAGAACCTTATGTGGCTAGCAGGAGATTTGAAACCTTCAATCAGGGATAAGCTGAAATGATTTTACCAAAATACCCCTTATCATCAAGTGATCAGTTGATGACTTTCGAATTCGCAAGTGAGGGTAAGCTTGGTAGAGTAGCTAAATTGGTGGCATACCAACCAACCAATCTAAAAGGGGTTTTCAATTTGGCATTCGGTGATAAAAATGCTGATACTGGCCAAATAAATGATAGGATAATAACAGACAATGGAGATCGAGACAAGGTACTTGCTACAGTGGCGTCTACTGTTTATGCCTTTACAGACAAGTATCCGGATTCTTGGGTATATTTAACTGGGAGCACAAAATCACGCACTCGATTGTATAGAATTGGTATCTCAAAGTTTCTTGAGGAGTTGAATCAAGATTTTGAGATTTATGGGCAATTAAATGACAATTGGGAAAAATTCAAACCTGATACAGAGTTTGAAGGATTCTTGGTAAGGCGAAAACAAGCAAATTGAAAAAAGATGAACTCTAACAATTTATTGACTGATTTGAAAAAAAGAAAAACGCCTATTGTCAAAATTGATTCAAGTTTAAATCAATTTGATGGTCAGGTACTTTTTCCTGAGAAGCTGGAAAAGGCTAATCAAATGCTGAAAAAAATAGGATTGCCAAAGCCCTAGCTTAGGTTTTCAGGTAGTCTGACCTCTTTAAACACTGACCCCTTCGACATATCTCGACAGGCTCAATAATCAAGCTCAGGGTAAACACTGAATACTGATTACTGATCACTGACCACTGAATACTGACCACTGAATACTGATCACTCTAAAGATCGCTTCGTCGCATTCGTCATTGCGAGGGAAGGGTAAAAACAATGTCCAGTAAACTGAAATCTACCTTCCCGAAGCAATCTTTTAATAAGATCGCTTTCCCGAAAAAATCGGGACAGGCACTCGCAGTAAGCTTCTTCGCTAAAGTTTAAGTATCATTTTGCTCCTCGCGATGACGTTCACTGCCCACTGCGACTGACCCCTTCGACAAGCTCAGGGTAAACACTGAATACTGAACCCTGACCACTGCGACTAATCACTGCTTACTGTGACTGATCACTCTAAAGATCGCTTCGTCGCAGTAGCCATCCATTACACCCAATAACTAATGCTGCTCCTCGCGATGACGTTTACTGACCACTCAATCTTCACTTCTGATTACTCCGATAAGCAATAAAACCCTATATTTGCTTACTATAGTCAGCAAAAATGGATTCCCTCTACCAAAAGTTTTATAAGAAAATTGAGCTTGTTTCATTGGATTTCAAACGGAATCTCATGGAACAGATTCAATGGGATGCCAGATTGATAGGGATCAAAGGGGCGAGGGGAGTGGGCAAAACCACGCTTTTGCTCCAATACATCAAGGAAAATCTGCCGATCAATGAATCCACCCTTTATGTCAGTTTGGACAATATTTGGTTTGGAGAGAATAAACTAAGTACGCTCACAGAAGACTTTGTAAAAAGAGGGGGTAAGTACCTCTTTTTGGATGAAGTTCATAAATACCCCAACTGGTCGCAGGAATTAAAAAACATCTACGATGACTATCCCGAACTCAAAGTTGTATTTACGGGATCTTCACTTCTTGAGATTTTAAATGCCAGAGCCGATCTGAGCCGAAGAGCTGTAGTTTATACGCTCCAAGGACTTTCTTACCGAGAATACCTGCATCTCAAGTCAGGTGTACAGCTTCCAAAAGTTGAACTGGAGGATTTAGTTCAGAATCATGTCCAACTATCCATAGAAATCAACAGGACTCTCAAGCCTCTACAATATTTCGAGGAATATCTGAAAACAGGCTATTTCCCCTATTTTCAGGAGGTGCCTTCGCTATATTACCATCGGATAGAAGAAGTAATTAACATGACCCTTGAGGTGGAATTGCCACTTTTAAGAAAGGTGGAAGTATCGTATGTGTCAAAGTTGAAGCAGCTGCTGCAAATCATCTCAGAGTCAGTTCCATTTATTCCAAATGTGAGTAAGCTCAGTGAACGGATTGGAGTAAACAGGAATACCTTCACTACCTACCTGTTTTTTCTTCAGGAAGCCAATTTGACTCGAAACATCTACAAGGATGCTTCAGGAATTACCCTGCTTCAAAAACCGGATAAGATCTATTTGGAGAATACCAACTTTCAGTATGCGCTGGCTCCAAAAAACACAGAAAAGGGATCGATCCGAGAAACCTTCTTGGTCAATCAATTGAGCTATCAGTATCAAGTCGAATATGTCGATCAGGGAGACTTCCTGATCGATCAAACTTACACCCTGGAAGTCGGTGGAAGCGGAAAAACCAAAAAGCAAATCCAAAGAATCCCCAACTCCTTTATCGTATCAGATGACCTCGAATACGGCACAGGGACCAAAATTCCGCTTTGGATGTTCGGCTTTTTGTATTGATATTAATTAGTGAAAGACGTAAGACATAAGAAGTAAAACATAAGAAGTAAGACAACTGGATAACTAGACGTTTACTGCACACTGGGACTGACCCCTTCGACAAGCTCAGGGTAAACACTGAATACTGAACCCTGACCACTGCGACTAATCACTGCTTACTGTGACTGATCACTTCCAAGATCGCTTCCTCGCAGCAAATAACTATTACACTCAATAACTAATGCTGCTCCTCGCGATGACGTTCACTGCCCACTGCGACTGACCCCTTCGACATATCTCGACAGGCTCAATAATCAAGCTCAGGGTAAACACTGAATACTGATCACTGATCACTCTAAAGATCGCTTCGTCGCATTCGTCATTGCGAGGGAAGGGTAAAAACAATGTCCAGTAAACTGAAATCTACCTTCCCGAAGCAATCTTTTAATAAGATCGCTTTCCCGAAAAAATCGGGACAGGCACTCGCAGCAGCCATCCATTACACCCAATACCTAATGCTGCTCCTCCCGATGACGTTCACTGCCCACTGCGACTGAATACTGACCACTACCAAGATCGCTTCCTCGCAGTAGACTTCTTTACTAAATTTTAAGTGTCATTTTGCTCCTCGCGATGACGTTCACTGACCACTGCGACTGACCCTTGATCACTGACCCCTGATCACTGAACACTGCGACTGTTCACTGACCACTGATCACTGATCACTGCGACTTCGCTCAGGACAGGCCCAAACCTGCGCCTAGTCGCTAATTCTAAACCAACAACTAGTTAAATGAAAATCGCTGTAGTAGGAACCGGCTATGTAGGCCTGGTCTCCGGAGCATGTTTTGCAGATGTGGGAATCGATGTGACCTGTGTGGACATCGACAAAAAAAAGATTGAAAAGCTTAAGAATGGCATCATGCCTATCTATGAGCCTGGTTTGGAAGAGATTGTCATCCGAAACTATAAGAGCGGAAGGTTACATTTCAGCACAGACCTAGGAGAGGCGATACAGGGTGCCGAGGTGGCATTTATTGCAGTGGGAACGCCTCCGGGCCAAGATGGCTCCGCTGATTTGAAATACGTATTGGCAGTAGCAGATGAAATCGGGAGAAAAATGACCGATTACCTGGTAGTAGCCACCAAGAGTACCGTTCCAGTGACTACAGGAGAAAAAGTGAGAGCAGCCATTCAGTCAGCCTTGGACAAGAGAGGATCAAACCTTCCTTTTGCGGTAGCTTCCAACCCTGAATTCCTGAAAGAAGGTGCCGCAGTGGAAGACTTTCTCCGACCAGATCGAATTGTAATCGGAATTGATGACGACCGAGCGGAACAAATTATGCAACGCTTGTATAAGCCTTTTCAACTGAGTGGTGACCGGATCATCTATATGGATATTCCTTCGGCGGAGATGACCAAGTATGCGGCGAATGCCATGCTCGCCACCAAGATTTCCTTTATGAACGACATCGCTAACCTGTGCGAGCGTGTCGGTGCAGATGCCAACATGGTGAGAAAAGGAATCGGTTCGGATCCTAGGATAGGTAATAAGTTCATCTATCCGGGTGTGGGCTATGGAGGTTCCTGCTTTCCAAAAGACGTGAAAGCCATTATCAAAACAGCCAAGGAATATCGCTATGAGCTGAAGGTTCTCCAAGCCGTAGAGGAGGTAAATAATGCGCAAAAGTTTGTTTTGGCGGATAAAGTAAAAGCACATTTCGGGGAAACTCTGAGAGGAATGACCTTTGCGATGTGGGGTTTGAGTTTCAAACCCAATACAGATGATATGCGGGAAGCACCGGCAGCGGTGATCATCGATGAACTTCGGGCCGCAGGTGCTCAGGTGAAAGCCTATGACCCCGTAGCCATGGAGGAAGCCAAAGCGCACTACATTTTCGATAAGGTGACCTACTGCAAAGACGCCTATGAAGCACTGGTTGATGCCGATGCGCTGCTGCTGGTGACCGAATGGTCAGAATTCCGAATTCCGAGTTGGGATGTAGTGGGAAAGCTACTGAAGAACAAAGTGGTCTTTGACGGGAGAAACATCTACGACAAGAAGTACTTGGAGTCAATGGGATTTACCCATTACGGCATAGGATCAAAATAAAGTTGTTCGAAGTTCAAAGTTCCGAACCTGTCACCCTGAGCGGAGTCGAAGGGCCAAACATCGAACCCTATTACCAGACGACTACTGATCACTGACCACTGCGACTGAATACTGAACTCTGACCACTGAACACTGACCACTGCGACTGATCACTGACCACTGCGACTGAACCCTTCGACTTCGCTCAGGCCAGGCCGGACAACCCTTCGACAACCTGACAACGCGACAACTGCTCACTGACCACTGCCAACTGACCACTGATCACTGAATACTTACCACTAACCCTTAACTTTTAAATACTCACGTGAGTCAAATCCTCGTTACCGGAGCTGCCGGATTTATTAGTTTTCATCTTACTAAAAAGCTTACTGAACTTGGTCATCAAGTGGTGGGCGTGGATAATCTGAATGATTATTATGACCCAAAACTGAAACTTGCCAGGCTGAGTGAATTGGGTGTTTCAGGAGTTGAATTAGAATCTCAAGAAATTACCAGATACGAATCAGGTGACTTTACCTTTCTCAAGGCTGATATCACAGATGATAATCTTTGGGAGTTGTTATCAAAGGAATTCCAAATCGATTCAATAATTCACTTAGCAGCACAAGCGGGTGTGAGGTATAGCTTGGAGAATCCCAAATCCTACATCAAATCCAATGTAGAAGGTTTTCTAAATGTGTTGGAATTCTCTAGATATCAAAAGATTAACCATTTGATCTATGCAAGCAGTTCTTCCGTGTATGGAATGGATTCTGTGCAACCCTTTTCAGAAGATGAGCCTTGCAATAAGCCGGTAAGCCTATATGCAGCCACCAAAAGATCAAATGAATTGATGGCCTTTACCTATCACCATTTGTTTGGGATCAATTCGATAGCTCTTCGGTTCTTTACAGTATATGGTCCTTGGGGAAGACCGGATATGGCCCCCTTCTTATTTACTAAAGCAGCTTTTGAAGGCACTCCGATCAAAGTTTTTAATTACGGAAAGCAGAAACGAGACTTTACCTATATCGATGATATCATAGGAGGAGTCATTCAAGTCTTCAATCAAAAAGAAAAAATAGAAGGTGCTGAGATTTGCAATATTGGTCAAGGAAAGCCAGTTGAATTGGAAGAATTTTTAAATGAGATTGAATCCCAAACAGGAAAAATGCTTCAAAAAGAATTTTTAGAAGCTCAGCCGGGAGATGTGGAACTTACTTTTGCTGATACTAAGCAGTTGAATATCAAATTTCTCTATCAACCTCAACTAGTTCTTAAAGAAGGGGTTAAGAGTTTTGTGAATTGGTATAAGGATTATTTCAAAATTCAATGAGTCAGGTTAAGCTTATCCAATTTCCCAAAATCCTAGATCCCAGGGGTAATCTTACTTTTTTACAGAATTCAGACCAAGTTCCATTTGAAATTCACCGAGTGTTTTGGACGTATGATGTACCAGGAGGAGAAATAAGGGGAGGGCATGCCTATCATCAACAGCAGGAAATAATTATTGCGCTGAGTGGAAGTTTTGATGTGATCATTACCGATAAAAATGGGATAGAAAGTAAGTTTTCTTTAAACAGATCCTATTATGGTCTCTATATACCTTCTAAAACTTGGAGGCATATGGAAAATTTCTCCACGAACTCGCTGAGTTTGCATTTGTCAAGCATAGCTTTTGATGAGGGGGATTATATCCGAGATTTTGAATTTTTTAAAATGCTTTAATATGAAAAAATCTACTGTATTAGACTGTACCCTGATCGAGCTCCCTAAAAATCATCAAATTAATGGAAATGTTACTGCAGTAAACAATCGAATAGAAATCCCATTTGAAGTGGAGCGGGTGTACTATTTATACGATGTCCCAGGAGGAGAGGCTAGGGGTGGTCATGCCCATTACGAGTTGCAGCAATTGATTATTGCTGCTTCTGGAAGTTTTGATCTTGTGGTGGATGATGGGAGAACCAAACGGACTTTTAATCTTAATAGGCCCTATCATGGTGTTTTAATGCCTTCAGGCTTGTGGAGAGAGTTAAATAATTTTTCATCGGGATCCATCTGTTTGGTTTTGGCTTCCAATAAATATGATGAAAAGGATTATATCCGAGATTACCAAGATTTTATAAAGTTTAAAAGATGATCCATCCTTTAGCAGAAGTTTACACCAAGCATATAGGCGAAGGAACAAAAATCTGGCAGTTTAGTATTGTCTTGGAAGGAGCTAGTATTGGTAAGGATTGTAATATCAACTGCCATACCTTGATAGAAGGGAAAGCACAGCTTGGAGATCGAGTAACTGTTAAACCCGGGGTATATGTTTGGGACGGAGTTCGGTTGGATGATGATGTGATGGTCGGACCTAATGCCACGTTCACTAATGATAAATGGCCTAAATCTAAAAATTCAAACTACCAACTTTTAGAAACTCATGTGAGGCGAGGGGTAAGCATAGGCGCCAATGCTACCATTTTATGTGGAATTACCATTGGAGAATTTGCATTGATTGCAGCAGGTGCAGTGGTCACTAGAAATGTTCCTGATCGGGCATTGATGATGGGTACTCCTGCTGCAATCAAAGGATGGATGAATGAAGACGGTACCAAGATGAAGGAAGAAGTGGGGTTCTTTCTGGATAATCAAGGAAATCATTGGAAGGAAGAAGCTGGAGAATTAATAAGATTATGAACATTCCATTTTTAAATTTTGAACCAGCCCATTCGGCAATCAAAGTAGAGATGCAACAAGCTTTCGAATCTGTGTATGATGGGTATTGGTATATCATGGGAAAGCACCTTTCCCAATTCGAAAAAGAATATGCATCATTCAATCAGATCCAATATGCAATCGGCATTAGCAATGGATTGGATGCACTCTATTTGGCCTTAAAGGCCTTGGAGATCGGTGAAGGAGATGAGGTGATCATGCCATCCAATACCTTTATCGCTACCGTTTTGGCTGTTTCTTATACTGGTGCAAAGCCTGTGTTTGTAGAACCAAATGAAAAAACCTATTTGATTAATCCCGATTTAATTGCGCAAGCAATTACTTCCAATACAAAAGCCATTATCCCCGTTCACCTCTATGGGCAGGCCTGTGAAATGGATAAGATCATGCAGATTGCCGGTAAATACAACTTGAAAGTAATTGAAGACAATGCCCAAGCCCATGGAGCTACCTTTAATGGGAAACTTACCGGAAGCTTTGGGCATATCAATGCGACAAGCTTTTATCCGGGAAAGAACCTAGGAGCTTTGGGTGATGCAGGAGCTTGTACGACGAATGATGCCGCTTTGGCAGAAAAAATCCTGATGCTTCGAAATTACGGTAGCCGGGAAAAGTACAAGCATGAAGTGATAGGACACAATATGCGCTTGGATGAATTGCAGGCAGCATTTCTCTCGGTCAAATTGAGACATTTATATGAATGGACCCGACAAAGGCTAGAAATTGCGGCTTGGTACAATGGAGCCTTAGCCGGTATGGGAGATTTGATCTTACCTGAAGTTGGGTCGGATTCTACACATGTCTATCATTTGTATGTGATTCGAACCAACTACCGAGATAAATTACAGGCTTTCTTAGCTGAAAAAGGAATAGGCACCTTGATTCACTATCCCATTCCTCCCCATCTTCAAAAGGCTTATGCTCATCTTGGTTTTAAAGAAGGTGATTTTCCGGTAGCAGAGAAGCTAGCAAAAACTTCTTTGAGTTTGCCGATTTGGCCTGGAATAAAAAAAGAATGTATTAAAAAAATTTCTAATAACTTAATTGAATTTTATAAGAATGGTTAAGATGCTTTTGATAGGAATTATTAAAAGATTTTTATTTTTTTTTTATCAGCTTAAAGCAAGATTTTATCAAAAAAGAATAATAAATAAAATAAAGGGAAAAGATAAAATTAATGTTATTTTCCTTGTAATCCACGAATCGGTTTGGAAATATAGTTATTTATATGATTTACTTGAAAAGTCAGAAAGATTTAATCCTGTAGTTGTTGTTTGTCCTTATTTGCCTATGGGAGAAAATGTAATGATTGAAGATTTAAATAAGTGTTATGAATTTTTCAAGACAGGAGGTTATAGAGTTGTAAAATCTTTAAAGGATAATAATAAGTGGTTAGATGTAAACAGAGAATTAGATCCTACTATTGTTTTTTTTACAAACCCGCATAATTTAACACGAAAGGAGTATTTAATAACTAGTTTTTTAAATAGTTTAACATGTTACGTGCCATATAATTTTGGTAATTCACATTTGATATCTTTGTTCCATGACCAAGACTTTCATAATTATCTTTGGAATCTTTTTTGTGAAACTGAAATTCATAAAGAATATTCTGTCAAATTTGCCAGAAATAGGGGGCGTAATGTATTGACAACTGGATATCCAGGTGGCGATATGTTATTAATTGATAAAATACCAAGTGATAAAATTTGGAAACATAAAGACAAAAAAAAAATTATTTGGGCACCTCATCATACTATAGATAATGACAGGTCATTCATTAGCTTCTCATCTTTTCTCTATTTAAGCGATTTTTTTATTGAAATTTTAAAAGAATATGAAAAACATATTGAGATTTGTTTTAAACCTCATCCTCTGTTAAAAGGGAAATTGTATTTGCATCCAGAATGGGGATTGAACAAAACTAATGAATATTTTGATTTATGGGAAACACTGTCTAATGCCAGCTTAAATGAAAGCGACTATTTTGAATTGTTTCTTACATCAGATGCTTTAATTCATGATTCAGGTTCTTTTCTTATTGAGTATCTTTATACTGAAAAGCCGACCCTTAGAACGGATAAGGACGATACTATCAAAGATAGGTTGAATAGTTTTGGAAAACTTGCTTATAATGTTCACTATATCGCTAAAAATAAGGAAGACATTCGGGAATTTTTGGAAAATGTAATAGAAGGGAGGGATCCAAAAAAAAATGAAAGATTAAAATTCAAGAATAGTTATCTTATACCGCCAAACGGGAAACTTGCTTCTGAAAATATTTTTTATCAATTAACAAAATTATTAAAATGATTAATGTAATTACATATGGGACTTTTGACCTTATACATAGAGGTCACATAAATATCCTTAAAAGAGCAAAGGATCAAGGTGATTTTTTGATTGTTGGACTTTCTACAGATGAATTTAATGAACTCAAAAATAAAAAATCCTACTACACATATGAAGAGAGAAAATTTATTTTAGAATCAATAAAATTTGTGGATTTAGTTATACCAGAGAATTCATGGGATCAAAAAGTACTTGATATTAAAAAATTCAAAATAAATAAATTTGTGATGGGTGATGATTGGAAAGGGAAATTTGATTTTCTTATTAATGAATGTCAGGTTTTGTATCTTTCTAGAACGGAAAATATTTCAACAACTAAGATCAAAGAAGACTTAAAAGATTTTAATTTATGACACATTTATTTAGATGTAATGAAGTAAATGTAACTCTAAAAATTCATTATTTATTTCCATACGTTTGGCTTAAATGACCTTTAGACAAAAAGCAACTTCAGGATTTCTTTGGAATGCTTTAGAGCGTTTTTCTGGTCATCTGTTGAGCCTAGTGATTGGTGTCATTCTAGCTCGCATCCTTAGTCCTGAGGATTTTGGTTTACTTGGTATGCTTGTGATTTTTACATCTGTTGCTTCTGCTTTCGTGGAAAGTGGAATGGGGAGTGGACTAATCCAAAAACAGGATAAAACTGAAGAAGATTATTCAACGGTATTTATTTTCAACCTTGGAACAGCATTTTTTATGTATGCTATTCTTTTTGTAATAGCACCTTATATTTCTGATTTTTATAATGAGCCAAGACTAACCAAACTTTTACGGTTTCTAAGTTTAAATCTTCTTATAGGATCTTTTGTAGCGATACAGCGGACCAAGCTTACTATCGATTTGAATTTTAAAGTTTTAGCCAAAGTAAATGTAAGTTCCAGTTTTCTTTCAGGAACAATAGCAATCTTTCTGGCTTGGTATGGGATAGGCTACTGGGCCCTAGCATTCCAAATATTATTGACAGGTATTTTTAGTTTTTTATTTTTACTTCACCTTTGCAATTGGAAATATAGTATTAAATTTTCACAGAAATCCTTTAAAGAATTATTTGGATTTGGTTTTAAACTTTTATTTGCTTCTATCTATGCACAAGCCTTACGTAATGTTTATGATGTATATATAGGAAAGTACTATCGAAGTTCAGAGCTTGCATTTTATAGCCGATCTATTGGTTTTACCGAACTGATTTCTGGAACTGTAAATAGTGTTATACAGCAAGTAACTTATCCTTTGCTATCGAAAATGCGTTATGAACCTGATCGTATGATTGATATTTTTCGAAGGCTGATAAGAATGACTGCTTTCATTAATTTTCCTGCTATGGTATTATTAAGTCTTTTGGCAGAACCAATTGTTCTCCTTTTACTAACTGATAAATGGTTAGCAGTTATCCCCTTATTACAATGGATGCCCTTTGCTCGTATATTTTATCCAGCGAGCTCTCTTAATTTGAATTTATTAAATGCCAATGGACGATCAGATTTATTTTTGAAAGTTGATCTATCTAAGCTTCCATTAACTATTATTACGATGATCATTACTTTACCTATTGGAATGAAAGCAATGGTAATTGGTCATGTAATCACTTCTTTTGTAGCATTTTTCTTTAATGCATTCTTACCAGGGAGAATGTTTAAATATGGTGCTTTTAAGCAAATAGCTGATATGTCTCCCGTGATACTAAATGCTTTTCTAATGGGAGCTGCTGTTTTTTTTGTATTACTATTTGTGGATAATTTATTTTTAAAAATTATTATTGGCCCACTTTTAGGCGGTATGATATATATGCTGTTAGCTTATTATCAAAAAAGTAAAGAATTTTTTGAATTAATGGGTATGTTTTTAAACAAAAGAAATGAATGAAAATTTGCTAGACTCTATCATTGTCATCACCTATAATTCCTCCAAGTTTGTCTTTGAGATCTTGGAAAGTACTTAATCACAGACCTATCAGGATATTGAATTGATTGTTTCGAAGGATGTTTAACAGGATGATATAGTTGACATTTATAATGATTGGTTGGAGGAGAAAGTTAATTAATTTTTGAGATCAGAGTTTGTGACCAATGACCAAAATATTAGAATATATAAAAACTGCAATCATGTAAAAAAGTAAGGGTATTTTAAAGTTAGTTTTCTAAAGTTTAAGTTGAATTATTATCACTTTTTTTGGTTATATAATTAGATTTCATACAGTTGAGTACAAATGATAATAACACTAGATAGAAAGAAGGAACAAAGCTTTGGAAGGCTTTTTTCTTTTACCTTTGTATTGTAATCTTTGGATTATCTATGACAAAAATTTACAAATAACTCGGCTTAGAGTATAGGTACCAAAAAAAGCATTTCTCAAAATATGCCATAGTTAAAAATCTATAACTTCTATCTTAGGGGCTCATTTTTATATCTTAGTAGAGAACTCCGTAGTAACACTAGTCAAAGATGGCATAGATTGGATTTTTTTCTTTGCATATTTTGCAGAGTGTAAGACCTTGTATGTTATGAGAATAAATAAAAGCGCATAAATTTGATGATGGGATTAAACGCCATATTGTAAGACATCTAATGGATTATTGTTGGAGCTCTGAACCCATAAGTCGATGTTTAGAAGGAGTATAGGTGAGTCATGCATGATTTACCAGTTGATAGGAAATATATAAGCAGACATACCAGGAGAACTCGACTTTAAGCGCATTTTACAAATATTTGAGAAATGGTAGAAGAAAACGTAAAAGATGTAATCAGAAGGTCTCCAGAGGTATTATTGCCAACCTACGCCTTATGTAAGATAGGCCGCCCATAGTAGCTCATAGGCCACGGTTAGGTGACCTGAAAGTCGATTTTATATTGGTTAAAAATCAAAAATGTTCTTTACTAGTAGTTAAAGATAGAGCTAGGTTGTTTACTCAACTCCAAAAAATATTACTATCAAGGAGGGTGAGAAGGTATTAAAAAACATCTTGAAAATCTTAACCATACTTCCCTGCAAAGCCAAAACTTTAACCTTCGATAATGAAAAGGCATTTAGCTTTCATGAGATACTTGAAAAGGAAACAGAAATTAAAGCGTACTTCACCCGACCCTATACCAGTCAAGACAAAGGCATGGTTGAAAATCACATCGGTGTATTGAGAAGTTTTATCCCTAAGAAATTCAGACTTTAACTTGTAAATGATAAAGTCTTTCTTGAAATTTAATCATATCTTAACAAAAGTCTAATACTAAAATTTAATTACAAAATTCCTAATCAAGTGCTACTCGAAAAAGTGCGCTTACGAACTGAACCTACATAATGTTAAAACAAATAGATCAGAGCATTTCTTTTATTATAATAACATATAATCAAGAGGAATTTATTAGTGATGCTATTAATAGTGCACTAGCACAAAAGGTATTGCCTAAGGAAATTGTTATCGTTGATGATTGTTCGACGGACAACACATACTTTGTTGCAACGGAAATAATAAGCAAATTAGAACTAGAGATTCCTATAAAGTTAATTAGAAATAATGTGAACTTAGGGATTTTAAGAAATTTTGTAACTGCAGTTGATGCTACATCTGGTGATTGGATTACAGGTTGCGCTGGAGACGACATAGCTGATGAAAATAAAGTAGAGACTTTAAGTAATATTATACATAAAGAGGACTTTAAAAATATTTATGCAATAGGGACAGCATTTTCTATAATAGATGTAAAAAACAATTTTGTATGTAATCAGTTTTATAATTTTGATAATCTACCTGAATTTAGAAGCCATTTTTTTCATGGTGCTGCCTTTGCTTATCGAAGATCTTGCTTTACTTTTTTTAAAAAAATAACTAGCCAAATTCAAACAGAGGATATTTTATTGCCTTATAGAGGGCTTCTATTAGGAGGTATTATGCTTTTAAATACAGTAACAACCAAATATAGGATTGGCTATCAAAATATATCCAGTAATTATGGAGGTAGTTATTTTAGCTTAATTAAAAAGATGCTTAAGATTAAAGAAAGTGACTTGCTTTCTTATTCTCAAAGAATAATTGATTTGGAATCAATTAATATAGATGAAATATTGAAGTCTAAAATTAAAAATCAAATCCAATTAGATATTCTTAGTGCAAAAGATGATATAAAACATCTTCAAAAGATTTTAGATTTTTATAACAAAAAATCATTTCAAAATTTTCGTATTCTAATTGCCTCTAATCAAGGAAAAAAGAGTTTGTCTAATTTTAAAACACTTCTCAAAGTTATTATTTATAGTACACCATTTAAAATTTTTAGCTTCTTTTTCAAAAGTAAGAAAATAAATGGAAGCAAGAGCTATATAAAATATTCCGATGAAAAATATTTAATTTTAACGATAAAAGATTATTTCAAATGAAAATAATAGCTATTCCAATAGATAAAAATTGGTTTCAAGGAGGTAATCATTACTTTTTATCTTTAGTATATGCTTTAGAAAGATTTCAACATCCTCAATTAAAATATTTTATCTGTACACCCTCTGATCTCAATAAATTTACTTATGATGGAATTCTATCCATTAGATGTCATCTTTTCACTAATACTAATCTTTTAAACAGTAGATCAGTTCCCTTATTTTTATATCATGATGATTTTCATTACTTTAAGTTTCGTACTTTTTTCAATTCTAAAGATTTCGAAAGCATCGTAGATAAGGTAGACATACTTTTTAGTACATATGCATTAAACATGCTATCACAAAATATCTTTAAAAAATTTTCAAGTAAAACTCATTGGACACCATTAAGTGTGTCTAATGAGTTGTTCACTATGTATAACTTTGATGAGTATGAAAATCGATTCTCAAAAATTCTATTTTCAGGTATGGTTAGTTATATGTATCCTTTGAGAGAGAAAATAATGAGATCTTATTCCTTAAATAATTTAGAAAAAGTAGAAATTTTAGATCATGGAGGATACAGTCCAAATAAAAGTGGTTTATTTTCAAGTAATTATTATAATCATTTATCTCAATTTAAAGGAGCAATAGTTACTTCAGCTATAAAGCCAACCAACTTTGCTGTAATGAAATATTTTGAAATACCAGCTTGTGGTTGTTTACCTTTTTTAGAAGATACGCTAGAATTAAAATATTTAGGTTTCCAAGATGGATTAAATTGTGTTATTATCAATAAGAATAACTTTGATAAAAAATTTAAAATACTTGATTCTCCAATAGCCAAAATAATTGCAAAAGAAGCCAGATCTTTAATTAAGAATAACCATACTCATGATAGTAGAATCGAATATATGTCTAATATTATCTTATCTTATTTTAAATAATTTTAAATGATATCAATAATTACAACAATTGCTGAACCAACGGAATCAGTAATAAAACTTTCCAATAAATCCATTTATTCAAATGGATTAGTAATAATAGGGGATAAAAAAGGTCCTTTTAAATATGATTTACCCAATACACAGTTCTATAGCCTAGATAACCAATTAAGTTTGGATTTTAAATTGGCTAAACTGTTGCCTACGGCTCATTATTCAAGAAAAAATTTGGGATATCTGTTAGCTATTCAGCAAGGTGAGGATTGTATCTATGAAACTGATGATGACAATGCACCAAATGATTATTGGAGTATAAGAAATCAGGAAACAAAAGTTTTGATGGCACATTCAGCTCATTGGATCAATGCATACAAGCATTTTTCTGAGGAAAGTATTTGGCCTAGGGGATTTTTGCTTGATTATATTGGTAAAGATAGTGCTATTCCAAAACATGATGGAAGTTTGATAAAAATAAAAGCTCCCATTCAACAAGGACTCGCAGATTTATCTCCGGATGTAGATGCCATATGGAGATTAACTCAAGACAGGGAGTTTTATTTTGAAAGAAAGGATTCTCTTGCTTTACCGACTGGTTCTTGGTGTCCTTTTAATACCCAATCTACTTGGTGGTGGGAAGAAGCTTTTCCTTTATTGTATCTGCCTAGCTACTGTTCATTTCGAATGACTGATATTTGGAAAAGTTTTATTGCTCAACGTTGTTTGTGGGAAATGGGTTATCACCTTGTTTTTCATGCCAGTGAAGTAGATCAGGACAGAAATTTTCATAACCTGATGCGAGACTTTGAGGCCGAAATTTCAGGTTATACCCAAAATGAAAAACTAACCAAAACCCTAGAAGCTTCGAAATTATTGCCTGGTTCTGTTAATGCTTTACGAAATCTGATCATTTGTTACGAAGATTTGGTTATTGCAGGGATCTTACCAAAAGAAGAGATGGAGTTAGTAAGAGCTTGGGCTAATGATTATGAAAAACTTAAAAAATAATTATACATCATTTTTATGAAAAAAGTACTGATTACCGGAATTACTGGTATGATTGGAAAGCATCTTGCTAAGTTGATGCATGATCAAGGATACCAGGTTGGAGGTTTGTCAAGAGCGACTTCCGCCACGCGCTATATGTCTGTGAAGCCTTTCTACAAGCATTATCAAGGCGACATTATGGATGTTAAGTTTTTAAGAATGGTTTGGAAAGAATTTCAGCCGGATGTAGTGTTTCACTTGGCAGCTCAGGCTTACAATGGCGAAAGTTGGAAGGCAGAGGATACAACCTATCAGTTAAATATTCAAGGTTCTCGAAACGTTTTTGAAACTTGTCTTGAATTTTCACCTAACGCAAGAATTATTCCTGCTTGTTCCAGTGCTGAATATGGTATAGTTCCTGACGAAATGTTGCCCATCGATGAAGATAAGACCCCTCTTAAGCCCCTCACCCCTTATGGAGTTTCCAAGGCTGCGATGGAGATGATGGCCAGGCAGTTTCACTTGAATTATGGTTTGGATATTGTTCTTCCTCGCTTGTTTATTCATGTAGGCCCTGACCATCCACCGGTAACGGCGCTTCAAAATTTTGCCAGACAGGTCGCTTCCATCAAGTTAGGGCTACAGGAACCTGTAATGAAAGTGGGTAATTTAACTTCTTCCAGAGATTTTGTCGACGTGAGAGATGGTGCAAAAGCCTTGATTTTATTGGCAGAAAAAGGAATATCCGGTGAAGTCTATAACATCTGTGCCGGAAAAGACTGGACGATGCAGGAATCCTTGGATATCTTGATAAAAATTGCCGGAATAGAAGTGAAAGTGGAAACAGATCCAGCTTTATTTAGACCCTCGGATGAAAAGGTCTTGTTAGGCAAAACCGATAAAATTGAAAAGTTGGGATGGAAAACTGAAATTCCTTTTGAGCAAACCTTGGCTGATATTTACTCCAATTGGGTGGAACGTTTATCAAAATAAAATTTTAGATGTCTACTATACCTTTTTCAGTAGTAACGACCTGTCGAAATGAAATGCGATCCCTTCCTAGGTGGAAGCAAAATATATTGGATCAAACGAGACAGCCTAATGAATTGGTCATTGTAGATGCTTTTTCAGATGATGGAACGTTCGAATATTTATTAGATTGGGCAGAAAAAGATTTCCGAATAAAAGTGTTACAGAAAAAAGGGAATGCTGCCATTGGACGCAATTATGCAATCGAAAATGCTCAATTTGAACATATCCTATCCACAGATATGGGCGTTCGTCTTAACGAAATTTGGTGTGAGGAATTAATTATTCCATTTGAAAAAGATCCAACAGTTGAAGTCGTCGCAGGCAACACTTGTATTGATACAGAAACAATTAAGAGTAAAGTTGGTTGGGCTGAGTATTATTTTGAGAATGGTGGTTTTGCTAAATTAGAACCCGGACATGTGCCAGGAAATAGATCAATTGCCTACAAAAAGCGTATTTGGGAAGAAATTGGAAGACTACCTGAGCAGCTTACCTTTTATGCTGATGATTCAGTATTTGGCAGGCAATTGGTTCAAAATGGATATAAATTCGCATTTGCTCCTAATGCAATGACTTATTGGGGAAGGCCAAGTAATTTAAAACAATTTTTTAGAGAGCAATTTGTTTATGGCAAGGGAGATGGAGAAGCTTATATCAAGACTCCAAAATCTGTCAAATTCTATTTAAATAAAATGATTCCTGCTTTTTTCTGCCCCTTTTTCAGCGGACTAATAAACCTAATAAAGAAGAATACTTGGAAAGGTGTTGCTCGAGCATTAGATCATGGGGATTTAATAGCTGCATTTTTTATTCCTATTCTGATATTTGGGAAATTTTATAACCATACCAAAGGATATTTAGTGGGTTATCATTTAGGTCAAGAAAAATGCAAGGAAGTTAGGCTTCGAATCAATCGAGATCCTGGAGGCTTCGCTACAATTTAATAATATGGCATGTCAAAAGTTTCCATAATCATTCCAATTTTCAACGCTTCACCGTTACTGGAGCGTTGCATCAATTCGGTACTAGCAAATAATGGAGATTTTCCCTTGGAAATCATCTGTATTGATGATGGTTCCACAGACAATAGTGTGGAAATCCTTCGTGAAAAGTACCCTATGGTTCCGATCTTAAAACAATCAAATCAAGGGCCTGCCTCAGCACGAAACAAAGGGATAGCCAATGCCACGGGAAAATATCTTGCCTTTTTGGATGCGGATGATTACTGGTTGGCTGGATTTATCGAAAAAACAGTTTCTTTTTTGGAAAGGCATCCGGATGCAGTCGCTGTGAGTGTAGGTCAAGAACACCACCTCCCCAATGGAAGTACAAATTTGGCACCGCAAATCCTTTCCTTTAATGATAATCTTCAATCGATGGTTTTAGAAGACTTTTTTGAGTTTTGGTCAGCTCAAAATCACGTGTGTACCGGATCAGTATTGATGCGGACCGATGTTGTGAAGCAAACGGGTGGACAAAGGCCTGGATTGCGAATCACGGAAGATCTGGAGTTTTGGGCTTACATGGCCACTTTTGGTAAATGGGGTTTTATTCCTGAGGTCTTATTTGTTAGTGACGGAGGTGAAGTGACCAAATCTCTAGGCTGGTGGGAAAAGAATCTTATAAGATGGAAGTCCGCACCTTCTATTCAAGAATGGGAGAAACGCATTATTCAAAGACAACCTGAATTACAGCATGATAAAGGCTATCAGTTAGCAACTGGCAGGATTTGTAAAAATTTAGCCTATTCCGCCTTACTTTCGGGTCGAATTGAATTGTCCAGAAACATGGTTTTTGAAAGAGGAGCGTACTTTCCTGATGATAAGGTGGCTAAGATTTTAAAAAGAACAGCACCAAATCCTTTTGTTTTTTTTCTAGCAGTAAACTTTTTAAAGATCAGAGAAAGATTTCGAAAAATCTAAATCGTGGAAAGTGCTATTAACTATTCTTTTCCTAAAATCACTTATAAATCCTTCTTTTGGGCAGCAGGATTACCGGGTTTCCTGTTGATTTTCCGTTCCATTCTTTTCATTCTGGTGCAGCGTCGGCGTTCTTTTGATGAGGTAGGTTCTGTGGATGCTTCTGCTACTATTCAGATTCTTTATACTGTAGTCTGCTTTGGTGTTTCGGTTTATTTCTTGTCAAAGGATTCATTTGGAAAGTTTCTGTTAATGAAATCCCCACTATTTCTTCTTTTTCTTTACCATTTATTAGCGACATTAAGTGTTCTATGGAGCGTTAATCCCTCGATGTCTGGATTTAGGGCTTTTGAGACCATTGCCTATAGCCTTTTGATACTTTCGGTCTTTTCCTATTTGGGTAAAAGGTTTTCAATTGATGAGGTCATAAAATGGCTTAGTTTTTTCTTTGTATTTTCTATTTTATTTGGGGCTATTGCGACAGAAAGAATGGCCGGTAATGGATTTATTTCTATACAAGCGCTTTTAGCAGAACAATTCAATTCAACTCCTTTCTTTTTCTTTGCCCTTTTATTCCCTTTAGGATTTTGGATTAGGTTTGGTATTGTAGCAATCTCTATTTTAAGTTTTTCCAACACCTCTTATATTGGTATGGCTTTAGGCGCTTTATTTTTAGCTAAGGGAAATACATTCTTGAAAGTTATTTTCTTTTGTCTTGTAGGAAGCTTGTTGGTTCTGATATTTATTTTCGATTTTGAAGAATTACTTCAAAATACTATTTTCTATGGCCAAGATGGGATAGGATTAGAGTATACTACTGGTAGAGATAAAATTTTTGATTTGGCTATAAAATCAATGCAGGACAAACCCTTATCTGGGTATGGTTTTGTAGCTGGTGAAACTTTTATTATCAATGATCAATTTAAGGCGGCTATTGGTGCTCATAATGGCTTGATCTCAGGGATATTGGGAATGGGAATATTAGGTGGAGTGCTGTATTTTCTCTTTTTTGCAAAAACATTTTTTTATGTGTATTCTCGAAAAATTGAAAAGCGTTTTAAAGCTATTTTTCTATCCTCAATCACACTAGTTGCCATCCATTCATTGGGAAATCCGGGAATTGGATCCAGAGTATATGGTGTTTGGATTCCCTCGATTGTAATTTTAACTTTTATAATTGGCTTGAGCTATTTATTAACCTTTCAAAAAGATAGAACTACTTAAAATACCTATTAAATTTATTTGTTTGATAGGTAGATTAAATATTTTGATTTTATTATTTTGAAATTTTTAATATTTCAGCTCTTGAAAGTGATATATATTATTTTTTTTGATATGTGATTTAATAAAATAATCAGGATATTTTTAACATGCTGATTTTCCTTATGTATAAATATTTAATATTTAAATAAAAATCAGTGTAAAAATTAAATTAAATATATAATATTATTATATTTATTATTGAGTTAATAATTAATATTGTATTGAATAATAATTTTATTATAAAATTAATGTTAAGGTTTAATTTCATTTATAATTTTAAAATTTACCTTTAATTTTCTAAAAAATGCGAATTGTCTGGTGTACATTATGGTTTTTAGATTACAGAATTCCTGTCTTTCAAGAACTCGCTAAGATTCAAGGAGTAGAATTTTTCTTAGTATATAATAAAGAAGCAAATCCTGATCGAGTGAATAAGAAAATAATTTCTGCCTTAGGAGATCGAGCGATTCCTTTGACTGGCGAAATTTATTTGGGTAAAAGTTCTTTTGATGGTTTTGCTAATAATGGATTTAGAATTCCATTTCAACCTAATCTAATTAGGACTATCAAAGGATTAAAACCTGATGTAATGATTAGTGATGGTTTTTTTCAGTGGTCTTATGCGACCCTTTTTCTAAGTGCTACAAAAGGTATCCCTCATGTGATGTGTTATGAACGAACTATGCATACGGAGAGAAATGCTCAATTAATTAGGACACTCTATAGAAAGACAGCACTTAAATTTATTGATTCGATTTGTTGCTCGGGTAAATTATCTGAAGATTATATAAGATTTTTAGGGTTTAAAAAAATTATTACTAAAGGATTTATGGTTTCAGATGGGATTCCTAAGCAAAATATTGACTCCGAATCGTTTGTAAATAATAAGAGTCCTTTGAATTATTTATTTGTTGGAAGATTGATTGAATTAAAGGGAATTAAAGAACTTTTAAAAGCTTGGTTGATTTTTTCTAATTTAAGAAATGTTACATTGACAATTATTGGTGAAGGTGAATTAGAGGATTATATAATTGATTTTGTGGATATGAATTATTTAAGTGCAAAAGTTCATCTAAAAGGATTTGTTGAATTTGATAGAATGGGAGAATATTACAATAAGGCTGATATTTTTATTCTTCCTACTCTTGAAGATAATTGGTCACTTGTTGTAGCTGAAGCTATGCAATTTTGCCTTCCAATAATTACCTCCATATTTAACGGTTGCCACTTTGAGCTTGTTACTAAAGATAATGGTTGGGTAATTGATCCAACTAATTTAGATCAATTTGTAAAAATACTTGAAGACAGTTATAATAAAAAAGAATTTTTTAAAGAAATGGGTAAAAAGTCCTTTGAAATAATTGAAAATTTTAACTCGAGTAGTGCGGCACAATCTATATATGTCGCATGTCAGGAAGCAATTAAATCCAAATCCAGATCCTAATGTGTGGTATTTCAGGTTTCATTGATTTAAATTTAAATCCCTTAGATGCAGATTCTGTTATCCGAGATATGACTTTATCGCTTGAACATAGAGGGCCCGATGGTGGTGAGATTTTAGTTCATTCTAATGATTCTTCAGTTTTAGCTTTCGGGCATAGAAGGTTGTCAATTATAGATCTTTCCAATTTGGGTGCCCAGCCAATGACCTGTTCTGACAATTCACATATAATTGTCTTTAATGGGGAGATATATAATTTTAAAGATATTCAAGGGGTTTTAGTGAAGAAAGGATACAGTTTTAAGTCTAATTCAGATACTGAGGTTATCCTTAATTCTTTTAAAGAGTGGGGGATAAATTGTGTAAACCACTTTATAGGGATGTTTAGCTTTGCAATTTATTCCAAGAGTACAAATCAACTTTTTCTTTGCCGAGATCGACTTGGAGTTAAACCTTTTTTTATTTATAAGAATGAAAGCCTTTTTATGTTTTCATCTGAAGTTAAGGCCTTTCTTAAAAATCCAAAGTTTTCAAAAGAAATTGAACAAAGTGCTGTTGTTGATTATATCCAAAATGGTTTTGTATCGAGTAATAAATCTATTTATAAAAACGTTGAAGTCCTTAGACCTGGCTATTGGAGGATAATTAATCTTGATTCTCTTAGTTTTAATGATTTTTGTTATTGGAATATTGATGAACAAAAAGGATTTAGTGTAAAAATTACCCAAGATGAACGAATTGAAGATCAGCTAGAAAGATTAATGATTTCTGCATTTAGCTTTCGTATGATAGCTGATGTTCCAATAGGTGTATTTTTAAGTGGTGGAATTGATAGTTCACTATTAACAGGAATTTTATCTAAATCCGGAAAGTTTGATTTGTCAACTTTTACTGTAGGCTTTGAGAATATTAATTTTGATGAATCTAAATATGCAAAAGATGTTTCTTTGCATTTTGGAACAAATCATATTACAAAGATTTGTAATATGAATAATATTAAAGAATTGTTTTTAGAGTCTTCGAAAGTTTTTGATGAACCTTTTGGTGATAGTTCTTCGATTCCAACTATGTTGGTATCTAGAATGGCTTCTGAAGTAAGTAAGGTTGTTCTTTCAGCAGATGGAGGGGATGAACTTTTTTTTGGATATCCTCATTATAAATTAATAAATAAATGGCTTAAATTCGTATTTGCCATGCCTTTTTCATTAAGGTGTAAAATTTCTAAAATAATTAGAATGTTTTTTTCAAATTATAAGTACAGTAAAATAGGGTCTTTTTTGTTAGTGTTATCAGATATTTTGAATTCAAAGAATGTTTCTGACTTATCATTGGCTTTGCAATCTCCGTTTTCTGAGTTAAACTTAGGGGACACATTAAGTCTAGATTTTATAAACGATATTGATACTTATGCAATCGAATATACTGTAAATTTATTAAGAGAGATTCAAATTTTTGATATTTCTAATTTTTTACAAAATGATATATTGGTGAAAGTTGATAGAGCTTCGATGTATTATTCTTTGGAATGTCGTGAACCTTTTCTCGATCATAGACTTGTTGAATTTGCATTGCAACTAAATAGTGATTTTAATTTACATGGAAATAATCAAAAAATTGTTTTAAAAAATATTCTAAAGAAATATATGCCTAATTATGATTTCAATAGGCCAAAAAGAGGGTTTGATTCTCCAATTAGAAAATGGATGACCTCTGATTTACGAGAACAGTTTGATTTTTATCTAAGTGATACTTGTTTAAGTAAAACGAATGTTTTTAATATCAGGGAAGTTGAAAGATTGAAATCTTTATTTTTAAAAAATTATTCAATTAGAGGTCTTGATAGAAGGCTTTGGTTTATTTTAAATTACCAACATTGGCATCAAAGATGGATATCATGATTTTATTGTTTCAATTAATTTGGATATAAACTAAAATTTATTCTTTTTGTAGTTGTATTAATATCTGTAATAGATGCTTTTAAATTGTATTTTAATTCATTAAAAAGTATTTTTCGAAAATTTTATTAAAAATCAGTTTGAAAATCTTATATATTCATAATAGTTACGCTGGGAACAATTCTGGAGAAGAACATGCTGCTGAGGGCTTAGCTTATTTATTAACTCAAAATGGGCATGAGGTAAGTTGGTATAGAAGAAGTTCGGATGAGATAGCACAATCCAAATTTGGAGCTGTCAAGGCGTTTTTTACTGGAATCTATAATCCGGTTGCGGTAGCTGAAATAAAAAGGATTCTTGAAGACTTTAAACCTGACCTAGTTCAAATTCAAAACATCTATCCCTTGATTTCTCCTGCAATCTTTGGAATGATTAAGAAAATGGGGATTCCCATTGTCATGCGCTGTCCCAATTACCGACTTTTTTGTCCAAATGGGCTTCACTTGGACACCAAAGGGAAGGTTTGTGAAAGCTGTTTAGGAAAAGGCCGTGAGTGGAACGGTGTTTCAAAAAATTGTGAGAGCAGTAGATTGAAAAGCACAGGCTATGCGCTTCGAAATTTTTTCGCCCGAGCATTCTGGAAAATCCAGGATGACGTGGATGCCTTTATCGTTCAGTCGGAATTTCAAAAACAGAAGTTTATTCAAAATGGAATTCCTGAGAAAAAACTTTTTATCGTACCGGGCTTAACTCCATCTGTGCCAAAGAATGAAACAAAATTAGGTGACTTGGTGAGTTTTGTCGGCAGGATTAGTCCGGAGAAAGGGATCATTGAATTTTTGGAGGCTGCAAGAAATCTCCCTGAGATTACTTTTGCAATAGCAGGGGGAGTAGATGAAAGTTTTCAGGGCCTGGTAAAAAGTAGTCCTCCCAATGTCCAATGGAAAGGATATCTCAAGGGGAATGAGTTAGATCAGTTTTATCAGGACTCCAGAATAATTGTTGTTCCAGGGAAATGGTACGAAGGCTTTCCCAATGTAATCACCCGTGCTATGCAGCACAGCAAACCCGTAATCACCAGCAACCTCGGTGCGATGGCATCCATAATTGATCACGAAATCAATGGCTTGTTGGTAGAACCAGGACATTCATCCCAACTTTCGACTGTCATCGGAAGACTTTATAATAATCCTGAGTTGTGTAAGCAATTTGGAAAGGCCGGATTTCTCAAGGCCCAAGAGAACTATTCCCGGGAAATTATTTATCAAAACCTTTTGAATGTTTACTCAAGTCTTCCCATCAAGGTCGCTTAGGAGTAAAGCTTCTTCTAAAAGTAGATCAAGATTATAAATCATGTTATTTAATTCCTGGGAGTTTGTAGGGTTCTTTTTAGTGGTATTGGGGCTGTTTTTCAGTCTTCCCCATCGCTTTCGAATCTACCTGCTATTAAGCGCCTCCTATTATTTCTACATGTCCTGGCGGTGGGAGTTTGGCTTCCTGATGTTGGCAGTTTCCCTGAGTAATTTTTATGTGGGGAGACAAGTAGCCAAAGGAAAAAACAAAGGCTGGTGGATGGTCCTCACCTCCACTATTTCAGTGCTTCCGCTGCTTTATTATAAGTATGGGAATTTTATTTTAGATAGCGTGGGAGATCTGTCAGGCATGTTTGGTAAGCCCACGGACTTTCCCGAGCTCCAAGTGATTCTTCCTGTGGGGATTTCCTTTTTCACCTTTCAGGCCTTAAGCTACAGCATAGACATTTACCGAGGTAAAATTCAACCTGAGCCCAGCGTGGTGAAATTTCTGACTTTTGTGGCTTTTTTCCCTCAGTTGGTGGCAGGACCGATTGAGCGTACTGATCATATTATCCCACAGTTTGATAGGGAAAAGAAGTTTGATCTATCCGAAGCGGTGGCAGGAATGAAGATCTTTGTGTGGGGATTATTCAAAAAGGTGGTGATTGCCGACCGGTTGGCCATGTATTCAGATACGGTCTTTACCAATCCGGATTCGCATACAGGGCCTACGCTGGCCTTGGGGACGATCTTTTTTACGTTTCAGATTTACTGTGATTTTAGCGGCTATTCGGATATGGCAGTGGGTATCGCGAGGGTATTTGGATTTCGTCTGATGCAAAACTTCAATCTTCCTTACCTATCGAGCTCCATCGCGGAGTTTTGGAAGCGTTGGCATATTTCGCTTTCCTCGTGGTTTGGAGATTACCTCTATATCCCGCTTGGCGGAAATCGGGTGTCTGTACCCCGATGGATTGCGAATATTTTTATTGTTTTTCTAGTTTCTGGGCTTTGGCATGGAGCCAATTGGACTTTTGTGGTTTGGGGAGGGTTACATGCGAGTTATTATTTATTGGAATACATCGGCACTCAAAGTTTAAACCTCTTGGGACTTAGTCACTGGATTAAATCCTTGGTTTATCGATGGATTAAAGTCCCTGTAGTTTTTTTGTTGGTAGCTTTTGCCTGGATCTTTTTCAGAGCCAATTCCCTGGATCAGGCATTTCTGATTATTGGAAAAATCGCAGCTTGGCAGGGTTCGGTGTGGTGGGGATCTTCAGCGATTACTTCCCTGCTTTCTTTGGCGTTGATAGGCCTTTTGATTGCTGTGATGTTGCTTCAAGCTAAAGGCTGGATTGGAATCTATTATCAAAAATCTAAGGCCCCAAGTTGGGTTTCATTTATTGCTTTTCTGGGTTTGTTGCTTGGCATATCCCTGTTTGGAGTAAGTTCTAATGCCTTTATCTATTTCCAGTTTTGATCGGTAGGAAATTAGGTCTTTTTGTTATTGCTTTTTTTCTACTGGATTGGGGAATTGCTGAATTTTTGGAAAAAGGTCTTTTTCGATATTTCGGCTTGAGCAATGAAAATAAATTGGCTTTGGTAGGGCATTCACACCTGATGCTTGGTGTGGACAAACTAGAGTTGGAAAGTCAGCTAAAGCAGCCCATTTCCAAATACACTCGTGAGGGAGTAAATGTAGCTGACCGGGAATTGATGGTAGAGCAACTCTTGGAAGAAAATCCAAAACTAAAGTGGGTAATCTATGGAGTAGATGCCTGGATGTTTACCGGAGAGGGCTTGAGTGCTAATTCCTACAAACTTTTTTACCCGTTTATGGATCAGGAAAAAATCGCCCGGTATGTAAAAGAATCTACTTCTTCTCAAGATTATGTCCAGCACAAATGGATCAAAACAAGTCGGTACAATGAAGGCTTGATCAACTCTGCCATGAGAGGGCACCTCTCAAATTGGTCTAACTACAAATTAGGAAAAGTAGATGTCAAGCTGCTTGAACAGAACGTTGGCAAGGGGATCTTCAGAAAAATCAATTCTGCTGAGGAGAATAGGCAAATTTTTCTGAGGACTCTTAAAACCCTAAAGACTAAAGGAATCAAGGTGGTTCTGGTCTATGTTCCTACGATAGCGAGTTACAATCAGGCGGAGCCTGAAAAATTTGAAAAGGAATTGGATTTTTTCAGAGCTCTCGATCAAAACAATTCGGATGTTTTTTACTTAGAATACCTGAAGGATTGGGAGAGCAAGCATGAGTTCTTTTTTGACCCCATCCATTTGAACCCTGAAGGACAAAAAGCATTTACCAATGCGCTATCAAAGGATTTGAAATTTCTAGTTGATGACGGAGTTTCTAGAATATAATATCACCCTAAACCTGCCTAATCAACTGCCCGAAAGGCAGCTGATTGCGAATACCATTAATCCCCATTCCTACTGTGTAGCCAAGGAAGATGAGGTATTTAATCAGGCTTTGTTAACTTCGGATATACTCGTACCCGACGGAGTGGGAGTGGTGTGGGCCACTAAGCTACTGTATAATAGGAAGATAGCTAAAATATCAGGATTTGATTTGCATTTGCATTTTTTGGAACTCCTACAAAAAAATGGAGGGGGTAGAGTGTTTTATTTGGGTTCTTCACCTACCACACTTTTTCTAATCCGTGCACGGATAGAAAGAGAATATCCCAAAGTCAAGGTTGGGATATGGAGTCCTCCCTTTAAGGAAGAATTCACGGTCGAGGACAATCAGGAAATGATTTCTAAGGTGAATTCATTTCAGCCGGATGTGCTTTTTGTCGGCATGACTGCGCCCAAACAGGAAAAATGGGTTCATTACAACAAAGCTGGACTTGATTCTAAAGTTATTTGTTCGATTGGTGCAGTGTTTGACTTCTATGCAGGTACCGTAAAGCGCCCGAATGAGTTTTGGATCAAATTAGGATTGGAATGGCTTCCGAGGTTTTTGAAAGAGCCGCGCCGATTGTGGAGAAGGAATCTAATTTCTACTCCTAAGTTTGTGTTGGAGATGATCCGCATCAAAAATAACTTGTTTTGAGTGTTTGAATAATATACTTTCATTACTAGTGTTCTCTACTTCTATAAGTTTGATTTTAGTTAGCGTTAGGTAATTTTTGTGAATGGATTTAAGTTCTTTTAAATTTTTGATTTGACTCTTTACGTTTTGGTCCAATGGTAAAGTCTAAATTTGTTTTTATTAAGTTTCTGTAGTTTAAGTTGTTAAAATCTGTGAACCGTCTGATTATTATTTTTTTATTCCTTTTTTGGATAGATAGCTCTTATTCACAGGTGTTTGTCAGGGATTTTCAGTTTACGACAGAAAAAGCTAGAAGAGATTTTTTACTCGATCAGGATGTTTTTTTAAAGGGATTAAGGCCAAAGTCCTCCATAGGAAGAGAGCATGTTACGGCAATTCGATTGACCTCAGCGTCTAAAATTGAAATCCAGGCACTTCCGCTCTACCTTATTTCAAGATATGCGTCTGACCGTCCTTATGGATGGAGTGATTTTGGTTTAGTACCTGGAGTAGGGGGGCAGCAATATGCTTCTACAGGATTAGATGTAAAATGGAAGTTTTTGAAAGTGAGTATTCAGCCAGAATTTGTCTTTTCTCAAAATACTCCATTTGATGGTTTTGGAGAGGGGGTGCCACAGGGAGCAATCTTGGATAGGTATTTCCTTTGGAATTTCGGTGACTATCCCGAACGATTTGGAGATGGTGCGGCTACTCGCTTTTGGTGGGGACAGTCTAGCTTTACTGCTTCCTATGGTGCGTTTGAGGCAGGAATCTCTACCGGCAATGTATGGTGGGGACCAGGGCAGTTTAATTCCCTTTCTTTTTCCAATAATTCGGAAGGGTTCCCAAAGTTATCCATCAATACGACTAAGCCTGCCAAGACGTTCTTAGGCGATATTGAAACTGCCCTGATTTTTGGGATGCTCCGCAGCAGCAATTTGGAAGCTGCTCAAAATCAAGAATTGAATAACCGGTATTTCCAGAGCCTTCCTACCGATTGGAGATACTTGAATGCTTTGATGTTTGACTATTCCCCTAAGTGGGTGGATGGTTTGCATTTAGGTTTTGTCAGGACGTTTCAGGTTTACAATAACAGACGTGGAAATACCTTGTATGATTGGCTTCCAGTAGTGGAAGGATTTCAAAAGAAAAACTTTTTCCAGAATGGCAATACCGTAGACTTTGATGCCAATGGGAGAAGTCAGCAGTTGATTTTGTTTGGCAAGTATGCGTTTAAAAAAGCAAAAGGGGAGATTTATTTTGAGTTGGGAAGAAGGGATCATGCCTTCAATTGGCGAGAATATATCCTAAATCCAGAACATGCCCGAGCCTATTTGTTTGGATTCCTAAAGCTGGTTTCATTACCAAAAGCCAATCGATACCTGCAGCTAAGAGGAGAAATCACCCATCAGCAAGAATCCATTAATAGAATAGTCAGATATGAGAATTTGGGTGGATTTTTGAGTTGGCAAATGCATGGTCAAGCAAGAGGATTCACCAATCGTGGTCAAGGGCTTGGAGTGGGTATAGGTCAAGGAGCGAATGTGCAAACCTTGGAGGTTGCAGTGGTAGAAGGTTGGAATAAAATGGGAATACAGCTTGAGCGTTTGGAAAATGATCAGGGATTTTATTACCGATCTTTTTATTTGCCATCTGAATACAAGCCTTGGATCGATTATTCTGTAGGCTTTCTTTACGACAAGCAGTTTGGGAGTTTGTTGTTGAGTTCGAAGCTGCAAGTGATCCATGCGAGGAATTACCAGTGGCAGCTAGACCCGTTGAGCACGCCGGAGTTTCCCCGTGGTCGCAACCTGACCAGCGTCTTGGGTCAGGTCAGTGCGGTGTATTTTTGGTAACATCATTGCGAGGGGACGTCATTGCGAGGGTAGAAATCCGTCTTTGTAGTTATTTCAAAGGCCAGCCTACCCGAAGCAATCTTCTTGAATACCACGAAAGATCGCTTCGAAGCAGTAAGCTTCTAGGCTAAATTTCAAGTGTCATTTTGCTTCTCGCGATGACGTTTCACCCGAAGCAATCTTTTCATTGGATTAAGATCGCTTCGTCGCCATCGTCATTGCGAGGGAAGAGACGGGAAAATAGAATTTGTGCAGATTGCCACCCTTCCCGAAGCAATCTTCTTGAATACCACGAAAGATCGCTTCGAAGCAGTAAGCTTCTAGGCTAAATTTCAAGTGTCATTTTGCTTCTCGCGATGACGTGATCGTCATTGAGAGGGTAGAAATCGGTCCTAGTAGTGATTGTTCTGATGTTTACCTACCCGAAGCAATCTTTAGTGTTTATTATAAAGATCGCTTTCCCGAAAAAATCGGGACAGGCAGTCGCAGTTAGCTTCTAGGCTAAATTTCAAGTGTCATTTTGCTTCTCGCGATGACGTCTTACCCGAAGCAATCTTTTCATTGGATTAAGATCGCTTCGTCGCCATCGTCATTGCGAGGGAAGAGACGGAAAAATAGAATTTGTGCAGATTGCCACCCTTCCCGAAGCAATCTTTTTAAGGGTTAAGATCGCTTCGTAGCAGTTAGCCTCATTGCTAAATTTTAAGTGTCATTTTGCTTCTCGCGATGACGTTTCGCGATGACGTGATCGTCATTGCGAGGGTAGAAATCCGTCATTGTAGTTATTTCAAAGGCCAGCCTACCCGAAGCAATCTTTTCATTGGATTAAGATCGCTTCGAAGCAGTAAGCTTCTAGGCTAAATTTCAAGTGTCATTTTGCTTCTCGCGATGACGTGATCGTCATTGCGAGGGTAGAAATCCGTCATTGTAGTTATTTCAAAGGCCAGCCTACCCGAAGCAATCTTTTTAAGGGTTAAGATCGCTTCGTAGCAGTTAGCCTCATTGCTAAATTTTAAGTGTCATTTTGCTTCTCGCGATGACGTTTCGCGATGACGTGATCGTCATTGCGAGGGTAGAAACCGGTCATTGTGATTATTACAAAGGCCAGCCTACCCGAAGCAATCTTCTTGAATACCACGAAAGATCGCTTCGAAGCAGTAAGCTTCTAGGCTAAATTTCAAGTGTCATTTTGCTTCTCGCGATGACGTTTCACCCGAAGCAATCTTTAGTGTTTACTTACCAAAGATCGCTTCGTCGCCATCGTCATTGCGAGGGAAGAGACGGAAAAATAGAATTTGTGCAGATTGCCACCCTTCCCGAAGCAATCTTTTTAAGGGTTAAGATCGCTTCGTAGCAGTTAGCCTCATTGCTTAATTTTAAGTGTCATTTTGCTTCTCGCGATGACGTTTCGCGATGACGTGATCGTCATTGCGAGGGTAGAAACCGGTCATTGTGATTATTACAAAGGGCAGCCTACCCGAAGCAATCTTTTCAAGAGTTAAGATCGCTTCGTCGTGCCTCCTCGCGATGACGTATTACCCGAAGCAATCTTTCATAAACCAAATCAAGATCACTTCGCAGCTGTAGAGTTCTGTTTAAACAAAACTAATTGGATAAGCTGCTCGTGATGACGTTCATGCTCCTCGCGATGACGTGATACCCGAAGCAATCTCATCCAGTTGCCAAGATCGCTTCGAAGCAGTAAGCTTCTAGGCTAAATTTCAAGTGTCATTTTGCTTCTCGCGATGACGTTCATGCTTCTCGCGGTGACGTTAGTGCTTCTCGCGGTGACATTATAGCTTCTCGCGATGACGAGGCACCCGAAATATTTCAATTTTTATAGCCAAAAAGCCAATATGGAAAAAGGCGGATCAGTTTACATCATGACCAATTTTAAGAATACGGTACTTTACACTGGAGTGACAAATGAGTTGATTCGCAGAGTCTACGAACATAAATCAGGTTTTGATTCCAAATCCTTTACTTCCAAGTACAAAATCACCAAGTTGGTTTACTTTGAATCTTTTCATTCAATCGAAGAGGCCATAGCTAGAGAAAAGCAGATCAAAGGAGGAAGTAGGAAAAAGAAGGAAAATCTGATTAATTCAGTTAATCCTGGATGGGAAGATTTGTGGGATAACCTGCAACTTTGGTAATCGCTTTAGTAAAATAGGTTTTTAAGTTAAAGTCGGTTTTGAGTTGTTTCCTGTTGGTAATCAGATCTTTTTTCTAAAAATTAGGCTTGAAACTTTTTCAATAATTTTTGAACTTCTATCCTTGAAGTCGACGTAGAAAAAGCGGATAAGTAAAGCACATCTAAAATCCTTACATTTGAATTATGAAAGTTGCAAACATAAAAATTGAAAATGAAGAGCAGCTAACTGCTTTAAAGGCTTTTGCTAAAGCGATGAAAATGAAATTCATTGGTTTTTCTGATTTTTCTGAGAGAATTGAAGAAACACGAATTTTGAAGGGCATTGCAAAAGGGTACAAGGAATCTCTTGCCATTGAAAATGGTGAGATTCAACCCAAAACCATTGAGCAAGTGTTGGATGAGTTATAAAATCATTCCTACCTCCCAATTTGAAAAAGAGTTAAAAAGACTTTTTAAAAAGTATCCTTCAATTAAATCTGACCTTTTTGTGCTTGTTTCTCAATTGAAGGAAAATCCTAAACTTGGAACTCCTCTCTTAAAAAATTGCTATAAAATCAGAATTGCCATAACAAGTAAGGGAAAGGGGAAAAGTGGGGGTGGACGCTTAATTACTCATGTAAGGATAGTAAAGGAAGAGGTTCATTTACTTACTATTTATGATAAATCAAATCAGGCAAACATTTCTGATTCAGCCATCAATGAACTTTTAGATCAAATATAATTTTTAATATACTCTGCTTCTCGCGATGACGTGATACCCGAAGCAATCTCATCCAGTTGCCAAGATCGCTTCGAAGTTTTCGTCATTGCGAGGGTAGAAATCATTTGTAGTAATTTTAACAAAGACCAGCCTACCCGAAGCAATCTTCTTGAATACCACGAAAGATCGCTTCGAAGCAGTAAGCTTCTAGGCTAAATTTCAAGTGTCATTTTGCTTCTCGCGATGACGTGATACCCGAAGCAATCTTTAGTGTTTACTTACCAAAGATCGCTTCGTAGCCATCGTCATTGCGAGGGAAGAGACGGGAAAATAGAATTTGTGCAGATTGCCACCCTTTCCGAAGCAATCTTTTTGATACCACGAAAGATCGCTTCGTCGCCATCGTCATTGCGAGGGTAGAAATCCGTCATTGTAGTTATCAAAAAGGGCAGCCTACCCGAAGCAATCTTTTCATTGGATTAAGATCGCTTCGTCGCAGTTAGCTTCTAGGCTAAATTTTAAGTGTCATTTTGCTTCTCGCGATGACGTTCATGCTTCTCGCGATGACGTGATCGTCATTGCGAGGGTAGAAACCCGTAATTGTAATTATTACAAAGTCCAGCCTACCCGAAGCAATCTTTTTAAGGGTTAAGATCGCTTCGTAGCAGTTAGCCTCATTGCTAAATTTTAAGTGTCATTTTGCTTCTCGCGATGACGTTTCGCGATGACGTGATCGTCATTGCGAGGGTAGAAACCGGTCATTGTGATTATTACAAAGGCCAGCCTACCCGAAGCAATCTTCTTGAATACCACGAAAGATCGCTTCGAAGCAGTAAGCTTCTAGGCTAAATTTCAAGTGTCATTTTGCTTCTCGCGATGACGTTTCGCGATGACGTGATCGTCATTGCGAGGGTAGAAATCCGTCATTGTAGTTATTTCAAAGGCCAGCCTACCCGAAGCAATCTTTTCATTGGATTAAGATCGCTTCGTCGCCATCGTCATTGCGAGGGAAGAGACGGAAAAATAGAATTTGTGCAGATTGCCACCCTTCCCGAAGCAATCTTTTTAAGGGTTAAGATCGCTTCGTAGCAGTTAGCCTCATTGCTAAATTTTAAGTGTCATTTTGCTTCTCGCGATGACGTGATCGTCATTGCGCCTGCCCGCTGTGGCGGGAGGGTAGAAATCCGTAATTGTAATTATTACAAAGTCCAGGCTACCCGAAGCAATCTTCTTGAATACCACGAAAGATCGCTTCGAAGCAGTAAGCTTCTAGGCTAAATTCCAAGTGTCATTTTGCTTCTCGCGATGACGTGATACCCGAAGCAATCTCATCCAGTTGCCAAGATCGCTTCGAAGTTTTCGTCATTGCGAGGGTAGAAATCATTTGTAGTAATTTTAACAAAGACCAGCCTACCCGAAGCAATCTTCTTGAATACCACGAAAGATCGCTTCGAAGCAGTTAGCTTCTAGGCTAAATTCCAAGTGTCATTTTGCTTCTCGCGATGACGTGATACCCGAAGCAATCTTTAGTGTGTGTTATAAAAGATCGCTTTCCCGAAAAAATCGGGACAGGCAGTCGCAGTTAGCTTCTAGGCTAAATTCCAAGTGTCATTTTGCTTCTCGCGATGACGTGATACCCGAAGCAATCTTTAGTGTTTACTTACCAAAGATCGCTTCGTAGCCATCGTCATTGCGAGGGAAGAGACGGGAAAATAGAATTTGTGCAGATTGCCACCCTTTCCGAAGCAATCTTCTTGAATACCACGAAAGATCGCTTTCCCGAAAAAATCGGGACAGGCAGTCGCAGTTAGCTTCTAGGCTAAATTTCAAGTGTCATTTTGCTTCTCGCGATGACGTTTCGCGATGACGTGATCGTCATTGCGAGGGTAGAAACCGGTCATTGTGATTATTACAAAGGGCAGCCTACCCGAAGCAATCTATTCCTAAAGACTAGATCGCTTCGAAGCAGTAAGCTTCTAGGCTAAATTTCAAGTGTCATTTTGCTTCTCGCGATGACGTCTTACCCGAAGCAATCTTTTCATTGGATTAAGATCGCTTCGTCGATTCCGTCATTGCGAGGGAAGAGACGGAAAAATAGAATTTGTGCAGATTGCCACCCTTTCCGAAGCAATCTTTTTAAGGGTTAAGATCGCTTCGAAGCAGTAAGCTTCTAGGCTAAATTTTAAGTGTCATTTTGCTTCTCGCGATGACGTTTCGCGATGACGTGATCGTCATTGCGAGGGTAGAAACCGGTCATTGTAGTTATTACAAAGGGCAGCCTACCCGAAGCAATCTTCTTGAATACCACGAAAGATCGCTTCGAAGCAGTAAGCTTCTAGGCTAAATTTCAAGTGTCATTTTGCTTCTCGCGATGACGTCTTACCCGAAGCAATCTTTAGTGTGTGTTATAAAAGATCGCTTCCCCGAAAAAATCGGGACAGGCAGTCGCAGTTAGCTTCTAGGCTAAATTTCAAGTGTCATTTTGCTTCTCGCGATGACGTTTCGCGATGACGTGATCGTCATTGCGAGGGTAGAAATCGGTCATTGTAGTTATCAAAAAGGCCAGCCTACCCGAAGCAATCTTTTCAAGGGTTAAGATCGCTTCGTCGTGCCTCCTCGCGATGACGTATTACCCGAAGCAATCTTTCATAAACCAAATCAAGATCACTTCGCAGCTGTAGAGTTCTGTTTAAACAAAACTAATTGGATAAGCTGCTCGTGATGACGTTCATGCTTCTCGCGATGACGTTTACGCTTCTCGAGATGACGTGGCACCCGAAGCCTGCCCGCCGAGAGGCGGGCAATCTTTCAACTTTTACAGCCAAAAAGCTAAAATGGAAAAAGGTGGAGTAATTTACATCATGACTAATTTTTCGAATACTGTTTTGTATACTGGAGTGACGAATGATTTGATTCGTAGAGTTTTTGAACATAAATCAGGACTTGATCCTAAGTCCTTTACCTTCAAATACAAGATTTCCAAATTGGTTTATTTTGAATCTTTTCACTCGATAAAAGAGGCAATTGTAAGGGAAAAGCAGATTAAGGGCGGAAGTAGAATTAAGAAAGAGAAATTGATTAACTCCTTAAATCCCGCTTGGAAAGATCTATGGGATGAGGTTCAAAATTGGTGACTAAGGTTTAATTTGATGCTGTAAAACCGCAATCTAAATCAACTGCATCCCGATAAACAACTCCGAAGATGAAAATCAAAATGAATTTAGTTCAACTCAATAAAAACAATTAAAATTCAACCTTCATACAGAAACCTTGCTGTTTCAAAACCCATTTTGCCTTAATTTTGGGCGCTTTACCCTGTATTTTCGATTACTTATGCATCATACACTTAAATCTGCCTTTTTTTTGATCCTGTTCGCCGGCTTGGCGTCTTGTGTCTCCAACGAGAAAATCATCTACCTTCAAAATCTGGAGGGAAAGAAACCCATCTCAGAAGGGGAATTGATCACCTACGTAATCCCCGAGTACAAGCTCCAATACAATGACATCATTGATGTGAATATTCAGACGGTGCAAGATTTGATCGAAAATGGCTTTTCCAATTCCAATCAAAGAGGGAACCCAGGGATGGGCATGCAAATGGGCCAGGGAGGCGGAGATATATACTACATGACCGGCTACACGGTAGACAAAAACGGAAATATCCGCCTGCCGATCGTAGGTGACATCATGGTAAAGGATAAAACCATCGAGGAAGCGCGAGTAGAAATTGAATCAAAGCTTAAGACCTACATCACTTCCGAAGTCTATGTCAAGGTCAAACTCGGAGGTATCCGCTATTCGGCCCTAGGTGAATTCCGTAGACCTGGCAAGTTTGTCGTGCTTCAAGACCGAATGACCATCTTCGAAGCCATTGCCAATGCAGGTGATCTCAGTAATATCGCCAAGCGCGACGAGGTACTCCTGATCCGTCAGTATCCGGAAGGCACCAAGCTGCACCGGATCAACCTCAATGACCGACACATCGTTGCCTCTCCGTTTTATTTTATCCAACCCAATGACCAACTCTACGCCGAACCGATGAAAGTGCGGGAGGTAGGTGCAGGTGAAAATGCATCTCAGTCCCTTGCGTTATTTGTATCCGTATTCACCGCTGCTATTTTGTTGATCAATACCTTTACCCGTTAATTCTGTTTTATGTATCCGAATTCACCCCAAGTCAATTCTAACCAACCCAATCCTTTTTTGGTAAGCCAGGAAAGTGAGTTGGATTTCCGTGTTATTCTGTTTCGGTATCTCCAGCATTGGCCTGTTATTTTGATTTTTGCTTTTTTGGGAGTAGTGGCAGCTTATTTTTACAATAAATTCACTACACCACTATTCAAAGTAGAATCTACCCTCATTATCAAAGATGATGATAAATCCTTGGGGTCGGATATCTTTGGTTCTGCCGGGTTTTCTGGACTTCAGGGAAGAAGTAATATCGAGAATGAAATCGGATTATTGAAATCCTACTCTTTGGCGATTTCCACTATTGGTAAGCTCAACCTGAATGTGCAATATTTCAAGGAGGGCTTCTACAAAATGGTTGAAATTTATGGGAACAGCCCGGTTTTAGTTCAGGCAGATTTTTCAAGAAAGCAAGCAGTAGGTGGACTTTTTCGATTAGTAGTTTTGGATGAAAATCGATTTGAATTGACTACAGAAGGGAATGGTTTTCAGCTGTTTAATCCAGCTGACCCCAATTTTAAAACTGGTACAGGTTTGGTTTTACTTCCTAAGTCCATCTATGAATTTGGGGAAACGGTTTCACACGAGTTTTTTGAGTTTAAGGTAGATAAAGTGTCGGCAATTCCCGGTGAAATTGTCTTTTTCAGATTGTTGGATACTCCTTCACTAGCCTTAACTTATTCCTCAGCACTGAGTGTAACTCCATCTAACAAGCAGAGTTCCATTCTTACTTTGAGTCTGGAGACCCCTCTCAGACGATTGGGAGTAGATTACTTAAATGGTTTAATGGAAACCTATCTGCAACGCGAATTGGATGAGAAAAACCGTACTTCTCAAAACACCATTCGGTTTATCGATCAACAACTTAGCGGGATCACAGATTCACTTCGGGGTTCAGAAAACAAACTGCAACAATACCGCTCAGAAAATAAGATATTCAATCTTTCCCAAGAGGGGTCTGTAATTTTTTCAAGTCTTCAGGAGCTTGAAAAGCAAAAAAGTCAAACCGAGCTGAATATTAAGTATTTACAGACATTAAAAACTTATTTAGGCACAGGTTCTACAGGAGAATTGGTAGCTCCATCCATCATGGGGACGGCTGATCCTTTGCTAAGTGCGTTAGTTCAAAATCTCTCGGAATTACAAGCAGATCGGGTCAGGTTGAAGGCGAATTTTTCAGACCAAACTCCTCAGGTTCGTGACATCAATGCGCGAATTAAAAATACAACAGATGCACTTCAGGAAAATGTAAGTTCGGCCATTACCAATACCCAAAATGTGCTGGCGGATCTGAATAATCGAATCCGAATGATCGAAAGGGATATCAATCAGCTACCGGAAACTGAGCGAAATCTCTTGGGTTATCAGCGTCAGTTCTCGATAAACGAAAACATTTACATTTATTTCCTTCAGAAAAAGGCCGAAGCGGAGATCACCATGGCTTCCAATATGCCAAGCAATGTAATTTTGGATTTCGCCAAATCTGGGCAGGGTCCCATATCTCCAAATACTAGCAGAAATTTAATTTTTGGGTTACTGATAGGTCTGATAATTCCCATTGGTTTTATCACGGTCAAAGACTTTTTGAACACCAAGATTGAGGATCCTAAAGAATTGGAAAACCAAATAAAAGTTCCTCTGATCGGTATGGTTGGTCGGAATATATCAGGAGAATCAATACCTGTTTTGAACAATCCGCGCTCATCAGTGACTGAATCATTTCGTTCTCTTCGAGCTGATTTGACTTACCTTAGTCCTCAAAAAGAGAATTTGACATTGCTCTTTACCTCTTCCATTTCAGGAGAAGGAAAAACCTTTGTATCCATGAACATGGCGTCAGTTTTTGCTTTATTGGGCAAAAAGACGATTTTGATAGGCCTGGACTTGCGCAAACCAAAAATTGCCCAAGAGTTTGGATTGAAGAATGATGTTGGGATGTCCACCGTGCTAAGTTCAACTACTTCATGGAAACAAGTGGTAAAATCTTCAGGATATGAAAATTTGGATGTGATCCTTTCAGGACCTATCCCTCCCAACCCCGCGGAGTTATTGCTACAGGAGAAGTTTGGAAAGATTATCCAGGAAGTGAAAAAGGAGTATGAGATCGTGGTATTTGATTGCCCACCGGTGGGTCTGGTGTCAGAGACTAAGGAATTATTTGCCTTTTCGGATGTTAATTTCTTTGTATTCCGACAAGGTTATTCGATGAAGGGGAATACCCAGATCCTTAATAATCTCGTAGAAAAAGGGAATGTGAGTAAAATCTATGGTGTCCTCAATGATATTCACATGGACAAAGGCTATGGGTACGGCTATGGCTATGGTTACGGCTATGGCTATGGCTATGGCTACGGCCATAATTCCTACGGCTACCATGATGAAGTACACATTCCATGGTGGAAACGAGCTTTCCGTCGTAGATCCTAAATACAAGCCTCCCAGCAAAGGGAGGCTTTTTTTGTGGCCTGGAACCCCAGCTTTGAAAAGCTGAGCTGTTTTAAGGCGTGCTTTCAGCACTATGATCGAAACCTCTCTGCTGAATCGAATTCCGACTGTTTTTCCATGAAAATTAAATTTGATCATTGGCCATTGATCATTGCTCCTTGCTCAGTCCAACTTCAGTTGGAGGAGAGGAGGATAGAAAGGGAATGCTGATTTCTCTGGGCTTTAGCCCAAATTGATACGAACAGGAAATTTGGCTAAAGCCTAGGTTGGTGAGATGACAGGTAAGAGCGGGCTAAAGCCACGCTCCAATTGATAGTTTTCCAATCCAGCTGTTTACCACATCAACCAACTCGTGAAATCCTGCCTGAATGAATCTGCGATCCAATTTCCTTGAAAATTGAATTTGTTCATTGGCCATTGATCATTGAGAATTGCTCCTTGCTCAGTTCTATTTAATTGCCTCCAACTTCAGTTGGAGGAGGAGGATAGGAAGGGAATGCTGATTTCTCTGGGCTTTAGCCCAAATTGATACGAACAGGAAATTTGGCTAAAGCCTAGGTTGGTGAGATGACAGGTAAGAGCGGGCTAAAGCCACGCTCCAATTGATAGTTTTCCAATCCAGCTGTTTACCACATCAACCAACTCGTGAAATCCTGCCTGAATGAATCTGCGATCCAATTTCCTTGAAAATTGAATTTGATCATTGATCATTGAATTTGATCATTGTCCCATTGCCATTGCGCTGACACTGACTTTACGTTTCCAAACAATCATTTCGGGCCAGCGCCGCTGGCGTCGGTATTTTTTTTTAATCCCAGCTTTGAAAAGCTGGGCTATTACAAGGCGTGCTTTCAGCACTGTGATCGAAACCTCTCTGCTGAATCGAATTCCGACTGTTTTTCCTTGAAAATTGAATTTGGTCATTGGTCATTGATCCTTGCTCAGTTCTATTTAATTGCCTCCAACTTCAGTTGGAGGAGGAGGATAGGAAGGGAATGCTGATTTCTCTGGGCTTTAGCCCAAATTGATACGAACAGGAAATTTGGCTAAAGCCTAGGTTGGTGAGATGACAGGTAAGAGCGGGCTAAAGCCACGCTTCAATTGATTGTTTTCCAATTCTGCTATTCACCACATTAATCAACTCGTGAAATCCTGCCTGAATGAATCTGCGATCCAATTTCCTTGAAAATTGAACTTGATCATTGAAAATTGAACTTGATCATTGTCCCATTGCCATTGCGCTGGCACTGACTTTACGTTTCCAAACAATCATTTCGGGCCAGCGCCGCGGGCGTCCGTATTTTTTTTGAATCCCAGCTTTGAAAAGCTGGGCTATTACAAGGCGTGCTTTCAGCACTATGATCGAAACCTCTCTGCTGAATCGAATTCCGACTGTTTTTCCATGAAAATTGAATTTGGTCATTGATCATTGAAAATTGAACTTGATCCATTTACCCATCCATCTCCAAAAATTCTATCTTTTTTAAATCACCAGTCGGAATTTTTAAATTCAAAAAAATGACCTTTAAAACTGTCCTTTTGTTTTTCAAATAGAAATTGTACTCATTTTGTATTTTTCAAATACATGGTACTTAAATTATTTTTTCTATAAAAATTAGGCATAATAATTGTAAAAAATTAACTTGAAATGTGATCCTTATTGTTTGAAAACCAACTAATCATGAATTTTCTTTTAGCTACGCTCACTTCCTTTTCAGTAGGATTTTTACTAACACCCATAGTTATTGCGGTGTTGAAAAAGATAAAAATCGGTGATAGTCCTGGAGGACGTAAAATCCATAAGAGATTTACTCCTTCCATGGGTGGAATCGCCTTTATATCTGCTACTTACATTGCTTTGGCGATTTGGGGTTGGCAGTATCCAATGCCTGATATCCGGTTTCTGCTTGGTGCCATTGCCTTGATGTTTTTTGTGGGTTTCCGAGATGATATGGTTGAGCTCACAGCTAAACAGAAGATTTTGGGTCAACTCGTCGCGGTATTGTTGGTGATTGTGGCGGGGGATATCCGGATCAAAGAATTTCATGGGTTCTTGGGAATTGATCAGTTGCCTTTGTTGGTCAGTTACGGATTTAGTGCCTTTGTCCTGTTGGCCTTGACCAATGCCTTCAACCTGATAGACGGGTTGGACGGGCTAGCAGGTACTGTAGCAGTAATTTCGCTTTCCCTGCTGGGGGGCTGGTTTTATATTCAGGGTTTGGAGAGTTTGGCTGTTTTAAGCTTTACCTTATTGGGAGGTGTACTTTCCTTTTTGGTATTCAATTGGCATCCGGCAAAAATATTTATGGGGGACACGGGTTCCTTGGCGCTGGGATTTTCCCTGGGCAGTTTGATCATTGCCTTTATGGAATACAATTCCTCTCTGGCAGAAGGGACATTTTTGAAGTTTGAACCTTCATTTACGATAGGAATAGTCTTGATGATTTATCCTTTGTACGATATGGCCAGGGTGTTTACGAAAAGGCTTTCCAAAGGCAAACACCCGATGAGTGCGGACAAAAGCCACGTTCATCATTTTTTGTTGCGTTCCGGATTGAAGCACAATGAGGTGGCCTTATTGTTGGGATTTGTTCAGCTGGTATTGATTGGCTTGGTGATTTCCTTAGGTAGCTATGCAGACAACCTTGTTTTGCCCATCCTCTCTGCTGTGGTATTGCTACTCGGTTCAAGACTGGATGTATTAACGCTCAAATCTATCAGAAGAAAAGTGAATAATTCTCCTAGGATACTCGCTGTGGATCCGAAGCCTGCTAATAAATCAATAAAATTGAAAGTAGGGCCTCAAACAGTGGAGTCAGGAAATATGAATCTGAACTAGCTTAAACCAGACCTAGCTTGCTGATTGATACGGTTAGTGAGACGGTTTATAAATGAATGGAATTCTTAGGTAAAAGATTTGAAATAAAAAGATTTTTAATGATCCGATTTTCTCCCATTAAACAAATAAGATAAAGTTTGAAGTCCTGTTTGTAGTGCTATGGACTGTCGTCTGTGGTAAGTTGACGAATATCCGGCATCTTTAGAGCTGATGACCTACCTATAAGATTGCTGATATTTATTAAAGATTTTATACATGAGTAAAATGATTGAAGTGCCCAAGTAGAATTGGTTGGGTTTTTGTAAGGTAAGTAGTAAGTTTAAAGCTTTATAGATTCATTTCGATTAATGTCCTACATGCTACCACTTTCTTTTCCTGTTTTTAATGGAAATGAAAACTTGTATATCCAACAAGTGATGAGTTCCGGTCATCTGGCAACCAGTGGTTCCTTTATCCATAAATTCGAATCTAAGCTGTCCAAAAAAGTAAAGTCTCACCAAGCTGTTGCTTTAAACTCAGGAACATCCGCACTTCATTTGGCATTAGTCTTATTGGGAATTGGTCCAGGAGACGAAGTCATTTGCCAATCTTTCACTTTTTGTGCCTCTGCCAATCCAATCGTTTATTTAGGAGCCACACCGGTTTTTGTAGATAGCGAGCGAGACACCTGGAATATCGATCCTGAAATTTTGGAAGATGCTATTCTGAGTAGAATAGCGCAAGGTAAAAAGCCTAAGGCTATCATCGTGGTTCATTTATTTGGCATGCCGGCTAAGATGAATGAAATCATGAATATTGCCAACAAATACAGTATTCCCGTCCTCGAGGACGCTGCAGAAGCAGTAGGTAGTTGCTATGAAGGAAAGTATTGTGGGACGATAGGGAAATTGGGCATTTATTCATTTAATGGGAATAAAATCATCACAACAGGTGGAGGCGGGGCAATGCTTTCCAATGATGCTACCCTGATTGAAAGAGCTAAATACTTATCCACACAAGCAAGAGAAGACCTTCCATTTTATCAGCATTTGGAAATAGGATACAATTACCGAATGAATAATATGGCGGCAGCCATAGGATTGGCGCAACTGGAAAAATTGGAATCCTGGATAGAAAAAAGGAGGCTGATCAATGAGCGTTACCGGTATCTATTGGAAGGTGTGCCTGGAATTACCTTTCAAACAGAGTCTGATGAGTCCAAGTCTAATTATTGGCTAACTACGATTTTGATTGATGATAAGGCGACGGGGATTTCTAATGACCGCCTTAGAGTTGTCCTTTTTAAAGCAGGGATTGAGACCCGTTTCCTCTGGAAACCTCTTCACCTGCAACCAGTATATAAATCTGCTCCTTTTTATGGAGGAAACATTTCTGAAAAGATGTTCCTTCAAGGCCTTTGTTTGCCAAGCTCAGTCAGCCTCACTTTTGAAGATCAAAAACTGATCTGTGGTATGATTGAAAAGGAGTTTAGCAAAATTTATTAAAGTGTTCTACAGCAATGTCGGCAAACGAATCCTAGACTTAGGATTGGCAATCCTGATGTTCCTTGTTTTTTTACCTGTATTTTTAATTTTGACGTTGATGATCAGCTTTAACTTTTGGGGGAATCCTTTTTTCCTCCAGGAAAGACCGGGAAAGCACGGTCGTATTTTTAGAATTATCAAATTCAAAACGATGGCAGATCTTTTTGATTCAAAAGGTATCCCCCTTGCGGATGGGGAGCGGCTTACTCGGTTGGGTCGAATTATTAGAAAAACATCACTCGATGAACTTCCACAATTACTCAATGTCATTCAAGGGGATATGAGCCTAGTGGGGCCAAGACCTTTACTGTTGGAGTATCTTCCGCTGTATGATGCGGATCAATCGAGGAGGCATTTAGTGAGGCCTGGAGTCACTGGATGGGCCCAGATAAATGGTAGAAATGCAATTTCTTGGCAGGAAAAATTTCTTTTGGATGTTTGGTATGTTGATCACCTTTCATTTCTGTTGGATTTAAAAATCCTCTTCGTGACTTTGTTCAATGTATTGATGGGAAAAGGGGTAAGTCAACAAGGGCAAGCGACAGTTGGGAAATTTAAAGGAAACAAGGGTATTATATAAATCCGGAACTATATACTATACCGTATATGTAAATCAAATTCCAAAAAGTTTAATCGAGAATTAACTTTCATAAAAGTCCGGGAATATGCTGTGTTTAGAATATCACAATAATTTCTTGGAAAATTGAAGAAAAATAAAAAAACTGTTTACTTTGTAGCTATTATGTGAATGAATAGTAGCCTATCAGCAAATTTTGACTATTTGAAAAAACCTATACTATGAATTTTTTATCGAAGCTTAAGATTCTTCCTCGCTGGATTATCGCAACTCTGGATTCTTTAATTCTCTTTTACTGCGCTTTATTTGGTTACCTCGTCCGTTTTAATTTTGAACTGGAGCTTATCGAGGAATATGACGCATTTGCAGGAAGCTTTACCTTCATGGTTGGTGGACTTTTGGTGATGCAAAATACCCGAAGTTATGAAGGCATAGTACGCCACACCGGCTTTAGAGATGGATCAAACATTTTCAAAACGGTAGTCATCAATTTCATCCTTTTCTTATTTCTCAACTTCTTCCACGGGAGTTTTTTGAATGACCGTTTTTTGCTTCCGACTTCGGTATTAATCATTGCCAGTTTATCTGCCTTGTTTATGTTGGTATTTTACAGGCTGGTGGTTAAGGAGCTTTTTGTTTACCTGAAAAACGGATTTGTTCAAAAAGATTTTCGTCAGGCTGTCATTTTCGGTGCTGGTGAAGCAGGTATAATTGCTCAAGAAGCCATCAAGCGGGACAGCAAAAGCCAAGTCAACGTAGTTGCTTTTTTGGATGATGATTTGAAAAAGGAGGGGAAAAATATTGATGGCAAGAGGATTTACCATGGGCTTGGAGATTTAGAGCACTTAGTGAGGCAGTTTGAAATCACAGATCTTATCATTGCAGTAAGAGATTTTTCAGTTCAGCGCAAGAATGAAATCATCGATGAATGTCTCCGTTTGAACGTGTCCGTTTCCATGGTGCCTCCTGTAGATCAATGGATTAATGGAGGACTTACGGCAGGCGCGATTCGCGAGATTAAAATCGAAGATTTACTTAGTAGAGAACAGATTCTATTGGATAATCCTCAAATTGAAGAAGATCTGAAGGGCAAAGTCATTTTGGTGACAGGTGCCGCTGGTTCGATTGGCTCAGAATTGTGTCGTCAAATATCCCATTACCATCCCCGACTTTTGGTCATGCTCGACATTGCGGAATCCGCCCTGTACGATGTGGAGCAGGAATTTAAAGAACACCACCCTTCTTGTAAGATTAAAGTTGTGCTGGGTGATGTTCGCAATAAGAAGAAAATGAAAGAGGTCTTTAAGGAATGCAAGCCTGAAGTGGTCTTTCATGCGGCCGCCTATAAACATGTGCCTATGATGGAAAATTATCCGGAAGAGGCAGTTCATGCCAACGTTATAGGCACAAAAATTCTGGCTGATCTAGCTGTTCTTTCTCAGGTGGATAAATTCGTTTTTGTATCCACGGATAAAGCTGTAAATCCTACCAATGTCATGGGGGCAAGTAAAAGAGCGGCTGAAATGTATGTTCAGGCTCTGAATGAATACCTAGATACCAACCACAAGAAATTTCACACCAAGTTTATCACCACGCGTTTTGGTAATGTATTGGGATCCAATGGCTCTGTGATACCGCTATTCAAAAAACAAATCATGAATGGTGGGCCTCTTACAGTCACTCATCCAGAAATCACACGTTATTTCATGACGATCCCGGAAGCCTGCCAATTGGTTCTCGAAGCGGGCATCATGGGTAATGGAGGAGAAATTTACGTGTTTGACATGGGCGAGCCGGTCAAAATTCTTGATTTGGCCAAAAAGATGATCCAATTGTCTGGCAAAAAGGTTGATAAAGAAATCAAAATTCAGTTCACCGGACTTCGTGAAGGAGAAAAGCTCTATGAGGAGTTACTTAATGATTTTGAAACCGTGAAAATCACACACCACCCCAAAATCAAAATCGCTCAGGTTCAACCTTCATCCTACCATAAAATAGATGGTCAAATAGACCTTTTCCAAGATTTGATCGGTAAAAATAACGAGACTGATTTGGTAAGGCACTTAAAAGCCTTGGTGCCCGAGTACATTTCTAATTCTTCCCGGTTTGAGGTTTTGGATAGAATGAACTGAGGTAGATAAGTTTGATCATTTAATTACGAACAGGATATTGCTAAAGCCGCTTTGAGAAAAGCGGCTTTTCCTTTTGAATTGGTAGCAGGCTTTTTCAATTCAATTTGGAATCAGCATTGGAATTCGTAGTAGATTTTCTAATGTATTTTTCAGGTTCTATACATTGACCTTGTACCTTTGCAAAGATTTAAGGATAAATACCTTACTATGAAAAAAACCTTTTCACTTCAATTGAGCCCTGAAGAGGCTTACGATGAGGCTAATTTTAAGCGTTCTGTTTTGAAGAAAGCAGGACTCCGAGTGGATACTCCTTATACCTTTGCACGACAAACCAGAAGGTCCATCGATGCCAGAGGGAGAAAAGTACTGGTAAATGTGGAAGCTGAACTTTTTATCAATGAATCTCCGGGTTCGCTATTGGATCATTTCCCAGAATACAAAAATGTAAGTCAATCTTCGCCTCTCTTGATTGTCGGTGCCGGTCCTGCAGGATTGTTTGCAGCGCTTAGAGCGATTGAATTGGGAATAAAGCCAATCGTAATCGAAAGAGGAAAAGATGTGCGGGCTCGTAGACGTGATCTTGCGGCTATCAATAAAGAAGGAATTGTAAATCCGGATTCCAATTACTGTTTCGGGGAAGGTGGGGCTGGTACTTATTCCGACGGCAAATTGTACACGCGTTCCAAGAAAAGAGGAGATATCCGGCGAATCATGGAGATTTTGGTGGCACACGGCGCCACCGAGGAAATTTTGGTGGATGCTCATCCCCACATTGGAACCAACAAATTACCGGTCCTAGTGGCCAAATTGCGGGAAAGCATTTTGGATGCAGGAGGAGAAATTTTGTTTGAGACCAGAGTGGAGGATTTGATTTTAGAAGAAAATGAAATCAAAGGAGTCATCACTCACACAGGCGAAAAGATCAAAGGAATAGGCGTAATCTTGGCTACAGGCCACTCTGCCAGAGATATTTTCCATCTGTTACATCATCGAAAAGTCCTCATCGAGGCTAAGCCTTTTGCCTTGGGAGTGAGAATAGAGCACAGCCAAAATCTGATCGATAGAATTCAATACCACTGTGAAATTGACCGAGGACCTTATTTACCTGCATCTGCTTATTCATTGGTGCAGCAGACCGATTACCAAGGCAAGCAGCGGGGAGTCTTTAGCTTCTGCATGTGCCCGGGGGGATTTATTGTGCCTGCAGCGACCTCACCCGGCGAACTTGTAGTCAATGGTATGAGTCCTAGCCGTCGTGATAGCAAATTTGCCAATTCAGGTATGGTCGTATCGGTAGAATTGGAGGATTTGCCTCAATTTCAGAAGTACGGCCCACTTGCTGCCATGCATTTTCAGGCTGAGGTAGAAAAAAAAGCTTGGGAGATGGGTGGGAAAACTCAAGTGGCTCCCGCACAACGGATGGTGGATTTCGTAAATCGAAAAGTAAGTTCCTCCTTGTTGGATACTTCCTATCAGCCGGGTTTGGAATCTGTGGAAATGCGGGAAGTACTGCCTGATTTTATCTCTGCCCGAATGGCCATGGCATTCAAAGCCTTTGGACAGAAAATGAAGGGGTACCTGACCAACGAAGCACAGCTGATTGGGGTAGAAAGTCGAACTAGCTCTCCTGTGCGAATTCCAAGGGACAAAGAATCATTTGAACATCCACAGATCAAGCGTCTATTTCCATGCGGAGAGGGTGCAGGCTACGCAGGTGGTATTGTTTCTGCGGCTATGGATGGTGAGCGTTGTGCCGAAAAGTTGATTGAAATGTATGTGAAAAGGTGACTTTTTGAGCTTAATTGAGTCTTGCCTGCCGAAGGGTTGTGGTCAAGTTGTCTGCTAAAGCTGTTGTCGGGTTGTCTGCTAAAGTTGTTGCTAAGTTAGCTGCTCAAGTTATTATCATGTTGTTGAATAGGTCTACAAGCTATTCATGGGTAGCTGTTTTTCTGATTGACTCTTAGTGCATTTTCAAACGCTCAAATGAGAAAGATATTAATCTTGGCAACCATTCGATTTCGAGACTTTCGGCGCTCAAGTACTCAAAGCTTGGCAGAAAAGTATCCAACCTTGAGAACCAAACCACTAGATAACTCGATAACCAGATAACTTGATATCCCCTATAACCTGCCAAACCTGACAACCTTTGTCGATATCAACTCTTCTTTCCTCGAAGCATTTATCTTTAGGCCATGGAATATGCCATCGTTGATATCGAGACCACAGGAGGGAACCCCAAGGGAGGTGGAATCACTGAAATCGCAGTGGTCATTCATGATGGACAACGTGTTATCCAAGAGTATCAAACCTTAATCAATCCCAGAATGGCAGTACCTGCCTACATCACAGGATTGACAGGAATCGACTCTTACATGCTGAAAGATGCTCCTTATTTTGAAGTGATATCGGATGAACTTTTTGAACTTCTCCAGGGGAGAGTGTTTGTCGCACACCAAGTTAATTTTGATTTCAGCTTTATCCGAGAAGCTTTTTTGAAAGTTGGGAAGGAGCTGGATTCTCCTAAGCTTTGTACGGTTAGGCTGTCCAGAAAAATATTCCCGGGTTTGGGTTCCTACAGTTTGGGAAGAATCTGTGAGCAACAAAAGATTCCCATTCTCGCTCGACATCGCGCTATGGGAGACGCAAAGGCTACGGCCTTATTATTTGATCGGATGATTCAGCAAAAGCCCGAAATCATTCAGGCTTCACTCAAAAAAAATGCGGTTAATTCTTTCCTTCCACCCCTTTTTCCATTGAGTAAATTTCGTCAGCTTCCCGAATCCTGCGGAGTCTACTACATGCTCAATGACAAGGGCAAGGTGATCTATGTGGGAAAGGCGAACAATATCAAGGAGAGGTTTAAGGGTCATTTTTCAGGTAATGTCCTCCCTCAGCTTAAGCAACTACTGAAGTCGGAAGTAGTGGATGTACACTGGCAATTGACCGGTTCGGAATTTATGGCTCTGCTCATTGAAACACTCGAAATCAAGCGTCTGTGGCCTAAGTATAATTCAGCCATGAAAATGCCCAAAACCCTTTGGGGCCTGTTTCATTACCAAGATGGCTCGGGTTTTTATCGGTTTCAAATTTCCAAAGTCACCAAAAATCTGAAGCCTTTGGAGACATTTTTCTCGTCAGAGGAAGCCAGACAATTTTTAATGGAAGCCGTGGAAGTGTATCGATTGTGTCAAAAACTTTGTGGACTTCGGGCAGTTACCTGTGCGGTAGTACAGGATACATCCTGTCAAGGGGCATGTGGTTCGGGGGAAAATCCCACGGACTATAACCAACGAGCGGAGGAGTGTATCAATCGGATAAAGGGTGCCAAGAAAGAACTGTTGATTACTTTACCAGGTAGAAAAGAGGGGGAAAAAGCTGCCTGTCTATTCCAAGGGGGCATTTTGGCCAAATATGGCTTTTTGGAAAAGGATTCGATTGTGTCTGAGGATTTGGAAATGGTACCACTTGTTCCAGAAACCTATTATTTGCTTCGCCAATTTATACATCGGATCCCCGAAGATCAGATTCAGGTGCTTGAGCCAAGTCTGGAGTCGAATCCTCTTCAACTCGGATTTTTCTAACTTTCTGCTCATTCAATCTCCAATCGCTCTTTCCTTAATCACTTACTCTTTCAATCTCCTAATCAAAGAAATCGCCTTTAGAAAAATTGATCACTCCACCTCGAAGATCAATTGTTTACAATGGAAATAATCAAATATTTAGAAGATTATGAATATCCGCAATCTTACCTCTAAGTAGGTCTTCGGCTCTAAAGATCGCAGATATTCGTTAACTGACCACAGACGACAGTCCACAACACCTAAAATCGGACTTCACCCTTATCTTATTTCGTTACTTGTAGAAAAGCGGATAATCATTTAAATGATCAAGGAAATGAAGAGCTCCGCTTTCCTCCGGTAATCCTAGACTATCCTTGTGCCAGGAATTTTATTCTGCGGTCTTAATTCTCTTAATGAACCTTAATGGTTTGTTAAATTCCTCGGCCAGGTGGCCAATATTTTTGGGGTTGATTAATGATTTTTCAAATGCAGTAAGAATTGATTTCCCCCGATTTCTTCATCACTTATTCGCTATTTACTTTATCCCATATTTCCTACAATCATCCATTCTCCTTCCAAAAAACTATAGTAGATCGTATCTCTACGCCGTCCATGAGTCATCAGGGTATGACTTCTTAGAACCCCTTCTTCAGTGGCCCCGATTCGTTGAAGCGCTTTTCTGGCAGGAATATTCAGCACATCAGTTTTAATTTCTACCCGTTTCATTTTCAGCACCTCAAAACAATAATCCAGCATGACCTTTTTCATGGCTGGATTGATTCCTTTTCCTTGGTACGCTTTACCCAGCCAAGTCCAGCCGATTTCGATCCGTTGATCTCGTGGGAAGTAATTTCCAAACGCCGTCGAACCTACGATTTGGCCGCTTGCTTTTTCGATGACGGTAAATTGCAGGCGATCCTCGGAAAAATGACCTGCTGCCCATTGTTCAAAATCCTCAGGAAGGCTAAGGTCATGCGTAAAATAGACCCACATGTTGGATTCAGCACTTAGTTTTTGCAAAAAAGGAAAATCCTGCCGGGACAAAGGTCTCAGCAGGACTGTTTCGTTCTCGAGGATTAAGTTTCTGTCTAGCATCAGCCCAGTACTTCTTTGATGGCTTGGTTGTAAAGCTGAACTTCTTCAATAGTCCCAGTAGATACCCGGCACCAATCGTTAAGAGGAGGGAAAGGCCTGCCCACGATAAATCCTTTTTGGGCCATCGTTTTTCCGAGTTCGGACACGTCTCTTCCAGACTGGAAAAAGACAAAATTGGCGTGGGATTCTAAGTATGGAAGCTTGAGTTCGTTGAGTGTTTGGATTAAGAGGTTTTTGGCTTCCTCATTTTTCTTAAGTGAAAACTGATAAAATTCCTTGTCCAATAAGGCTGCTTTTCCTGCCTCGATAGCCATAATATTGGTGTTCGCTACCACTCGGTCTCTCAGTTTGGTAGCAAGATCCGGCTTGGCGATAAGGTATCCCAATCGGATTCCAGCCAGTCCATAGACTTTGGAAAGTGTTCGGGAAACCACGACGTTATGACCCTTTTTGACCAATTCTACCATCGAAGGATAGTTTGGTTCCGTGATATAATCGTAATAAGCTTCATCGCTAAAGACTACTGTTTTTTTGCTGACGGTCTCACAGAAATCGAGGACTCTTCGAGCAGGAAGTAGCTTTCCGGTGGGATTATTGGGATTGCATAGGAAGACGAGTTTGGTTTCTGTGGAAACGCGTTTTTCAATTTCATCCAAATCAAAATCCAGGTCTTTGGTCAGTGAAACCCAGTTGATATCAGTACCCCATAGCTCCGCGTATTCCATCATCGAGAGAAAAGTTGGAGCGCAAGTAATGATTTCACCCCCTTGCCCAAAGGTGATTCCAGCTACTTTCAGTCCCTCCGTAGATCCTGCTACCGGCACGATATAATCTTCCGGAACTCCTTCTTTTTCAGCAATCATCTTGACTAAGGAGGCATTGTAGGTCCATGGATAACGGCAACTGTTTTCAAATGCAGCCACCATCGCTTTTCTCATGGATTCAGAAGGACCATAAGGATTTTCATTGGATCCGAGGCGAATCGGACCTGCCAAAGGTCTCGGGTTAAACTTCCTGATTTCTTCAGCACTGAGCGAAGAAACAATTCCATTGCCGCCCAAAAGTGCTAATCCACTTGTCAATGAAGCTGATTTTAACCAATCTCTTCTCGATAGTCCCTTCATAATTTTTTGATTTTGATTGGTAAAATACTAAGCTTTTCCAAAGAATGTTAACAAAATTCTATTTTTGATTCCATTTTCTTGAATAAAAGTATTTTTGGCTAAATGCCATTTAAAATTATTTTTATTCTGAAAAATTGATTTTTTCGAAATATTTTTTTTAAATTATTCCAAGCGCATTTAACCCTAAACCCAAACATACTATGAAAAAGACATTAGCTTTGGTTGTTTGTGGGTTGCTTTGGGTAAATATCCTCAAGGCCCAGCAAACTCAGTACATGGTATTCGAGTTCATCAAGGTGGAGAAAGACCAGCTTTTTGATTACATCGAGTTTAAAGATCTCATGGAAAAAGTCTACCGGCAGGCATTCAATGATCAATTGATCAATGGTTGGGATATTTGGAGGCTACAAAATGGTGCTGATCATGGCGATTTCCAGTACATCATGGTCACGTATTTCAAAAATCCGGTCCATATGATGAATGGATTGGAAGAAGAAACAATGGTAGCCTACACCAAAATTGCTTATCCACACTTGACAGATGCTCAGGTGAGGACTCTTTTTCAGCAAGCGCTGTCTGTCAAAGATGCTCCGATGAGATTGTATATGAAGCAGTTGGCGTTGACGGCGGATGATTTTCAGTTTAAACCTGGGGTTTTGGCCTCATTTGACTTGATGAAGGCAGTGGAAGGAAGATTTGGTGATTATGAAAAGGCAGAAATCGAGGTGTTTAAGCCGATTCATCAAAATCGAATTAATCAAGGAATGATGGGACATTGGAGTTTTTTGAGGTCAGCTTTACCTCTTGGATCGGAAGCCAAGTCAACCCATCTGACGGTAAATCTGTATAAGGATTACATGCAGTTTTTCAATGCTCAGGCCTATGAGGATTTGAATCAGACGGCAGAACAACGAGCGGCAGTCAATGCCGGCCTCAATTCAAGAGATCAAAAGTGGATTTACTTAGCCACATTAGAAAACGTAGTGAGATAATAGTCCGGTTTGACTGTTTCGCTGAGAGGCTCCGAAAGGAGCCTCTTTTTTGTTAGTAAGTGATTGATTCAATTTGTTTTTTCTCTTTCCCCTTTACACACAATCCACTAGGAAGGGGATTTATTTTACCGTTTCATCCATCCAGGTAAGCAATACTTCTCTCCAACTTTCGACGGCACCTTTTCCCAAACCAAACCCAAAGCCATGTCCACCAGTCGGGTAGATGTGGAGTGAGGCTTTCACCCCGTGCTTGTGAAGTGCTTGGTAGTACAAAAGTGAGTTTTCGATGGGAACGCCTTTATCGTCCTGAGCATGCACCAAGAATGTGGGTGGGGTTTGGGCATTTACATTAAGTTCTCCGGAAAAGCGATCCATCAGTTCCTGAGAGGCATGCTCACCGACTAAATTTTTTCTTGAACCTGAATGAACGGCCGCATCCCGAAAGGAGATCACAGGATAAACTAAAATCGAAAAGTCAGGCCTGGCAGCGATTGCATCTATCTCATCTTTAGGGCGATTTACTTCGTGGTTGTATTGGGTGCTGAGTGTGGAAGCTAAGTGTCCTCCTGCAGAAAAACCCATTACGCCCACTTTGGTCGGATCGATATTCCATGCTTCTGCATTTTTTCTTACCAAACGAATCGCTCGTTGTGCATCCATCAAGGGCACTTCCTTCGCGTCAGTAAGTGATTTGGAGATAGGAAGGCGATATTTTACCACGATCCCGGCGATACCCTGAGCATTCAGCCACTTGGCAAAGTCCGTTCCCTCCCAATCATACGCTAAAATCCCGTATCCACCACCTGGGAAGATCACTACTGCCTCTCCGGTGGCAATCTGTTTGGTAGGTAAATACACTTCGATAGTGGGCGTTTGGACATTTGCAATTCTCAGGATTCCCTGTTGGGTAGCTTCTTCTTTTAGGTCAGATGCATTTTGGAGAGGGGGATTACCTGGCCAAAGTGGGAGAGTATGATTTTGGGCAAATGCCATAATTGTAAATAGGCCGATAAGCAAGGTTAGAATGGGTTTTTTCATTTTTTTCAAATTCAAGATTTACATCGATACCATTAAATGGTAATTACGATGGATGATTTTAGAAAATAATTACAACTTAACGCTTACTCAGCTGATTTTTATAGCAGCAAGCTTTTTAGGTGTTTTATATACTTATTTACCAAATCTTTGGATGCATGGAGCTTTGCAGGTTGCTTACTTCGAAGTTCAAATGAACTAGGAGATGCCAATTTCTGGTCTCCTACAGCCTGCTGAGCTAAGCGAAGTCGAAGTATTCAGCCCAAAATCAAGGGTATATCCGTCACTTGGAAGAATAGCGTAATGATCTGAACCCAATAACCCAATCACTCATTTATTCAATACCATATCCTACTCCGCCTTAAACTCAAAAATCTTCTCACAAAGCGCCCAGCGCCAATTGGGGGGTGTACCTGGAAGATTGGTTTGGAATTGACCTAGGAATGATTCCCATTCCTGAACTTTTGGGTTGGCTTGATCCAATGCTGCTTTTTTTTCAAAACTGAATCCGTCTTCCGCCACCAGGATCATGCTTAATCGGTTTTTCCAACGGTAAATGCTCATTTGTAGCACTCCTGCAACGCGAATACTCTCTATAATTTCCGGAGCAACAGCCTTATGACAATCGACATAGGCCTGTATGGCTTCTGGTTCGTCTTTTAAGTCGCAGATGAGAAGGAAAGTTTGCATTGAAGTACGATTTACGATTTTTGATTTACGACGTTTAGAAGAACTTCAATTATGATTTTCAATGGTTCAGCTTTATTTAAAGAGGATTGAAGTTCGTTTCCGGGTTCTAACAACTTATATACCACGCTAAAGCGTGAGCGTAATTAACTTCTTGACTTCCCTACTTCCTAGCTTCCCAACTTTTTCACCCTTATCGCAAAGAGCCAAACCATCAGAAAGCAAATCAACGGCAAAGCAAAAGAGAAATTTACCTCAGGAACTCCCAAAATGATCACATCGGTGTAGCCGGTACCTCCTAAGTCCAATACCATTCCCTGAAGGGTGGGCATGATGGCTCCTCCCACTATAGCCATTACCAAGAACGCTGCCGCAAATTTGGAATCCTCTCCAAGGCCTTCCAGCGCAATTCCATAGATGGTTGGAAACATCAGGGACATCGCAAAGCTGATTCCGACCAAACTGTATAAACCTGTCATACCGGGAAGAAAAATGGCGCCAAGTGTAAAAGCCATGGCTAAAATCGAAAAGCCGGAAAGAAGCTTGGCAGCGGGCATCACTCTCAGTAATGCGGTGCAAACCCAACGCCCCACCAAAAAGACTCCCAAAGATGCGTAAGCATAGTTTACCGCATGGTAGGTAGTGATCCCAATAGACTCAGCATACTGATAGATGTAGGTCCAGACCATAATCTGTGCACCGACATAAAACATCTGTGCCAGCGTGCCTTCTACAAAGTTTCTGTTTTTTACTAGCCTCTTCATAGTAGGACCAAAATCTACTTTGCCGTGTGAATCTTTGTTTTCAGGCATTTTGACCAAAGAAATAACAACAAGAATCGCCAATACGACCAAGCCTAAAATCACATAGGGATTTCGGATCACCATCAAATCATTGCTTTTTACCAAAGCCTTAGAGGCAGCATCCAGAGTGTCATAGAGCAACTGACCATTTTCATCGGTATTGTTGCTCTGGAGTGAATTAAGGATAAATGTTTTTGCCACAAATAGACCAGCCAAGGCTCCCATGGGATTGAAAGCTTGGGCGAGATTTAACCGCTGCGTAGCGGTGGCTTCAGGCCCCATCGATAGAATATAAGGATTGGCGGTGGTCTCCAAAAAAGCCAATCCGAAGGTCAAAATGTATAGGGCTGCCAGAAAGAATCCATAACTCTCCCAAGCTGCTGCCGGATAAAAAAGAACAGCGCCTAATGCGTAAAGTCCTAATCCCAGCAATACCCCTGTTTTGTAAGAGTATTTTTTAATGAAAAATGCCGCAGGCAAAGCCATGGTAAAGTAACCTCCATAAAAGGCCAATTGCACCCAAGAGGCCTGAGTGTTATTGAGCTCCAGGACCCGCTTGAAAGCGGCTACCATGGGATTGGTAATGTCGTTGGCAAATCCCCAAAGCGCAAAAAGTGAGGTGATTAGAATAAAGGGGAGGAGGAGGCTTTTGGGTACGAGTGCAGGTTTTTGGTTCATAGGGATCGGTCAAGATGGGTATAGCCACCGTCGACATAGAGATGCTGTCCGGTGATGTGAGCGGCTTTTTCTGAAAGAAGAAAGATGGCCATGGAGGCAATTTCTTCAGGTTTGGTCATCCGTTTTCCAAGCGGAATTCGCTTGCTGATTTCGGCCAGTTTTTCTTCCGGATTGGCAAAAGATTGAATCCAGCTTTCATACATAGGGGTGTACACTTCAGCGGGTAGGATTGCGTTGACACGGATTTGGTAAGGGAGAAGCTCGACAGCCCACTCTCGGGTGAGGGCGAGTTGGGCGCCTTTGGCAGCCACATAGCCGGATGTGCCCCCTTGTCCTGTGACGGCAGTTTTGGAGGAAATATTGACTATCGAACCTTTGTTTTTTTTCAATTCCGGTAAAGCAAAATGAACCAAAGAATAATAGTGGTGTAAGTTATTGGCGATGGAATTTGCAAAAGCTTCTGGACTTCCATGCTCCAAACCTACGCCATCATTAACTCCGGCATTGTTGACTACGCCATCAATTCTTCCAAAACATCTGATTGCTTCTTCAATTACTTTTTGGCAATCGGCTGCTGAGAAAAGCCTCCAAGGAAGATGCAGTACTTTTCCTTTAGCCAGTGCAATCAGTTCATTTCCTTCTTTTTCAGAAGGATCAATAATCACCGGAATAGCTCCTTCTTCAATAAGGCCTCGAGTAATCGCCCCTCCAATTCCTTTTGCACCGCCGGAGATAAGGATGACTTTGTCTTGTAGGTGAAGGTTCATAGAGGTAGGCAGAGGTTAGTAAAAGGAAAGTGGTGATCAATAAGTAGTGTTCAGTGTTCAGTCACAGTTTTCACTTTGGCTGAGTCCAAACGTTTTTAAAGTTGAATTCCTGATTTAAGTTATAAGGTTCAATATTTCAATAGGATGTGAGTTTTTGTTCTACTATTCATCAGATTAGATCTTATAAAACTCGATCGCAGTTTCCCCCATGATTCGGTCTTTTTCTGAAGGTGAAAGTTGACTGGTAAAGTCATCTACTACGCGGTAAACCTGCTCGTATTCTCCTGCCAGCAAGCAAACGGGCCAGTCACTGCCGTACATGAGTCGCTCCGGACCGAAGAGTTCGAGGACGATTTCCAAGTAGGGTAGAAGGTCCTCTGTTTTCCATTTTTTCCAGTCGGCTTCAGTCACTATCCCGGACAGTTTACAATAGATAAGTTCACGCTCTGCCAACGGGGACATTTTCTTTTTCCACTCTTTCCATTCCCCGTCTTTGATCAGTGGTTTTGCCAAGTGATCGATGACCATTCGCTGTTCCGGGCATTTTTTGACCAACTCCAAAGCAGCATCCAAATGCTGAGGAAAAAGCAAAAGATCATAGGAAAAATCTCGTTCTTTGAGTTTATGCATGCCTCTGACAAACTCCTCCCGGAGCATATACCTAGGGTCTTTGGCTTGAAGTACTTCCCGAAAACCTACCAATTTTTCCTGAGAGGCATAGTGATCTAGTACTTGGTCCAAGTCGTCTTTTCCCAAATCTGCCCATCCTACTACACCTAAAATCCACTCGTGTTGAGCGGAAAGATCCAAAAGGAAATCAGTCTCCCTGAGGCTCTCATCAGCCTGTACGGCTACGCAACCATCCAGCTTGGCATCTTGAAGAAGAGGATAGAGATCTCCAGGAGTGAAATTTTTCCGAATTCGGCTCATTTCCTCACTGATCCATTCCTGCCTCTTGGGATCGTAATTCCAAAAATGCTGATGGCTGTCTATTCTCATGCTTCTGGATCGTTTACGGCAACTTGACGGCTAATCCCCAGGCCTTCGATTCCCAATTCCACGGTATCTCCGTGTTTCAAATATCGGGGAGATGGTTTTAGCCCCATCCCTACACCAGCCGGAGTACCTGTGGAGATGACATCACCCGGTAGAAGAGTCATGTATTGACTGAGGTGTTCGATCAAAGTCGGAATGTCAAAAATCAAATCCGAAGTAGTACTGTCTTGTAGGATTTCCCCGTTGAGTTTTAGCCAAAGTCTAAGCTGATGAGGATCTGCTATCTCATCTTTGGTCACCAGAAAGGGACCCAGTGGCGCAAAGTGATCTGCACTCTTGCCTTTCACCCATTGGCCCCCATGGCGTAGTTGAAAATCTCGTTCGCTCACGTCGTTGTGAAGGCAGTATCCTGCGATGTAGTCAAATGCATCCTCTTTATTGACGTACTTGGCTCGCTTGCCAATGACCACCGCTAGTTCCACTTCCCAGTCTGTCTGCACGGAGTTTCTCGGAATATAGATCGGATCAAATGGTCCACATAGTGAGGAGCTGGCTTTCATAAAAATGATTGGGATCTCGGGAACAGCCATTCCTGCTTCCTCGGCGTGTTTTCGGTAGTTCAAACCAATGCAGATGATCTTGGAAGGTCTGGCAACGGGTGATCCGATGCGAGCGCTTGCAGGTACTTCCGGAAGGGAATCCTGATTCACTTTGAGCCATTCAGCCAGTCTATGGAGTCCATCTGAACCCAGAAAAGATTCATTCCAATCCTCTCCAAAGGCAGAACAATCCAGATTTCTTCCTGTGTGGTCTTGGATTCCCGGTTTTTCAGCGCCTTCGGCACCAAATCGTATCAATTTCATTGTTTATAGGTCTTTTAGGTTTGAATTAATATTGAATTAAAATGACTTACATTTTGAGGCCCATAAAACCTCCGTCAATGTTGAAGTTTGCTCCAGTGATGAAACTTCCAGCATCTGAACTGATGAAAAAAGCCAATTCTGCGATTTCCTCAGGTGTTCCCATTCTTCCGACAGGTTGGGTAGCAGCAAGTTTGGCAAACATCTCCTTTTCTTGGCCCGGATAATTTTTTGCCAAAAACCCATCTACAAATGGCGTATGCACCCTTCCCGGAGAGAGACAATTGCAGCGAATTCCGTCAGCCACGTAGTCCCTAGCCACACTCAAGGTCATAGAGAGGGCCGCACCTTTGGTCATGGAGTAGGCAAATCGATCCGGAATCCCGATGGTTGCAGCTACTGAACACATATTGAGGATGGAGCCTCCTCCGTTTTCTTTCAATTTGGGAAGGGCAGCTTTGATGCTATTAAACATGCCCTTGACATTGACTTGGTATACCCGATCAAAATCCTCTTCTGTGGTGTTTTCAACTTTTCCGATGTGAGAAATCCCGGCATTGTTGATTAATACGTCCAATTTGCCGGGAATAGAATGAATCAACTTTTCCAATTGGCTGTAATCCGTGATGCTGCCTTCCAAAAATTTTACACGATAGCCTTTTTCGTGCTCTTCCAATTGGACTTTGGTACCTTCCTGATGATTGGTGTCGATGAAAAATACGATGCAGCCTTCTGAGGCGAATTTTTTAACCATGGCAAGTCCAATGCCGCTGGCCCCACCTGTGATTAGAACGGTTTTTCCGGTCATGATTTGATTTCGGGTTTGAAAACTTGATTTTCAAAATACGAAAACAAACTATCCCAAATCAATTTTTTAGTAAAGTGAATTAAAAAATACTTTTAGGCGAGTTGATAATCAATGTAATTAGGTTTGATATTTCTAATTCCCCTTGTATTTCAGAGCTCAGGTCTGGTAATGGATTCAGTCTTTTTACTGATCTCTCTCACAATTTGGTCGAGTTCTTCGGCCGATTTCTGGATAAGCTGTAAAAATCCTACAGACTCTTCATCTTGGATTTTTTCTTCTTCGATCAAAAGATTCACCAGGCCCATTAGTCGGGCAAGGGGTGCCCTTACGACATGTGATTGAATCCAAGCAATTTCCAAAAATGCTGCGTTTTGCTTTTCTATGGTGGCAAGATGTTGGTTTTTCTCAGTCACATCATTGATCAAAATCAGGCAGGCACTCACTTCATTGTATTGAATCATGGAAGACTCCAGCTCGACTTCAAAGATTTCTCCCCCTTTTTTCACATGCTTGGCTACTGAAGACCGGTCACAAAATTTTCCCTCCAATGTTTCATTCTGCAAAATAGGTGGCTCATCCACAAAAAGGTCAAGAAATCCCAATTCGATAAACTCGTCTTTGGAAAGTCCATAATGCCCGATCGCAGCTTCGTTTACATCAAGAATATCAAAGGTAGAACGGTCACATACAAACATGGGAAGTGGACTGAGATGGAAAAGGTTGCTGTATTTCCGCTCTGATTTTTGAAGCTCTTCGATAAACTTTTTTCGCTCGATGGCATAGATCAAGGTTTTGTATAGCAACCCGGCAGAGATGTCATCTTTCAACAAGTAATCTGAAATCCCTAGTGAAAGTGATTTGACGCTGAATTCCAGGTCGGTGAACCCAGTCAAGGCGATTACGGGAGTTTCACCAGCCAGTTGGATGATCTCCACGATCAACTGTTCCCCTGAGTGATCAGGAAGAGAAAGATCCAAAAGAATTACATCAAATACCTTTTCCTGATCGAGCACTGATTTAGCTTCCAAAAAAGTGGATACATGAATCAGATCCTGATTTTTAAAATGTTCACTTAGATATTCTTCGATGAGAAAAAAGTCACCAAAATTATCCTCAATCAGTAAAAAACGATACGGTTGAATTGTGCTGTTCACGAAGATGATTTTTTGTTGGGAATGGACGCAGTATGTATCCAAAAATCTTCCAGGACAGAAGTGATTTTGAAAAATTCCTGCGCGTCCACCGGTTTAACTATGTAAGAGTTACAGTGTTCGCGGTAGGCTTGCAAAATATCCCATTCTGATGAAGAGGTAGTCAGGATGATAATTGGAATATGTTTTAAATCTGGGTGGTTCTTGACGCTTTCGAGTACTTCATGCCCATTTTTTTTTGGGCAGGTTGATATCCAGAAGGATGAGGTTGGGGAGTTCGGATGGGTCTTTTTTCTGTTGTCGAATCAGATATATAAGTGCCTCATTTCCATCCTTTTTTACGATTAATTCAGTCGGAAATTTACATTCACGAAGTGCCTCCTCGGTGAGTAAAATATCTCCAAGATTATCTTCCACCAAAAGGATTTTAAAAGGGTGCTGACTCATAATTTTTTTAAGGTAAATATCATTTTACTTCCTTGCCCAGGGGTAGACTCTGCCCAGATTTTCCCATGGAATTGGCTGACGATTTTTCGACAAGTAGCCAATCCCATCCCTGTACCCGGATATTTTTCGGAGGAATGAAGTCGTTTCATGATTCCAAAAATATCTTCCAAGGATCCAGATTCAATTCCGATTCCATTGTCCTCAATACTGAATTTCCAGAAGTCTTTGCTTTCCTCTGATCGGATGATGATTTCCGGATGTCTTTCGATGGATCGGTACTTGAGGGCATTTCCAATCAGGTTTTGAAATAGGGTCTTCAGGGGAACTTTTATTCCCATTACCTGAGGTAGGTTTTCATAGGTGATCGTGGCGTGTGTGCTTCTCACGATATCTGATTTTAGCTCAACTACTTCCCGGATCAATTCCATGAGGTCAACTTTTTCCAATTGACTGAGGTCAAAACCTGCCTTGGAATAATCCAGAAGGTCATTGATCATCAGTGTGAGCCGTTTTGCCCCATCTTTGGCGTAGTGAATGTATTGTTTGGCCTTGTCATCCAAATTTTGCCCATAGCGCTTATCCAGCAAGTCCATGAATGAACTGATCATTCGTAGCGGTTCGCGCAAGTCATGGGAAGCAAGGGCTGCAAATGCCTTTAGCTCTTCATTGGCAGAGGTGAGTTTGGCATTGGTATGGATGATCTCCAGTTCTGCAAGTTTTCTGTCTGTGATATCCTGAGTGGCACCGATCATCCGGATGGCTTTTCCTGATGGGTCTCGGATGATGTATCCTTTATCCAAGACATAGGAATAGCTTCCTGATTGTTTTTTGACCCTAAACTCCTGTGACCAATAAGATCCTGAGCCGATCAATGCTTCCTTGAGATTGCTCCTTACCAGGTCTACATCCTCTGGATGTATGATGCTGTCCCAAAAGTCATTATTACCTAAGTTTTGGTCTTGGGTGTAACCGAATATCTGAAAGAAATTACTTGATCGAAAAGTACGATTGCTGTTCAGGTCCCAATCCCAAATGATATCAGAGGTCGCCTTTGTTGCTAACTCAAAACGCTCATTGGCTAACTGAAGGTCTTTGGATTGGTCGGCTACTTTTTTGCGGAGTACGCTCGGAATCAACGCAAAACTCCAGGCAATTATACCAAAGAATAACGCAGAAATACACCTCAGAATGATTCCGGGTAGTGTTTCTCTTAAAGCTCGACTCTCTTTGAGCTGGACTGATAATTCCCAATTACCTTCAGGAATGAGTAAGCTCGCTTTGGATCCTGTGTAAGCCGATTTTCCCGGTTCGGGTAAAAATGGGGTAAGAATTCCAGTCTTTAAATCGACTTTTGAAAATTGAATGGCAATGGGATTTTCTTCAGAATTGATCAATCCAGCATTTTGGATAAGTGTTTCCAATCGGATGATTGCGGCGGAAAACCCCTGCAATTCCCCTGACTTTTTGAGGATCGGGTATCTTCCCACGATTCCGACTCCACCTTGCCTTAGATTTAAAGGTCCTGAGAAATAAGTTTCTTTTCTGCGAAATGCTTCTTCAATTTCATCTTTTCTTAATTGATCCTCGGCAATGTTGTAGCCGATAGCAGGTTCATTTCCTTCCAAAGGAAAAACAGCGACTATTGTGGCTGAATCGAGGTATTGAATGGCGTCGATGTGGGGGTTATTTTCGATCAATTGCCTTCCAATCGAATCAAAATTTTCGACCACATTTAAATTCTGCGCGAGGTATCCAAGGGTTTTTGTGGCGGAAATACCATCTCTTATGGAAAACAAAACTGAGTTTTGAAGTTCGTTGAGTCGAGCTTTGACCCGCTGTTCTTCATTGGAGATGCGGACTTGGTATTCTGTATAGGAAAGGTAAAGCGAAAGTGATAAGACTCCCAAAAAGACTCCCAGTCCTGTGATTTTTGGATAGGCAGACAGAAAATCCAAAACTGAATCTTTCAATTTTGACAGGTTCATCTTCATTGTTTTTTAACTGTGAAGAAAAATGTACTGCCTTTGCCAACTTCTGATTGTGCCCAGATTTTGCCTCCGTGAAACTCCACGATCTTTTTACAAATCGCGAGGCCGATACCTGTACCCGAGTATTGTTCTTTTTGATGCAGGCGTTGGAAAATCACAAATATTTTTTCCAAATATTCTTTTTCAATCCCGATTCCATTATCACTGACGCTAAACTGCCAACTGTCTTTTTTCTCCAAGCATTCAATCGAAATTTCTGGTCGATGATTCCCTTCATGGTATTTGAGTGCATTGGAAATCAAATTTTGAAATACCTGCATGATGGAATTTGGGTGGCACAGAATTTCAGGAAGTTCGGCGACATGAACTACAGCCTGTTTTTCACGGATGGTCTTCTTGTGTACGATCAAAACCTCATTAACAAGGTCTGCAGCACTCACCAATTTCTTCTCCTCGGTGACATTCCCAATTCTGGAAAATTCTAACAAATCCAAGATGATCTCCCGCATTCGTTTAGCGCCGTCTACCGCAAAGCGAATGTATTGCTGCCCTCGCTCATCGATGGCATCTGCATAGCGCTTTTCGATCAGAGTGAGAAAACTTGTGATCATCCGGAGTGGCTCCTGAAGGTCATGGGAGGCCACAAAAGCGAACTGCTCCAATTCTTTATTGGAGATTTCCAGATCTCGGATGGATTTGGCGAGTTCGGTATTGAGGATTTTGAGTGATTGCTCGTAGGCTTTTCTTCGAGTGATATTTTGAATGGCACCGACCATTCGGGTAGGTTTTCCATTCATATCTCTCACTACGGTGCCTTTATCTACCAGATAGATTTCTGTTCCGTTTGTTTTGATAAATCTATACTCTGCTTCAAATGAATTTCTATTTGGATCACTCAGAATATCAAGCAATAGTTGGGATATTCTCTCCCGATCCTCCGGATGGATTCGGTTTTTCCATCGATTATGGTCCATGTGAACTCCTGCTACCTCTTCATCGAAGATCATATTGAAGCCTTCTCCCCAATAGTGCTCACCTGTCAGGATATTCCAATCCCAAATAGCATCATGAGAAGCCTTGGTAATGAGAGAGAAGCGTTCATTGAATTCTTGAATTTGCTGTTCTGATGCTTTTTTGGAAGAAATATCCCGAATTACGACAGAAACGCCCTGGTGCGTAGGATAGATGGTTACTTCCAGCCAGGCATTTACCCAAGGATCATAAGTCTCAAAGTTGACTTTCTTTTTATCGTCCAGTGCAATTTTGTAGGCTTCTACAAACTCTTCGTTCACCTCGGGAATAAAATCCCAAATGCTTTTGCCAAGGATCTCTTCCCGCTTCACCCCCGTTAGTTTCTCTACTGTTGGATTCCAGTAGGTGACCTTGTATTCCTTGTCAAAAGCATAAAAAGAATCTCCAATACTTTCCAGAAGAGCATTATGGTTTTCGAATGCTTCCTGGATCTGATCCAATTGTTTCTTTCTGCCGATGGCAAAGGATAAGTTGGTAGCAACCGTTTGGATAAAGTTCTTTTCATCCTCTGTCCAATTATGCTCTTCTTGGCAGCTGTCAAATCCCAAATAGCCAAATAGCTCATTGTCTTGGATGATCGGAATATTCAGAATCGACTTGATCCCCTGAGCTTCCAAGATTCTTTTGGTTGCAGGGAGTGCCTCTCTGGTATGGACTACAAAGGGTTTTCGCTGCTTAGCTTTTTCATAAATCTCCGGATGTGCATCGGCGGGAATCTCCCTGAATTCTGGTTCTTCTATAAAAGATGGGGTGAAGTCATTGGCCCACTCATGAGTCAAATCACCAAATTTCTTACCCTCTTTTTCATACATCTGAATGATGTAAGCACGGTCAGTACCCACTGTTTCTCCCATCATCTTTAGCATGTTGGGCACTTGGCTTTCCCAATCATCTGTTTCCAAAAACAGCTCGATGATTTCAGCGGTGGTCTCGATGTACTTGGTTTTTTGCGAGATCAGAAGTTGATTTTCTTTCTCTTCAGTCACATCCTGCAGTGCCCCAACCATTCGTATAGGTTTCCCGGAGGAGTCGCGTATGATTACAGCTGTCTCTTTAACATGAGCGTAGGATCCATCTGCTTTCTGGAAGCGGTATTCTCCAGACCATTTGGACTGGAGGGAATCTTTTTTGGTTGCTTCCAGCAGTTTGTTTATTTGTTCTAGATCATCAGGATGGACTTTTGAATCCCAAAAAGTAGTGGAAACTTCGGTGAGGTCTTCCGGGTATCCGAACAAACGGTAGAATCCCGGTCCCCATAAAATAGTTTTGGTGCTGACATCCCAATCCCAAATAGCATCCGAAACTGCTTGAGTGGCCAGAAGAAATCTTTCATTGCTGGTTTTAAGCGCTTGCTCTGCTTCAAACCGGTCTGTAACATCCTGAACAGTGGAAATCATCAAATCCAGCTCATGCAATAGGATGTTTTTAGCGGATACGTACCGAGTTTCTCCAGTTTGAGTGGTAATTGGAATATCATTCCAGTACATTTGGTCAGGATTACCTGATTGAATGTCCTTCATGATTCTTTCAGAAATCTGTTTCCTAAATTCCGGATCAGGATATATTTTTTGAAAAAAGGCATTTACATCTCGAAGTTCATCTTCGGGCCATCCATAAGCTTTAGAAAATGCAGGATTAATGAAAGTAGTTTGCCCTGTTGAAAGACTGCTCACTGCGATTCCCATCGGGAGATTGATCAGGGTCGATTCGATAAATGAGTTTCTTTCCTTTAACCGCTTTTCGATTTCTTTCTCATAAGAGATATCCTGAACTGTCCCCTTGAAAATGTCTTTTCCAGCCAGACTGTTTTTTTCCAGCCAGCCTTTTTCATGGACATATTTAACCGTGCCGTCAGAAGTAATTATCCGATGTACTGCATCCAATGGGGCTTCTCCTCTCAAAGCTGCATAATGCTTGGGAAGGAAATCTTGAATGTCATCCGGATGAAATGACTGGATGAACTGTTGAAAATTTGGAATCAAAGATCCCTTTTCCAGTCCCCAAATTTGAAATACTTCATCTGTCCAAAAAATCTCTTCGGTAATCGTGTCAAATTCCCAGTAGCCAATCTTTGCAATCTTCTGCGAGAGATTCAATTTCTCTACCAGTTCCTTGGTTTTGAGCTCTTCTTCGATTCGGTTGGTGACATCATCGGCATAACATGCCAGAGCTACTATTTTGTCAGATTCTTTGATAGGCACGATTCGGATTTGGAAAAAACCATTTTTCCCATTGAAAAATCGCTTGATTACCCAAGAGGATTCTTCTCCACGCAGTGCCTTTTCGAAATTGGGTTTCCAGAATGTGATTTCTTCCGGAGACATATTTTTTTCATCCAGAATATAATCCCCCACCCGTAGGGTTTTTCCTTTTTCCCATCCAAAGGTTTTGTGAAAGTTTTCATTCCCCTTGATTAGGCAGAGATTTTTATCCACACACCAGATTGTTTCATGGGAATGATTGAGCAATAGCTCGATTTTTTCCTCCAGTATTCCGGTTTGTTCTTTGACGATTCCGGCTAGTTGAATGATCGCTCCCGAAGAGTCCCGATCAGCCCAAGCATCAAAACTCAAGCTGCGTTTTTCGCCTGATGGAAGTGTAACCAGAATGGGTACTGAAAATGAAACGCCCTCCTCTTTCAAGGCTGTTAATCGAGTTTTGAAAAGATCTTGGCTAGAGGGTTCAAGAATAGATTGGAGTTTTTCAAAGCTTGGTTTTTCAGATGGAATCAAACCCAAAAGTTGGAATAAGATGTCTGACCAAAACAGGTCTGACAAATAGGGGTCACTTATCCAATATCCTATCTTGGAAGCCGCCGCCATTCTGCGAAAAACAGAATCGAAACTACTCGGAGTAGTTCGACCGTAATGGAGATTTGCTTGATCCTTCATTTGGGATAGTTGGCTGATTAGGTCTGTGGATATAAAAAGTTTAAAGGTAGGGTTTGGCTAAGGTAATCCCTATGAATTGTCGCATGGTGTAAATCTACAGCCGCACGACCTCACCGGTTTTGACAGATTCGTCACAGGCAAATGCAATTTTCAAGCTGTTAAGTGCGTCAGCCAGATGATCGGTCAGGTCGAGGTTTTCCTGAATGGCTTTGAGAAAATAAGCCTGCTCTCGGTCGCAAAGTTGCTGGTGGTTGGGTTCGTCGGTCATGTCTATCCATTGGTCAGGCTTGACAAATTCATTCTTGGAGTTCAGTTCAGCATGATGGACTTTAATGGATTCGGTTTTGGTATGAGAATCCACATCATCGGATTTGCCGGAAGCACCCGCGTCTTTTGCTACGATAGATACTGCCCCTTTTGGACCAAACACATCCTTGACAAAAAAAGCAGTCTCACTGACCATGGGGCCCCAACCTGCCTCATACCAGCCTACAGATCCATCCTCAAAACGAATTTGTAATTGGCCGTAATTGTAATTGTCCGTGGAAATGTCTTCGGTGAGTCTTGCCCCGATAGCTGACACCCAAACGGGTTTGGAGCGGGTCATTTGGCACATGACATCGATGTAGTGTACCCCACAATCGACGATCGGACTGAGTGATTTCATCAAGTTGCGGTGCACATCCCACATGAAACCATGGCTTTGCTGATTGAGGTTCATGCGCATGACCAGCGGTTTTCCAAGCTTTTGAGCCTCCTCTATAAATCGCATCCAAGAAGGGTGATGTCTCAGGATATAGCCCACCACCACTTTTTTTCCGGTTTCTTTCGCTTTGGCAATGATTTTTTCACAGCCTGCCACCGTGTCTGCCAGTGGTTTTTCGATGAATATATGGCATCCTGCATCCAAAGCCATCAGGGCAAATTGCTCGTGAGTGTCGGGATAGGTCGATATACAGACTGCGTCAGGTTTTGTTTCTCTCAGTGCTTGTCCATAGTCCTCATAAAGGGGATAATCAGCTCCCAGGTTTTTATTGAGTCTGACTTTGGAATCACCACGAGCCACAAGTCCGCATATTTCAAATTCAGGCATGTGATGGTAAGCAGTGGCATGGGAAGCTCCCATATTTCCACAGCCTACAATGAGAATTCGGATCGGAGAGGTCATGATTTTATTGGGTCAAGAGTTGGGTTATTTCTTTGTGGGTCAGGTATCGGATATCCACATGAAGTGAAATAGGAGAAAGGGGTTCATCCTTTTGATCTCGGTTCACTTTTACAATTTTATCCACTACATCCATTCCTTTGATCACTTTTCCAAAGACGGTATAATCACCGTCCAAGCGATGTTCACCTTTTGGATTTTGGATGATGTAAAACTGACACCTAGCCGAAAGTTTACCGGGATTGTCGTCCCTGCCTGCGCCTACTGCGCCATAGCTATGCGTGAGGTCCGGATGAAATTCAGGCTCCATCAAATATTCCGGATCGTTAAATCCTTCCGGTGTATCGGGACATCCACCTTGCGCAACAAAGTTTGGGATCACTCGATTGAAAGTCAATGAATCCCAATAGCCGGCCTCAGCGAGTTGGATAAAGCTTTTTTTGTGTTTTGGTGTGCGGTCATCGAGTTCAATCCAGATCTCACCTAGGGGAGTTTGGATATGGCCTACCGGAATTTTATCGCTTTGAGCAAAGGTAAATTTGGTACAAGCCAATAGCAGCAGGAAAGAAAACAGGGTTCGGTACATGGCAGGTCATTATCTTTTTCAAAATATACAATTAATGCCTGCCTACCGAAAAAAGTCACCTATTTATTCATTGTGCTTAGTTGAAATTGGTCTTGAAAATTGAAAATGTTTGGTTTAGAAATAAGGTAGTTCTGAGAACTTGAAAAAGGTGATCAGGCCTTTATTTTTCTCCCTTTTTAAAGTCCATACTCACCGAATTGATGCAGTACCTGATGCCGCCCTGATCTTTCGGACCATCCGGGAACCGATGTCCCAAGTGCCCGCCACAATTGGAGCAGAGGATTTCTTCACGGATCATGAAGTGGCTGTAGTCCATCTGCACGTCGATGGCATCGGGACGTATCGGTTCAGTAAAACTTGGCCAACCGCAACCGCTATCATACTTTTTGGAGGAGTGAAAAATCTCATTCCCACAGGCTCTACATTCGTAGATGCCTGTGTCCTTATTCAGGTAATATTGCCCTGTAAAAGGACGCTCCGTTCCCTTTTCTCTCAACACATAATAGGAGTGGGGATCAAGGATTTCTTGCCACTCGTCGCTAGTTTTTTGAATGGGATATGCTTTTTTGGCTTTACTTTTCATCTCTTGGAATTTCTTACGTCAACTCTGAAATGCACTTAGGAGTTTTCAAACTTCAGCTCTATAAATCCATTCTGGAGCTTGGAGGGTCACTTGTCGAAGTAAAAGATTTATTTGGCCCACATGATGTTGGACATGCCTTAGGTTATAAAGCAAAATCTCAAGCATGGAGAAATTCATGGTCCGGGATTCATTGATCCATCTTTTCTCAAGTTGGGCTTCATCAAGAGAGAAGACGAAATCTCTGGCTTTGGATCTGCAATTATTTAGATAGTGGAGAAGTTCAGCTTTTGAGAAAATGACTAATTCTGGTTCTTCTTCAAATTCAGAGTAACTGAAGTGGGAAGGCGGTGAAAAGCCAACCGGTTCTTTGGTCAAGTAATAATCAAGGAAAAACAAGGTATGGTAAGCCATTTGCGAAAATCTCCCATCTGACTGCCAAATAGCATCCGGACAGGTGCCGATTGAGTCAGACAACATATCCAACCCGGCACCGAATTGCTTTCCTAATTCTTCCTGTATAAATGAGGACATCAATTTATTTTTATGGTAAAAGAACCAGTTTATTCTTTGACTTCTCCTTGATCGTCTCCTCATTCATCAGCTGTGGCCGGTATTTACCATTGACATATAGCTCTTTTTGATCAGCATAATGCTTGCTGAATCGGTTACCGCTATTGCCGGTTGGTAGTACGGAGACAGAACCTTCCACATCGGCAAAGTCCAGAATAATCCGCATTGCCGGTCCGGAAGTGACTTTGTAGATTCCTTCTCCATTTAGCTTGAAAGCCAGTTTGTTAACTGCTTCTTCATTGGCTTCCACGGCCTCTGTTCGCACGTTGAAGAGTTTGTCCAAAGGCTTCTGCGCACCGAGTGGATGCGGATGCTCGATGGTCACCGCTTTTTCCCATTCCCAATCTTTGGAGTTATTTCCAAATTGCTTGGTTAACTCCTCCAAGCTGATTTTCAGTGCTTCTGAAATGATTTCAGATCGGGATTCCAAGGGATCAGTGGATCGATTGTCCCACCATCTGTTTTCCTCATGGGTTAAGAAATGTCGGGTACTTCGGATCATCATGAAAGTTTGTAGATAGGCTTCAAATCCTTCATTTCCCAACTCATCCTCCATCGCCAAACGCAGGGTGTGGTAAAGCCACTTATAGTAAAGTGTCGGAGGAGAAAGGTTTACCTGATGTTTTCCATCCCAATTTGCCAAGTCGTCCAATAGTTCTGAATTACCATCAAACTGCCTTTGATCGATTTGAGAAATCAAAAACTTGGCGTTTTGAGGAGCGAGTTCATTGAGTGATTCTAATTGAAGGTCTTGAATCGATTCCAGATCCCAGTCTTCCCGAGAAGTGATCGTTTTAGCGATTCGATTCCAGCGCTCTCCGGGGTAGTAATAGCCAGGGAAGAAGATCCCGCTTCGAGTGGTGTCGGGCTGGTTATTAGCAGAGGCCACAAATCCTGACGCAGGGTTGATGCTTTGTGGGTTTTCGGTAAAAGGATACCAGCCTTTGGGTTGTGAATCTGGATCAGAACCATCGGCAAAGATTTTCGAATGCACTTTTTCCGCCCGAATCGGAAGTTTGGCGGCTGCCCACCAGGCGATATTTCCGGCCTTATCCCCGTACATGATATTCAAGCCTGGCGCATGGATCAATGCCGCTGCATCTGCGACCTGCTGCATGGTTTCGGCGTGATTGATCTGATATAGTGCTTCCATGGCCTTGGAAGGCTCCAGGATATATATCCACCAGGAGGAAACTGGATTTTGAGTCAAAGCCGCAATTTCTTTCACGACCGGATTCATGATGGGACCGTGGACAGTTTCACGAACTTCAAATTCCACTGGTTCTTGGTCTTTTACTTGGATGATTTCTTTTCGCGAAGTGATCGGGAAAGCTTGCTCTCCAATCAAGATTTCATTGGGATTAGACGGATTGAGTTTTTCTTCAAAAAAGTCCTGATCGTCATTTTCAAACATGGTCAATCCTACACTATGATGGCGGCTGTGCCCAACCAGACCAAAGGGAATTCCTGCCAAATGATTTCCATAAAAGCTGAAACCCGGATATTCCAGATGCGCCTCAAACCAAACTGATGGTGAGCTGAAACCAATGTGCGTGTCATTATTGAAAAGCACCTGACCAGACTTTGTTCTGCTTCCAGAGATCACCCAAGCATTGGATCCTTCCAAAAGGGGCACGGGCAGCTTTTCCAAAAGAGCAGTCAGCTCGGAAGTCACCAGCAGGTTTTCCGTTTTCAGAGAATCAGGATAATGATTGGGGATGACATGGTGCTCAGGAAGAGTCTGAACCGAAAGTGAAGCCAAATAGTCAGGACCAAGCTCACGGGCCATTTTGGTTACAAGAGGATCAGTTTTCAAACCCATGGCAAAGGTGAAAGACATATAGCCGAGGATGGAATGCATGTCTTCCAAGGTATAAACTCTGGGTTTTTCGCCTAACAGCAAGTATTCAACTGGAAGTTGTCCTTTTTCAATAAACTCATTGACTCCTGCGACATAAGCATCAGCGGCACTTTTCCATTGAGTATCTCCCTGTGCTAAAAAGGCTTCAGTGCTTTCTTTAGCGTGCTTGGGTATGCCTAGCGTATGAAAAAACTGGTCAATTTCCAGTAGGTCAGGTCCAAGAAATTCTGCCAAGGTCCCCGAACCCACCCTTCGCATCATTTCCAGTTGGAACAAGCGCTCTTTGGCATGAACGTAACCCAACGCACGATAAGCATCGGCCTCATTTTGAGCATAGATATGTGGCACTCCGTAGGTATCAAAGTAGATTTCCACCTCATTTTCAAGTCCCGAGAGATTGATTTCTCCTTTATAGCTAGGTGATTGCCAACTAATAAATCCTAGAATTCCGAGCACTACTAGAAAGAGGAGTGCGCCAAAAACACTTGAGAGTTTTTTCATTTAGGGGTGATTTTGCTGAAAGTTAATGCAAACTGACGACTTGGGAAATGAAGGTTTGGGTGAAGTCAAGTAGCAGTAGCTGATAAAGAGCTTGGATTACCTTTTTGTTCATGCTGATTATCCGCTTTTCTACCCTTGACAGAATAAGATAAGGTTTGAAGTCTTGGTAGAGGTGCTTTGGACTGTCGTCTATGGTCAGTCGACGAATATCCGCAGTCTTTAAAACCGATGACTTACTTGGTGGTAAAATTGCGGATATTCAAATTGTTCATGTATTGATTTTGAAATAAAAAATCAGGGAGCCCAATCCATAGCAAATTATATCCCAAAGATCCCGAATGTATTGATCTGAATACCAGGGTAGAAAGCCTTCGAATATCAAAGAAACATAGAGAAAAGCCACCAAGATGTGTTCCTTCTTAAATCTGAATTTTTCCTGCTTGGGATGAATCCAGTGGTAAATCTGCAAGGTAATTCCAAGAATGACTGGCAGAGCTAAGAGATCATCCAAATAGGAATGAACCCACGGAATAAAGATTTTAAATCCTTTTTCCAGTACCTGATTTCCTGCAAAAAGTAGTATTGGAATGAAAAAATAAGGGTTTTTGAAAACACTCATCCCGGAAAAGCTGCTACCAACCAAAGGATGAAACTGACAATTGCCATGAAAATGGTGTAGAAAAAATTTCCTGTTTTCTTCAGGTTTACCAGCCAAGTGGGATCGGTTTGTTTGATGTAAAACATCCAGTTTTCCTCTCGTGCCTGAATATGGTCTTCAATTCGTTTGATGTTTTCTTGCTCCTTGATGCTGAGTCCTTCTCCACAGTGTTCGCAGACATCTTGGAGTTGTTGCTTCCATTGGGACCATTTTCCGCAGTTAGGGCATCTTTTTTCTCCCATAATTGATTGGCTTAAGATTCCTCAATAGCTTGAAGAATAACTGCGCAGGCTTCTCTGATTTCCTCTTCAGTGATGATCAATGGCGGTGCAATCCGCATGGAGTCATCGCAAAACAAAAACCAATCGGTAATTACACCCAACTCAATCGCCCGATCGATGATCTTTTTCAAGACTTCAAAAGATTCAAACTCCACCGCCATCATCAAGCCTTTGTTTCGGATGGATTTGATTTTTGGGTGTATCAACAGGGTTTTGAACAAGTTGGCTTTTGCTTCAACTTGGTCAATAAGGTTTTCTTCCTGAAGAATCTGAATCGTGGCCAAGGATGCCGCTGCTGAAACCGGATGTCCTCCAAAAGTGGTGATATGGCCTAAAAGTGGATTGTTTTTAAATACACCCATCACTTCCCGATTGGCGATAAATGCCCCGATCGGCATGCCCCCACCCATTCCTTTGGCACAAACCAAGATATCCGGCAAAATGTCAAAGTGCTCAAAAGCCCACATTTTCCCTGTTCGTCCAAATCCCGCCTGTATTTCATCGAGGATCAGGAGCGTTCCGGTTTCGTTACACTTTTTTCGTAAAGCCTGAAAATATTCCCGGCAAGCTACTCGAATCCCAGCCTCTCCTTGGATGGTTTCGATGATGATCGCTGCCGTCTGATCTGTGATTTTCTCCAAATCGGAATAGCTTCCATAAAAAATGTGGGAAATCCCGGGAAGCAGTGGCCGATAAGCCCGTTTGAAAATCTCATTACCTCCCACACTCAGGGAACCGTGGCTACTTCCATGGTACGCATTGACACAGGAGAGGATTTCACGTCGATTGGTGTAGCGTTTGGCCAATTTTAATGCACCTTCGACTGCTTCCGAACCGCTGTTGACCAAGTATACATTGTTCAAATGGGAGGGAAGTGTGTCGGAAAGGGCTTTGGCTAAAAGAGTCTGAGGTGTCTGCACATATTCTCCATATACCATGAGGTGGAGGTATTTGTCAAGCTGACTTTGAATTGCGCTCAAAACCTTTGGGTGGCGGTGGCCCACATTACTCACCCCAATTCCTGAGATCAGGTCGATGTACTTTTCTCCATTTGGGCCAAAAAGGTAGATCCCCTCGGCTTTTTCCACCTCGATCATCAATGGAAAGTCCGTCGTTTGAGCCAAATGCGTTAAGAAAAGCTGTCGGTTATTCATGGTCTAACTTTCGGTCAAAAACTGGAGAATCTGAAGAAAATACCCAAAGGAAGCTTTTTACCTTGCTTTTCCTGGAGATATAACTCACCGTGTTCGGCATTTTGCACTGCTCCAAAATTGGACTGTATGAGATTGGCTGCGATGATCGAAGAGAAGCTCAAGGAGTACATATTGAGCAAAAGGAGGTGATTTTTGGGATCAAGGATTTCTTTGCAGGTTTTGAGCATGTCATTTATTTGCTCTTCGAGAATCCATTTTTCCCCTTCGGGCCCTCTTCCATACGCAGGTGGATCGAGAATGATTGCCTGATACACATTGCCTCTACGCGCTTCGCGCTTGATAAACTTCATCGCATCGTCCACGATCCAGCGAATTCCATCCAAGCCGGAGGATTCCATGTTGTGCTTGGTCCACGTAACCACCTGCTTGACAGAATCCAAGTGAGAAACATCTGCTCCTGCTGCTCTGGCTGCAATACTCGCCGCTCCCGTGTAACCAAAGAGATTGAGGACTTTAGGTTTTGGTCCTGGAAAGGCTTTCAGTTTTCGATATAGGTAATCCCAATTGACTGCCTGCTCGGGAAAAAGTCCGATGTGCTTGAAAGAAGTTTGGGCGAGATTGAGTTTAATAGAAAGTCCATCCGCATTTTCGTAGCCAATTTGCCAATTGTGCGGCATGGTTTTGAGTTGCTGCCATTGCCCTTTCTCTGGGTTGTTTTTTTCCTTTGCAAAGTGTGCGTGGGCCAGTTTTCTCCACTCGGATTCTGGAAGGCTCTTGTCCCAGATAGCTTGGGGCTCGGGACGGCTGAGGATAAATTTGCCAAAGCGCTCTAATTTTTCAAACCCCCCGGTATCGATGAGTTCGTAATCTTTCCAGGGTCCGGGACAAAGGGATAAGATGGTTTCGTTCATTGGGGCAAAAATAGGCAATTCCCTTGGGTTGATTCAAGGTTTGAACCATTGAATACCTAAGAGCTTTTACCATTACAAGGAGGTGAATTTGAAATGGTAGACTCCTTGTCTTAAAACCATTAAGAAATTGAGGGAATTAAGAGGTTCGATTGTTAATCTTAATTTTCTTAATTCCCTTAATGGTTCAAAAGTATTTGAACCTTGACATTCAATTATTTAAGACAAAATCTACGTCAATCCCATGTTTTTAAGTAGTTCCTCACTGTAGTTCCAAAGGGTGGCAGAAAGCTTTTGATTTCTTGCCAAAGTGCTTGGAGTTTTTGGTTTTTTTCGAATGTAATATCCTCCGTTTCGAAGCTGGTTTTTCGGAGAGGTAGCGAGAAAAATAGTGGTTTGTGCACCTGCTTTTGGACTGATAAAAATGAGCTTACTCACCTCGATGATCACTTTTGCCCACAGGGAAGTTTCTGAGCCAAAGGCAGTCTTTACCGCGCCGGGATGTAGTGCATAGCTAGATATTCCTTTACTTTCAAATCTGTTTTTCAATTCATTGGAAAACAGAATATTATAAAGTTTTACTTTTCCATAGGCAGTACCTGTATTTGCACTTTTAAGCAAGCCCAAATCTTTACTAGGATTGGTGGCAATTTGATGGACTATGGAGCTGACATGGATGATTTTGGCTTTGCCTTGGATTAATGCAGGCATGAGTTCGAGTGTAAGCAAAAAGTGTCCAAGATGATTGGTGGCAAAGGTCAAATCGATTCCTTCAGAAGTCTTCTTTCCCGCAGGAAACATTCCCCCGGCATTGTTGATGAGCAGGTGGATTTCTTGGCATTGCTCGAGAATTTGGATTGCACCTTGTTTGACTTCGGACATGATACTCAGATCCATGGGGATGAGGATGATTTTTTCCTTTTGAAAAAGGTGCAGGATCATTTTCTCAGCCTTCTTAACATTTCTGACGGGCAGAAAAATCCTGTTCGCATGCGGCATGAGCGCTTTGAGTGTTTCCCAACCTATTCCTGAGGTGCTTCCTGTAAGTACGAGATTCATGGAGTCTTTTTTTCTAGTACACAAAATTAAGTCAATTGGTTTTCAGTCCTATGGAAGGTCAGGATTGGCTATTAGTCAAAATATCTTGATTTTTTATACTTTTGAACCAATCACCAACCCTTAAATCCTATTTCCTGACTTGGGAAATATTACCTGCCAAGGTCCCGATGGCTCAGAAATTTATAGACATAGAAAAAGCTATTGCTTCCAAGAATCCATCCCTTTTGAAATGGATGCCTGGATTTTTGCTCAACTACATCAAACGTGTCACCCATGAGGGCTGGCTCAATTCGGTGCTGAATAAGCATTTGGAGAAAAAAGGATTGGCTTTTGCCGATGCGTTGATACAAGAGTTTGAAATGGATGTCCAATTGATCGGAGAGGAGCAAATTCCAAAAACAGGCGGTGTAATTTTGGCTTCCAATCATCCTTTGGGAGGAATGGACGGTATCGCATTTATGCATGCCATAGGTAGAATAAGGCCTGATATCCGTTTTCTGGTCAATGACCTGCTGATGACCTTCGATAACTTTGAACCGATTTTTGTACCTGTCAATAAGCACGGTAGGAATTCGAAGGAGGCAAATCAGCGTATCGAAGAAGTATATGCGAATGGACATGCCGTGTTGATTTTTCCTGCAGGATTGGTGTCGAGGAAACAAGATGGAGTGATCAAAGATTTACTTTGGCGAAAGAGCTTTATTGCCAAATCAAAGAAGTATGGTCTGGACGTGTTGCCCTGTCATATCGGGGGACGAAATTCTGAGTTTTTCTATAATCTGTCTAATTGGAGGAAAAAACTGGGTGTCAAGGCCAACATCGAAATGTTTTGGTTGGTGGATGAGATGTATCGTCAGCGAGGAAAAAAAATTGAAATCAGAATAGGAAAACCAATTCCTGCTGAATACTTTGAGGAATCTAAAAGTGAAGCGTATTGGGCTGATTTTGTAAAATCAGAGGTATATAAACTGGGAAGTACACATGCATAAGGTGGAGGAAATCATAGCTCCGGTAGATCGGGAATTGTTAAAGTCGGAATTAACTCAAGACCGGTTTTTGAGACATACCAATAATGGAGATAATCTGGTCTATTTGGTCAATTACCACAATGCCCCCAATGTAGTCAGGGAAATCGGACGCCTTAGAGAATTAACTTTCAGGGCAGCGGGTGGAGGCACGGGAATGGCATTGGACTTAGATGACAATGATACCTGTGAAAAATGTTATGATCAGTTGATCACCTGGAATCCTGAGGACAGTGAGATCGTGGCAGGCTATCGCTTGATCATGTGCAAAAACGCCATCGAGCCGGATGGTTCGATTAATCTTTCCACCACCCATCTTTTCGATTTCTCCGAAAAATTCATCAAAGACTACATTCCCTACACACTCGAATTGGGGAGATCGTTTGTTCAGCCTCAATACCAGCCAAGTTTGGATAATCGCAAAGGGATTTTCAGTTTGGATAACCTCTGGGATGGGCTTGGAGCGGTGGTATTGCTCAATCCGGATGTAAAGTACCTTTTCGGAAAAGTGACCATGTACCCTCATTACAATCGGGAAGGAAGAGATTTGCTCCTTTACTTTATGAATCATTATTTCCCGGATTCAGAAAGTTTGGTAAAACCTAAACCGCAGCTCAAACTCGATTACGAAACCGATATAATCGCTTCAGGTAATCCTTTCGAAGGGTTGGATTACAAAGAAGGTTACAAGTTGCTCAATGGGAAAATCCGATCCCTTGGTGAGAATATTCCTCCGCTGATCAATACGTATATGAATCTATCGCCTACTATGCGCACCTTCGGAACAGCCCTGAATGATGAGTTTGGCGAAGTAGAGGAGACAGGAATCATGATCACGCTGGCAGATATTTACGAAAGTAAAAAGCACCGCCACATGGACACTTTTGAACGAGACAAACACTATGGAAATCGTCGAGTCGAGTCCTAAACGCACGCTTATCGTAGGCGCAACTACCAATCCCGATCGATATGCATTTTTGGTGGCTCAGCAGTTTGCCAATCTTGGAATGGAGTTTATCCCGATAGGAATCAAAAAAGGCGTCCTTTTTGGCGAGGAGATTCTTGATCTCAAAGCAAAGCCTCCTTTAAAAGACATTCATACCATCACGCTTTACTTAGGTCCAGCCAATCAATCCGAATGGATGGATTACCTGATCGGATTGAAGCCAAAACGAATCATTTTTAATCCGGGCACTGAGAATCCGGAATTTTTTAGAAAAGCAAAGGAGGCTGGAATTGAAGTCCTACCGGCTTGTAATCTGGTCATGCTAAGTACAGGTCAATACTGATAGTTTTTCTTCAAGAAAGCATCCATGTAAAGGATGTGTGGAAATGAAATAAGCGAGACCAGGGCGAAAAACAGCATGAAAACCTCGTTTTCATCCAAATAGCTTAGGGCAAAAAACAGGATGAGACCTATTCCAAAAAGGCTGATGAAGGAAAAAGGCAAAAGCTGAACAATAAACTTTTTTACCGAATTGTAGGCAGTAAATGTACGAAGCACCCGGTATTCTTCCAGCATACTGGGTAAGGCATGCCAAAAACCAAAGTAGACAATAAAACTTATGAACAGAGGACTGAAATAAAGGATAGGGGCCAATACCAAATATTCCAAGAAATCAGATACTGTCATTTTCACTCGTTGGGCTAGCTGAAGTCCAATTGACACTAGTGCCAAACAGATTAAAATTCCGAGTCTATAATTTATGTCTAATTCTAAAATAATGACAGGGGATAGAATGGTTTTAGTCCTTTCCCAACTACCCAATAAAATGATAAAAAGAAAAAATAAACCTCTTAAAGATATACTTAATGAAGTGAATTTTTTGGGCAATATTCGTTGGATGAAGTGTGATTGACCAAAATGATAAGATGACATTAATATGAAAATAAGTAATGCTATTTTGGGTAAATACAACCAAATAATTGAATAAATCACTATTAAAAATAAGTATTTAATGATGAAATTGAACAACTCTGATTTTTTAATAGTAGGATTATGAATAAGGTGATCTATTCCTCCGTGTGGAATACCTACAAGGACCAAAATAATACCAAATATTATCCATTGATAAATCTCCGGAATAGAAGGAAATAGTATAAATAGTAGATTTACACCTATTCCAAGTATTTTTCCTATTTTCTCAATGTGATTCATAATGAAATAGACTTTTTAAAAAAATACTAAACTTTAGTCTGCTTAAAATTTTCAACTCCTCCCAAAAGGTTGTTTCTTCTGATAAGAATCGAAATATAAGATCCGAGGATGAAGAGCCAAACATATTTAAGAATACATATTTTAATTTTTCAGGCCATCGATGGGCAATATTTAGTAATACATTGTCATAAAACTTAAATCGAGGCTTTCTATTAATAATTAGTTTGTCAATCTTATTTTCCTCTAGCCTTTTTACAATGAATTGGCAGTTGGTTTGGATTTGATAAAATGTGTATCCGGTGGACGGTTTAGTCCATCCTGCCTTTGTGCCAATAGGGATTATTTTGTCGCTTTCCGAATAACTTGTTTGTTTGGTGCTCATCGGAATAGTACCTTTTTCAACATAAGTGATTTCAAAGGGATTTTCTTCAAATTTTTTCTTGAGGTACTTCTTAAGATGTGATTCAAGGGAATCGTAAGAAATTAAATTTTTGCTATAGGCCGTATATTCAATCAGTGCCTCTTTTTCAGAAAAAGGTAAGATGTAGAAGAAATCAAAAGGAATGGAGGATTCTGTTCTGAAATCCATTAAGGTCATTTTTTTAGGTTCAAATGCCTCAAGTTGAGTCTTTATTTTCCAGCCTACAAACAGTTGTTTGAGCTTGGAATTGCCATCGTGGCTGGAGCTTATTCTGGAATCAAACACCAGATTTCCGATAAATAATCCTGTTTTTTCAGTTTTAATGGTCACATAATCAGACTCTTCCTTGAGTTCAATTACTCGATCTTTTAAAAATTCGACATTGCTTCTGGTTTTGGCTTTCGTGTAAATACTCTCATAAAAATTACTTGAATTCAGATGGTAATAGTTTAGATTTTTGAACGATTTTCTCAACTTCTTTTGACCTGATTTCAAGGAATAAGTATTCCAAGAAATGATGGATTCTTTTGGGTGGATTTGTAACGGCTCAGTCGCCCAATAGCACCACGTTTTGTTGACTTCTTCATTATGAGCAGGGTCGATGATCAAGATGTTAGCTTCCTTCCATTTGCTTTCCAGCAAATAGTAAAGTAGGCTCAATCCTGCACACCCTCCTCCGCAAAATATGTAGTCATATCTTTCCATATAAAATAGCTGCCTGAGTATTTCTCAGGCAGCTAGTATAAATTAGGCTAACTTAGCTTTGGCTGTTTCTGCTACTGCAACGGAGTAGATTACTAGACCAAAACCAATTTTGTTGATTGCATCTGCCAAGTTGTAGAACAAGTCAATCGAACTTACTTCAAATGCACCTGAGAGTAGGTTGCCGGGTAGTACCATGTATCCAATAGGATAGATTGACCAACCCAGTGTGATGAAAATTTTCAATAGAAACATTGCTCTTCCCAGTGCAGGACTGTTTGAGTCTTTAGCAAGCTTAGCTACGTCTCCTGCGAATACTTCATATACGATATAGAGATAACCTACAGTAGATAAAACTCCCCACATGATATTGTTGTCAATACCTGAAGTTTCTCCAATATAACCCGTAACCAGCATTACCAAAGAAGCTACGATTAGCTTAAATAAGGTAGTTCCTTTCGCTCCAAAAGGTTTGGTCAGGAGATAAAATTCAACGCACATCAAGGGTACAGTCAAAGTCCAATCTACATATCTAAATGCTGTTGGGCTTGTTCCTGTTTGGAGATAAAAATCTCTCATATAATAGTAATGTACTGCTGCGATTCCGGTGATTAGACCAGAAACCAAAAGTGAAAGTTTCCACTTACCTTCCACAGATCCTCTCTCTACAAAGAAGAAAACAGCGGATGCAAACATAGCCATATACCCAATAAAAAAGGTGATAGCTACAGGGTCTGAATTGATGATCTTATCGAGTCCGACAAGATCTGCCATTAAGGTGTAATTCATAGTATTAATTTTGGTTAATTGTTAAAGACTTTGAATTACAAAATCAATCCTCAATTATTTTGTTTTATTGAGAAATTGATGATTTACAATTATGTTAATTAACAGTTATAAATAAGGTATGTATGGTTGTTTTATTTGGTTCAAAATTTAAAAAAAAATTAAATGTATCTTGAAATTCAGAATAATATTTGGTTGTAGGAGTGTGATTTTAGATTGATTTTATCTTTAAACCCGCTGAAATTCAGGGTGAAGATGTGTGTTTAGGGTTGACGGGTATTGATTTTCTCAGAATAAAATTTGGTTTGTTGGGCCTATTTATCCTTGCTTTAATTCTTTAAAAGGAGTCTTCATACTGTTTTTGTTTTTTAGCCTGATTTCCTAATCAATCCTTGGTTGAATTGGATTTTTCCTAAATGTAAAATCACATTTTTTCCCTATCTTGCCTCGTCTAAAACGAACACTAAATCACCTTTTTGGCCCATTTTTAGGGTTTTCTCCAAAAATTATGAGTGAAGAACAAGCTAAAAACCCAGCAGAATACGGCGCTGGTAATATTCAGGTATTAGAAGGCCTGGAAGCGGTAAGAAAACGTCCCGCGATGTATATCGGTGATGTGGGAATCAAAGGACTTCATCACCTTATTTGGGAAGTTGTAGATAACTCGATAGATGAAGCTCTGGCTGGTCATTGTGATACCATTCATGTGACGGTCAATGAAGATAATTCAGTAACCGTAGAGGATAATGGGCGAGGTATTCCCACTGACATGCACCCCAAGGAGAAGAAATCAGCTTTGGAGGTTGTACTAACAGTGTTACACGCCGGCGGTAAATTTGACAAGGATACCTACAAGGTTTCCGGTGGCCTTCACGGGGTGGGAGTTTCTTGTGTGAATGCACTTTCCACTGACCTTAAAGCGACAGTTCACCGAAATGGTGTTATTACTGAGCAGGAATTTAAAATCGGGGTGCCTCAATATCCTGCCAGAGAGATCGGCAAGACGGATAAAAGAGGAACCATTATCCATTTCAAGCCTGATGCAAGCATATTCACAGTAACGGAGTACAAGTACGAAACCATCGCCAATCGTCTCCGAGAGATGGCCTACCTCAATGCAGGCATCCGTATTCACCTCAAGGATATGCGCGAGATCGAAGATGACGGCAGTCCAAAATCAGATGAATTTTACTCTGAAGGTGGCTTGGTAGAGTTTGTGAAATACTTGGATGAGACAAGAGAAAAAATTATTGAAGAACCGATCTACATCGAGTCGCTCAATCAGGAAGTGCCTGTTCAAGTGGCAATGAACTACAATAGTTCTTATACCGAGAATGTGGTTTCCTACGTGAACACAATCAATACTTACGAAGGTGGATCTCACGTGACCGGTTTCAGAAGAGCTTTGACTCGTACGCTCAAGGCCTATGCAGACAAATCAGGCATGTTGGAAAAGCTGAAGATTGAGGTTTCAGGAGATGATTTCCGTGAAGGATTGACGGCCGTCATTTCTGTTAAAGTCGCCGAACCGCAGTTTGAAGGACAAACCAAAACCAAACTAGGAAACTCAGATGTGGTTGGTTTTGTAGATTCGGCAGTTTCTGATGTGTTGCAAACTTGGCTGGAAGAGCATCCTCGTGAAGCAAAAACCATCGTGGGAAAAGTGATTTTGGCAGCCCAGGCTAGACATGCGGCAAGAAAAGCCCGCGAAATGGTGCAGCGTAAAAACGTATTAGGAGGGGGGGGATTGCCCGGCAAGCTAGCAGACTGTGCTAACTCAGATCCTACAGTATGTGAATTGTACCTTGTCGAAGGGGACTCAGCAGGTGGATCTGCCAAGCAAGGACGGGATCGAGACTTTCAAGCTATTTTACCGTTGAAGGGTAAAATTCTCAACGTGGAAAAAGCCCATGAGCACAAGATCTATGACAACGACGAGATCAAAAATATCCTCACTGCGTTAGGGGTAAAGTTTGGTACTGCCAACGATGACAAAGAACTCGACCTATCCCACCTACGATACCATAAGATTATCATCATGACGGATGCGGACATTGACGGTTCGCACATCCGGACATTGATTTTGACCCTTTTCTTCCGTTACATGAAGACCTTGATCGAAAAGGGATACGTTTACATCGCACTTCCACCGTTGTATTTGCTCAAAAAAGGAAAAGACGAGCGCTACTGCTGGACAGAAGAAGAGCGCAAAAGACTGGTATCTGAGATGGCTAAAGATGGCAGAGAAGATAGCGTGGGCATTCAGCGATATAAGGGTTTGGGTGAGATGAACCCAGAGCAACTTTGGTCTACCACTATGGATCCGAATACCCGAACGCTCAAGCAAGTAACCATTGAATCGGCCATTGAAGCAGACCACCTCTTCAGCATGCTGATGGGAGATGAAGTAGCCCCTAGAAGAGACTTCATCGAGCGCAATGCCAAGTATGCAAAAATCGATACATAATAAATTCAGGGGCTTAGATTAAGCCCCTTTTTTGCACAGTCCATCCAGAAAATACCATTTGGGTTTAATTTAAAAATTGATCTTACGAGTAGATAGATATGAAACTGGCTGTAGGAGATAAATACGAGTCAATCATTCAGAAGAGTGACCTGATCAGTCGTGATTTGAGTTGGGTGAAATTCAATGAACGCGTTTTGGATCAATCCAAAAAGCCTTTTCGGACAATTTTCGAAAAGCTGAAATTTTTGGCTATTACCGCCTCCAATTTGGATGAGTTTTTTATGATCAGGGTGGGTTCGCTATACAATTACCTTGATTACGACAAAGAGCGGGTAGATTATTCAGGCTTGAGAGAGGAGCCATTCAAGGAAAAGCTGATGAAAGACTGTCAGCGATTTCATCTCGATCAGCATCAGCATTTTACTCAAGTGATTTTGCCTGAATTGCATCAGGAAGGTATTTCATTGGTGAATGTATCTAAACTGAATGAAGAAGAGCAAGAGAAGGTAAGGCAATATTTCATCAAGGCTATTTACCCCATGCTTACTCCCATGGTCTATGATGGCTATCGCACGTTCCCGATTTTGATGAATAAGCTGCTCGTCTTTGGAGTGGTTACAACCAGTCCCGGGGAGCGAAAGGATATGAGGAAAATGAGCTTTGTTCAGATTCCAGCCAACATTCCGAGATTTTTTGAGATTGAACGAGAAAATTCCCTCACGCTAATTCCTATCGAGGAAGTTATCCGTGAAAATTTGATTTCCCTATTCAGAAATGTGGAAATCGAATCCGTCAGTCTTTTCAGAATCACCCGAAACGGAGATTTTACTTTGGAAGAAAGTGAGGATATGGATGCCAACTTTTTGGAAGAAGTAAAGCGTAAGCTGATGGAGCGAAAGACTGGTCGCGTGGTAAAAATCGAAATCGAAGAAGGCTACTCCAAGTGGATGCTCAATTCACTATTAGAAAGATGGAATCTCCACCCCGATTCAGTTTTTATGGTCAGAAGGGCCAGTATGATTGATTTTACCGGACTCTGGCAAATTGTGGGCAATAAAAGATTCCGAGATCGATTACCTCAGATCCCCGAGCCTGTAAAGCCACTGTCCTATCCGGAGGAGGGGAGGGCGGACATCTTTGATATCTTGAAAGAGAAGGATATTCTATTGCACCATCCTTACAATAACATCGATTCGATTTTGGATCTGATTGAAAAAGCTGCAGATGATCCAGATGTCATGGCTATCAAGATGACCATTTATCGCTTGGCAAAAGACAGTCGGATTACCAAGGCTTTGCTAAGGGCCGCAGAAAACGGTAAGCACGTTTCAGTTCTTTTTGAAGTAAAGGCAAGATTTGATGAGGAAAACAACATCAGAGAAGCTAAAAAGCTTCAAAAAGCCGGATGCTTTGTGATCTATGGTATTTCAAACCTGAAAACACACACCAAGCTTCTCCTAATTGTCAAAAAAGACGATCAGGAAATCACTCGCTACGTGCATTTGGGTTCGGGCAATTACAATGAAGACACCGCAAGACTGTATACCGATATAGGTTTGCTTACCACCAATGAGGTGCTGGCCAATGATGTCTCGGAATTTTTCAATGTAATCACCGGCCATTCGGTGCCGAGCGATTACCGTAATTTGATTACAGCACCTCGGGACATGCGTAACCAGCTCATACACTTTATCGAGCAGGAGGCTGAAAATGCCCGAAAAGGACTTTCCAGTGGTATTTTTATCAAAGTCAATTCACTAGAGGATTCCGAAATCATTTACGCCCTGTATCGTGCTTCCCAATCTGGAGTAAAGATAAAATTGATCGTGAGAGGGATTTGCTGCCTTCGTCCGGGAAGAATGGGTTTAAGCGAAAACATTGAGGTCCTATCCATAGTGGGAGATTTCTTGGAGCATAGCCGAATTTACCATTTCCATAATAACGGAGTGACACGTACTTATTCTGGTAGTGCCGATATGATGGTGAGAAGTTTCGATAAAAGGTTGGAATCTTTATTCAAAGTCGAATCTCCTCTTTTGGAAAGGCAACTGATGAATATTCTTGCATTTAACTTAAAAGATAATGTAAACTCCTACGTCATGCAGGAGGATGGAACCTATGTGGCTAAGGCTCCTAAAGATGGTGAGCCTGACTTCAACGTCCATAAGGAGTTTTTCGCCGTAGATGCAGCCGAAGTCATGCAAGTAAAATTGGTGGAATAATAGACCTGTTATTTATTCAAAAGCCCAAGGAATCCATAGATTCTTTGGGCTTTTTGGTTAAGAGTGAAAAGTATTTATTCGAGATTCATTGATAGAGACAGATCTTCGAATTACTCAGGAATTTTTCAGATGATTGCTTCAACACCTGTTTTACCCTGTTCATTTTTTTACTTTTGATACCTTACATCAATTTAAATACTATGAGAAAAGGTCTACTTATCATTTTCATGCTTCTTTCCTGGACATCTTGGGCTCAAGAGGATCCATCATTGACCAAAAAAGACACGAGCTATTGGCTGAAGGAGATCGGTGGTGGATTAAACTTCAATTAGGCTTCCTTCAGCGGCAATTGGAAAGGGGGTGGAGTCAATTCGATTGCCTTGGGAATTTACCTGCAAGGAAGAGCAAATTATGCCAAGGAAAAATGGACTTGGGACAATACCTTGGATTTTATCTATGGCACCGTGAAAAACCAAGGGGAAGAAACCCGAAAATCCAATGATCGAATTTTTCTAGACTCAAAAGTCGGTTTCAAGATCAATTCGAAATGGAATTACTTCTTCGCTGCCAATTTCCTTTCTCAATTTGCTCCCGGATATGATTTCAGTGGGACTGAAAAAAGACTCATTTCCAAGTTTGCTAATCCTGCATACTTCACTACAGGACTTGGAATTGAATACAAGCCTAATTCTGAATTTTCACTTAGGATGTCTCCTTTTTTCCCCAGATGGACCTTTGTGACCGACACAGAATTGTATCGGGAGGTTCCGTCCAATTATGGTGTGGAAATCGGGAAAAAGGTAAGACAGGAATGGCTTGCATTTAGCCTGATGGCAGACTGGAATAAAAAGCTTGCTGAAAATCTTAGTCTGCTTGTCAGATACCAGATGTATTCCAACTATGAAACTTTAGCATTCAAAACCATCGACCACCGATTGGATTTGGGCCTCACTGCTAAGGTAACTAGTTTGATCAATGTCAGTCTGACAAGTCTGAGTTTGTATGATATCGATCAGGACGAAAAAATCCAATTTAGCCAAGGGTTGGCACTGGGAATAGCATTTAAGCGAGGCAACTTTCCTGAAAAGAAATAAAAAAAATGCAAATTTTTATTTGGGATTTTGAATTAATCAGATTTGTATTATTTTTGAATTCATTGTGGTAGTTAAATAATAGTTGGTTTAGTTTTCAAATAAAGGGCAGGGGTTATACTCCTGCTTTTTTATTTTAAAGTCTTGGAATAGTTCAATTTTTTCAATTGGCTCCACCAATTACTCAATTCAAAAACCAAGGGATCATAATCAAGGGTTTAATCTTTTTTAAAGGGGCCTACGGTTAATTTTATGCTGGAAAAAATTCTTGGGCCTAGCTACAATCCTCAATTTTAAAATGATAAAAAGTGAGGCTGTTTATTAATTCATTATTTAGAAATGGTGAGGGCTGGCAAAGATTATTTTGGAAAATGTTGATTTCCTGAAATGGACAGCAAAGCCATAGATCATCATAGCTCATTCCTAACCGTGCTCTGCTCCCATAAACAAAAAAAGCCCAGACTTTCGTCTGAGCTTTTGTACACTCGGAAGGATTCGAACCCTCAACCCTCGGAGCCGAAATCCGATATTCTATCCAGTTGAACTACGAGTGCGTAATCTATTTTAAGCTTCAAGAGCAGCTTTTACTCTGTCTGCAGCTTCTTTCAAGGTAATTGCTGAAAATACTTTCAAGCCAGATTCGTCGATGATTTTTGCTCCTTCTTCCGCATTGGTACCCTGGAGTCTCACGATGATTGGCACTCGGATGTCTCCGATTGTTTTGTAAGCTTCTACCACACCGTTTGCGATTCTGTCGCAACGTACAATGCCTCCAAATACGTTGATTAAGATGGCCTTTACATTTGGGTCCTGAAGGATAATTCTGAAACCTGCTTCTACGGTGGTTGCATTTGCTCCTCCTCCTACGTCAAGGAAGTTAGCAGGCTCGCCGCCTGACAGCTTGATCATATCCATGGTCGCCATGGCAAGGCCGGCTCCGTTAACCATACAACCTACGTTTCCGTCAAGTTTCACATAGTTCAGACCAGATTTTCCAGCTTCTACTTCCAAAGGATCTTCTTCTGCCAAATCTCTCAATTCAGCCAATTTTGGCTGACGATATAAGGCATTATCATCCAGATTTACTTTAGCGTCAACCGCCAAGATCTTGTCGTCAGAAGTTTTTAGCACCGGGTTGATTTCAAACTGAGAAGAGTCAGTTGCAACGTAAGCATTGTAAAGAGATGTGATGAATTTCACCATTTCTTTATGAGCCGTGCCAGAAAGTCCCAATTTGAAAGCAACTTTTCTAGCCTGGAAGCCCTGAAGACCTACTTTAGGATCGATCCACTCTTTGATGATTTTTTCCGGATGGTGCTCAGCAACCTCCTCGATGTCCATTCCGCCTTCGGTAGAGGCCATGATCACATTGGATCCCGTAGCTCTGTCCAAAAGGATAGACATGTAATATTCTTTTGGTTCTGATGCGCCTGGATAGTATACGTCCTCAGCGATCAAAACTTTATTTACTTTTTTGCCTTCAGCGCCTGTTTGAATAGTAACCAAGGTGCCACCAAGGATAGCAGCTGCCTTTTCCTTCACATCTTCCAGTTTTTTGGCAAGTACTACACCTCTGGAGCCTGTTTCTTTTACCTCACCTTTACCACGGCCACCGGCATGAATTTGAGCTTTGATCACGTACCAGGATGTACCTGTCTGAGCATTGAGTTTTACAGCGGCTTCGTGTGCAGCCTCAGGAGAATCTGCCACGATCCCTTCCTGAATTCTAACACCGTACCCTTTAAGTACTTCTTTAGCCTGATATTCGTGAATGTTCATGCTTCTTAAATTTTTGCCCGAAGATAAGCGGATGAGGTGGATAAATCAAACCAGCCTTTTTCAATTTTTGGCAAAAAAGCCTCTTAATTCCTGGATTTGAGGGATTTGTTTTACTTTTAAAAACTCAAAAAAAGATACCATGCTGATTGCCAAAGGGATTCATAAATCCTACGGAAGTTTACACGTATTGAAAGGAGTGGATTTGGAAATTTCCGCCTCCGAAATAGTGTCCATCGTCGGTTCGTCCGGAGCAGGCAAAAGCACCTTGCTCCATATTCTGGGTACGCTTGATCAGCCTGACAAAGGCGAACTAGCCATGAATGGCAAAAATCTGATCCAACTCAAAGGGGATCGTCTTGCCGAGTTTAGAAATGATTCGATCGGGTTTATTTTTCAATTCCACAATCTGCTGCCTGAATTTACAGCCTTAGAAAACATCTTCATCCCAGGATTTATCCAAGGAAAAACTGAATCAGAACTTACCAAAAGAGCTGGAGAATTATCAGAAATCTTGGGAATCAGCCACCGACTTGACCACAAACCTTCTGAGCTTTCCGGTGGCGAGCAGCAGCGTGTGGCCGTGGCCAGAGCATTGATCAATCATCCTCAGGTCGTCTTTGCTGATGAGCCAAGCGGAAACTTGGATACTAACAATGCCCGAGGATTGCATGAGTTGTTTTTTAGGTTGAGAGATGAGTTAAAACTCGCCTTTGTCATCGTCACGCACAATGAAGAACTCGCCGGGATGGCTGACCGAAAGGTGGTGATGAAAGACGGACTGATTATTTCCTCCTGATTACTTTTTCACTTTGCGGAGCATGGCATCCACATGGGATTTGTTTTCGAAAAGTCCTTCGTAAATCCCTGCAATGTTGTGCTCACTGTCCAATAGGTAGGTGACTCGCTTAGGCATTTTGACCAGGGGAATCAGGGCATCATATGCTTTACAGACTTTTCCCGACTCGTCCGAAAGTAAGTCAAATGGCAATTTGTAAGCCTTTTTGAATTTTTCATGAGTAGGAATGTCGTCTCTACTGATGCCAAATACGGGAATGTCCAAATCTCTGAACTCGGCAAACTGATCTCTAAATTCACATGCCTCGGCCGTACAACCTCGAGTGAAGTCTTTGGGATAAAAGAAAAGAATCAGGGCTTTACCTTTCAGGTCTTTGGAAAGGGAAATTTTTTTATCTGAAGTAGAAGGAAGAGTGAAATCCGGAGCGGCTGTGCCTAATTCGAGTGCCATTGAATTTATTTTTCATCAAAACCATACCACTCGGCGTAAGGTTTTATCCAAACAAATTTTTGTTTCTTAGAACTATCCCTCTTTGAAATAGCTTTGTATCTCCAAGTACCTGATAAATCCACCCAACCTTGAAAATCAGTCCCGTTCAGTCCATGCTTCTGGCAGGAATATTTTTTGCCATGATGAATGTGTCTGTCAAATATATCCCTCACATTCCAGCCATCGAGATTGTTTGGTTTAGATCGGTTTTCAGTCTGATTTTCACCGTGATCGTTCTTGGAAAGAAAGGGATTCCCGTCTTCGGTAACAACAAACCCAATTTGATTACCCGTGGGATTGTGGGTTCGATCAGTTTGATCTTATTCTTTTACACCCTTCAGCGGATTCCTTTGGCCAGCGCGGTGACCATGCAATACTTGTCGCCGATATTCACCACGATTTTGGGTGTATTTATTTTGAAGGAAAAAGTCCGCCCCATACAATTTATCTACTTCGCCATGGCATTTGCCGGCGTGCTCATCATTCAAGGCTTTGACCCAAGAGTGGATGCACTGAGTGCAGGAATGGGACTTATTTCTGCCTTGGCTGCAGGAATTGCCTATAATATGATCCGCAAGCTGAAAACTTCCGAGCATCCTTTGGTCATCGTGTTCTATTTTCCATTGGTAACCATGCCGGTAGCCTCGATTTTGATGTATTTCGACTGGGCTATGCCCTCGGGTTGGGATTGGCTTATTTTACTTTGGATTGGCATCTGTACCCAGAGCGCTCAATATTTTATGACTGTGGCATACCAGACGGGCAATCTCTCGCGGGTCTCTAGCTTAAGTTACATGGGAGTCCTTTATGCCTTGATATTTGGATTTTTTCTCTTTGGAGAAACCTTCCCTTTTGCCTCTTACTTGGGTATGGGGTTGGTGTTGATTGGGATTTTCTTGAATTTAAGAGTGAAATAATTTTTTAATTTGAACTGTGATCAATATTTGAAAAATTGAATTTGATGAAAATCACCAAAGACCTCTACCAAAGCAACCTTGTCCTTCTGACTGATTTCTACCAGCTTACCATGGCGTATGCGTATTGGAAATCGGGAAAAGGAGAACAGGAGGCGGTGTTTAATCTGTTCTTTCGAAAGAACCCTTTTGAGGGGGGCTTTACCTTGGCGGCAGGATTGGACTATGTGGTGGATTTTTGTAAAAATTTCAAATTTGAAGCAGAGGACCTGAGCTACCTGCGGGAGATGAAGCAAAAGGACGGCTCTCCGGTGTTTGAGTCCGGTTTTTTGGACTATCTGAAGGGTTTAAAATTTACCTGTGACATCGATGCGGTGGAGGAAGGTACGGTGGTTTTCCCCAATGCCCCGCTGATCCGGGTCAAAGGTCCTTTGATTCAGTGTCAATTGCTGGAAACCCCTCTTTTAAATATCATCAACTTCCAAACGCTCATTGCCACCAAAGCGGCCCGCATTAATTTGGCAGCTCAAGGTGCACCTGTCTTGGAGTTTGGTCTGAGAAGAGCACAGGGGATCGACGGGGCATTGGCTGCCAGTAGGGCCTCTTACATTGGTGGCTGCACTTCCACCAGCAACGTGATGGCAGGAAAGCTTTTTGGTATTCCTGTTTCCGGTACGCATGCCCACAGCTGGATCATGTCTTTTGAAACTGAAATAGAAGCTTTCGAGGCGTATGCCGAAGCATTTCCGGATCAATGTGTCTTTTTGGTGGATACATACGAGACACTTCACGGGGTGAAAAACGCGATCAAAGTGGGGGAGATTTTGCGCAGCAAAGGAAAGGAAATGGTTGGCATTCGTATTGATTCCGGCGACTTGGCCTACTACTCCGTGCAAGCACGTCAGCTACTGGATGAGGCAGGGTTCCCCAATGCCAAAATTGTGGCTTCCAATGATCTCGACGAGCATATCATTTCTTCACTTAAAACCCAAGATGCCGCCATCGATGTGTGGGGAGTGGGGACCAAGCTCGTTACTGCCTTTGATCAGCCTGCGCTAGGAGCCGTCTATAAATTATCGGCTGTGAAAAACGCGGAAGGTGTGTGGGAACCCAAAGTCAAAGTCTCTCAGCAATCACTGAAAATCAACGTTCCGGGAATTCACACGATCAAGCGCTACTTCAGCAACGGCAAAGCCGTAGCGGATATGATCTATTTGGAAGGTCAGGAGATCGATCCAAAAGGAGTCGTGATCATCGATCCCAATGATGCGACCCGGAGAAAGAGACTCATGCCGGCATTTTACAAAGAAGAAGACTTGCTCAAGCCGATCTTCAAGCAAGGTGAATTGGTTTATCAACTTCCGAGTCTTGCTGCGATCCGAGAGCGATCTAATTTGCAGTTGGAAGCATTCGACAAAACCCATAAGCGACTCATCAATCCGCATACGTATCCCGTAGGATTGGAAGAAAATCTGCACCATTTGCGGATGGAGTTGGTGTTAAAGGCAAATAAATTTGAAGATGAAGCATAACTATTCGGATGCCGCACTGATCTTGGTGGATGTGCAACATGATTTTATACCCGGAGGAGCCTTGGAGGTAAAGGAAGGTGACCAAATCATTCCTTTGATCAATTCTTTTCAGGGAAAGTTTGAGCATGTCATTGCCACTCAGGATTTTCACCCGGCAGATCATGGAAGCTTTGCGGCAAATCATGCTGGAAAAAATCCCTACGATCAAATCGACTTGTTTGGGCTAAACCAGACTTTGTGGCCGGTTCACTGTGTGCAGGGTACTAAAGGGGCGGAATTTCATCCCGATCTCGATCAGGGTCGTTGGGAGGCGATTTTTCAAAAAGGGAAAAACCCGGAAGTGGATTCTTATTCTGGTTTTTTTGACAATGCCAGAAGGGGAGCCACGGGTTTGGGAGATTACCTGAAGGAAAAAGGAATCCGAAAAGTATTCGTCTGTGGATTGGCTTTGGATTACTGCGTCAAGTTTACCGCTTTGGATGCTCAAAGTCTGGGATTTGAAACCTCTCTCATCACGGATGCTACCCTTGCAGTAAACATAAATCCCGAAGATGGGGCAAAAGCCATCAAAGAAATGGCGGCCGCAGGCATACATATTTTAACCAGCAAAGACCTTTAATCATGTTTGAATACAACTCCGAAAAGCATTATCCCAAAGAGACTGAAAGTCGAGTGGTCATCCGGTTTCAGGATTGTGATCCGCTCCGCCATCTGAATAATGCCAAGTACTTTGATTATTTCTTCAACGCTCGTGAGGATCAGGTTCCCAAATTGTATGGCTTGGAAATCATTGATCTGATTCGAGTGTACAAAGCAGCTTGGGTAGTGTACAATCACAACATCAGCTATGTCAAGCCTGCCATGGTGGGTGAGTGGGTACGGATCATGAGTCGTATTCTTTGGCACAATCACAATACCATCGTGGTGGAATACTACATGACGGACGATTCTAAGACCCAACTGAAAACCGTCTTGTGGTCCACTATGCGCTATGTGACTTTGGCTGAAGGCAAATCCACGGATCACTCCGGTGCGGTGCAAGACTTTCTAAAAGCTACTTCGCTTAACTTGGATTTGACTACCATGGAGATCAGGGATCGGGTCAAGCTGCTGAAAAGTGAACTGGAGAAGGGGAAGTAGAAAAATTCTCCAAAAAGACCTGTCAGGTTTTCAAAACCTGACAGGTCTGATATGAAGAGTAATCTCGAATTAATATCCAAACGATTTTCTATTCTCTTTCAAATCCATAATCCCGCTCTACCAAGGCGATTCGGGTTTTGAAGGAAGCATACCATTTTTCCCTTCCATACTTCTGAGCGACCAGATGGTCGGTGTTTGCTTTCCAGTTTTTGATGGCTTCGAGGCTTTCCCAATAGGAAATGGTAATTCCTAATCCATTTCGCACGCTTTCATGGCCGAGATAGCCAGGCTGCAGCTCTGCAAGCCGTACCATTTCCTCGGCCATCTCACCATAGCCCTCGTCTATTTCGGTTCGGAGATTGGTGAAAATGACTGCATAATAGGGAGGAGAGGGAGTAGCTGCTATCATTTTTTAGCTAGGTAAGGGTAATATTCCATGTACGCTGCGGTTTGCTCTGCGAGCGCTTTTCCAAAAGTCAATTCGGTAAGATGTAAGGCCAAATCAATGCCCGCCGAAATCCCTGCCGCTGTCCAGATTTGCTGATCACTTTGTACAAATCGAAGGTCCCGTTGGGGAACTCCCGAAGGTACGATTTCACGCATGCTGTCAAAAACCTCATGATGGGTGCAATAGGGCTTGTGATCCAAAAATCCTGTTTTTCCTAGAATTCGAGAACCCGAACACACACTCATGGTCCAAGAAGATTGAGAAGTAAGCCTTTTGATGTGGTTTAGGACTTCCTTTCGCTGAATCACCTTTTTGGTGCCGTCACCCCCGGGAATTACCAGATAGTCTAAGTTTTCCAAATCTGCTAATCTAAAGTCAGCTTTGATTTCAAGTCCGTTTTTGGCAATGATCGTTTTTTTATCGGCAGAGGCTACACGGATTTTCAGGAGTTTGTAGCCTGAAAGTTGATTGGCTACAGAGAAAACTTCAAATGGTCCGGCAAAGTCAAGGACCTCCATGTCATTAAAGGCAAAAATTCCTAGGGTTTTCATAGTTTCTGGAAGATTAGAAATTGGTTTGGTTACTTAAAGCTTTATTTAAAGGTATCCAAAAGTATTTCGACTTGATTCAGAATCGAATGAATTCTTAATTCATAGCAAATAAGCCATAAAAATTGAGGCTTTCTTAGGTCGATTTAGCCGGTTATACTAATTTAAAGAATTCGTTTTATTGATTGGATTTATGAAAAAGGGTTGCTTAGGTTTAGTTTTTTTAATCTTTATTTTTTCTTGTAATCTAGATCAAGTAAGAGATCAAGAAGTAAATGTTAAGGTCGATTACCTTGAATATTTAGAGATTAATCCTGGTGGATTGGAAGTTAGAATTATTGGTGACCAATCTTTGAAAGAAACTCTAATTGATGCAAAGCTGGTTAGGGAAAATGAATTTAGTCCCCTGCTGAAAGTCAATAGACAGTTTGGCCGAATAGTCCTTGACTTGGACAACATTCGCAACAATGTGAATCCCACTGCCGGTTTAATAGAAATCAAAACTCCAGGTAATTTGGAATTCAAAATAGTGGGTGGTATCGGTAAAATCTTGATCGCTAATTTGGAAACAGAACGTATTCAAATCGATCATAAGTCAGGAGAAGTTGCCCTTCAAAATATCAAGGCAAAAGAACTTTTGGTGATGCAAAATACAGGTGTATTTTCTGCTAATCAGATCGAAAGTGAAGACTTTTTTGTAAATCTTCTGGGTGGTTTAGGTAGTATTCAGAATTGTAAAGGAATACTAGGAGTATTTACAGAGGGAGGAAAGATAACTGTGCAGAATGTGGAGACAATGAGTCTTGCCGCCGCTAATAGCCCTGGAGGATTAGTATCTATCCAACAAGTAGGTCAACTCTCAGCTGCATCAGCTGGGAGGGGAGAAGTAAAAGGTGAAAATGTGGGACTTGCTAACCGAGTAGAGCTCAATGTTGCAGGTGGCACTATCATTCTTCAGACTCCCAGCGATTTGTCGCGATATGGATTTTTGTTCAATATGAGTCCTGGGTCAGTTGTAGTAGGAGGTAGAGTCTTCAATTCATCGGTATCTGATTTCATTGATGGTCAACCCTTAATGTTTGGAAGCCTTTATGGTGGGACTGTCTTGGTGAAAAATTAAGCAGCAGGCCTTTCAGTTGATTTTTTAAATTTTGACCATTTCTTCGATGCAGTGGATCAGGGACTTATTTACAAAATTGTTCAGAGTTTGAATCAATTGCTGATTTTTTGTTAATAAAAATTAAACATATTTATCACTTTGAAAAATTAAATTTATATTTCGAAGTTTTCTTGAATCCATGATTTCATTTCTGAGTCTTATCACCCTCTTTTTACGGCTTTCCTTGGCTATCCAAGGAAGTTGGGGCGGATATTCCATTCAGGATCATTCAGGAGATCAGCTTCACTGTCAATCAAGCACTCCGACTCAGGAATCCCTCTATTCAGATCCAAATTGGTTTGAGGGAAACATTAGCTTGATAAGAAAACTCGAAAATGAAGAACGGGTAGAAGCTGAAAGCGATTCTTTTTTAGGTTTTTGCTCCGATTTAACACCTGATTTTCTTTCTTCAGCCCATGAGTTGGTACCAAACTCAGAGTTTGGCACCAAAGCTATTCGGGGCAGTCTTCCTCCTCTTTACGACATTTTTCATTCTTGGAAAATCCATCTGAGCTAAGCTAAGACCATTTGGTCAAGCTTTTCCCGAAACTTCTTGTCGCGGGATTTTGGTCCATAAACTGGGCCATTATACTTACTCAGATTGACATTCTATGAAACATCATACCAAGCCGGGTGCTTTGGGTATGGAAGAAATCCTGCATGAACTCAGGCATTTTCTTCCTGCACAAGCCCCGCTGAAGGACTTCGTCCATCATAATACCTTACATGCATTTCAGCATTTGCCTTTTTTTCAGGCACTAAAGCAAGCCAATAGTCAGTTTGGCTATCAGGGATTTCTTTCTCTGGAAGAGTATAGACAACTCTACAGAGAAGGAAAGATTAAAGGAGTAATTATCAAAAAAGTACTCGAGGAGCACTTTGGTAAGTCTGCCAACGATTGGCTGGTCAAGTTGCTCGATGAGTCCGTAGAATCCTATTCAGATCCTAAAATCGGCCAATTTCGTGCCCATTGGAGATCGGATTATCACTTCAACCTCAATAAAGTCACCCATCCGTTTTTGTTTCGGATGATTGCAGCCTACCTCGACCAGGGGATTTCGATTTGGTCCTTTCCGGTGGAAGCCAAAGGGTTTTTGGATTCTGTTCGTAGGCTCCACAAGGAAAGTCTTTCTCCTATAGTACGTTCCAAACGAGCACAATCACTTCTGGAGAAAGATCAGCTAGAACTTACCGAGCTCTTGGAAATCCTTGTCGGAGATCCCGATTCTTACGGTTGGTACCTGTTTGACCAGCAGTTTGCACATCCGGGCTGGTCGGGAATGGTCTCTGTCTTGGAGTCCCAACCCGAATCTCTCTTGGATGCCAAGCCGATTACCCTGGAGGACGTGATCAAATTTGAGTGCCTACTCGAAATCGATGCCTTGGATCAAAAATTCGGTGAAAACTGGAGTCCCTTGGGTGTTCGATTTCCGCATCCTACCCAAGAATTGTTTGATGCCACGCTTTTTGAAGAAGCTGATCTGGTCTTGCAGTGCTGGCAGGAGGCTTTTGAATGGAGTTATTACGATGAGGTATTGGCGGGAATTGCTGCGGTATCGCCTCAGGTACCCAAGCCAAGTGCTCCTAGTTTTCAGGCCCTATTCTGCATTGATGACAGAGAGTGTAGTACTCGGAGACACTTGGAATACATCGATCCTGCCTGTGCAACCTATGGCACACCCGGCTTCTTCAATGTGGAATTTTACTTTCAACCTGAATACGGGAAGTTTCACACCAAATCCTGTCCTGCACCTGTCACTCCTAAATACCTGATCAAGGAATCGGCAAATCATAAAAAACTGGCCAAGGATGTCCACTTTCACCAAAACAGTCACTCACTCGTAAGAGGCTGGTTAAGTGCGCAGACGCTGGGTTTTTGGTCCGCACTGAAGCTGGTGGGCAATGTGCTTCGACCCAGTTCCTCAGCTTTGGAAGTTTCCAGTTTTAATCACATGGATCCCAAAGGAACCTTGACGATTGAGTATCAGGGATTGGAAGAGAATGGACTCCAAGTTGGGTTCAAAGTGGAGGAAATGGCCGATCGGGTAGAAGGGCTACTCCGAAGCATAGGTCTTTTGGAAAACTTTTCTTCCTTGGTGTATTTCGTTGGTCATGGAGCATCAAGCATTAACAATACGCACTATGCAGGCTATGACTGTGGGGCGTGTTGCGGCAGACCGGGATCGGTCAATGCCCGAGTGGCAGCACACATGGCCAATCATGCTGAGGTAAGAAAAGTACTTGCCGAGCGGGGAATAGTGATTCCGGAAGACACTCAGTTTTTGGGTGGCTTACATGATACGACTAAGGATGAAATCGTCTTTTTTGATGAAGAGGTTCTCTCTGCTTCCAATCAGACCTTGCATGCTTCGCATCAACAGAAGTTTGCCAAGGCTCTGGACATCAACTCGCTGGAGCGTGCCAGGAGATTTGATACGCTGAAGAAAAATAAGCCTCTTGCCGGACTCCATGAAGCGGTAAAAAAGCGTGCCTTTTCCCTCTTTGAGCCTCGTCCGGAATACAACCACGCGACCAATGCGCTGTGCATCGTGTCCCGAAAGTCCACCATCAAAGGGCTCTTTTTTGATCGCCGTGCATTTCTGAATTCCTACGACTACAGAAAAGATCCTCAGGGAAAAGCCCTCGCCAAAATCCTCGGGGCTGCTGCACCGGTTTGTGGTGGTATTAATCTGGAGTATTATTTCTCCCGCATGGATCCTGACCGACTTGGTGCCGGTACCAAGCTGCCTCACAATGTGATGGGCCTGATCGGTGTAGCCAATGGGGCAGACGGGGACTTACGAACAGGCTTGCCTTACCAAATGGTGGAGATCCATGATCCGATTCGACTCATGATGATCGTGGAGCAATATCCCGATCTGGTGCTTGAGGTCTTGAAGTCCAATCCGGCGACCTACGAATGGGTGAAAAATTACTGGGTGCACTTTGTGATCATTGATCCCAAGTCCCGTTTACTGCTTCGCTTTACAGATGAAGGGTTTGTTGAATACACGCCCGAGTCTCACATCGATCACCTCGATCACTTGCAGGACAAGCTCCTGAGCACCAAAGAAAATCTTCCGGTTTACTTAATCGACTCACTCTGATGGAACTCGCACTTTGGATTCAGTTCATGATAGGGATACCTCTCGTGGGCTTTTTGGTTAGTTTATTGGTTCCGGAGCGGAAGGAGAAGCTGCTTTCCCGAGTTGCTTTTTACACTGCGGGGATCAATTTGGCCAGTATTCTGGTGTTCCTGGTTTTCTGGGCAGGCGTGGGCTTTCAGGCGCTCAACCTCAAGGAATTTGTCCTCTTCAAGACCGATCATTTCGAGTTTTTGATAGACTTTTTCTTTGATCGGGTAGGAGCGGTGTATGTGGTGGTAGGAGCGGTTTTGACTTTTCTGATCACCTTTTACAGCCGATACTACCTGCACCGGGAAAGCGGCTACAAGCGATTCTTTAATACTGTTCTCTTCTTCTATGTAGGTTTCAATATCACCGTTTTGGCTGGAAATTTTGAAACGTTGTTCGTAGGATGGGAGATTTTGGGATTGTCTTCCTTCTTGCTGGTGGCGTTTTACAGGGAAAATCTGCTTCCCACCCGAAACTCCATCAAGGTCTTTTCCATCTACCGAATCGGAGATGTGGGATTGATTTTGGCCATGTGGGCAAGCCATCACCTCTGGCATGAAAATGTCACCTTTCTGAAGCTGAGTAATGCTCAATTGGTATCAGAGCACCTTGTGGGGCATACCGGCATTGGTTTGTTCATTGCCTTGATGCTCCTCCTTGCGGCAGCCGCCAAGTCAGCACAGTTTCCCTTCTCCTCTTGGTTACCACGTGCCATGGAAGGCCCCACACCCTCTTCGGCCATTTTCTATGGTTCGCTTTCGGTGCATTTGGGTGTGTTTCTTTTGCTGAGAACGTTCCCTTTCTGGGAAAATCAACTGACTGTCCGGGTATTGATTGGTCTGATGGGATTGACCACAGCGATCGTTTCCACGATGATTGCACGGGTGCAAACCTCCGTCAAAACCCAAATCGGCTACGCTTCGCTCACCCAAATCGGGATCATGTTTATCGAAGTGGCCGCGGGATTGGAAGTCTTGGCTTTGGTGCACTTTATGGGAAATGCCTTCTTGAGGACTTATCAGCTCCTAGTGTCTCCCTCGGTGGTGGCTTACCTGATCCGAGAGCAGTTTTACGGTTTTGAGCCAAAAGCCAAAAAGGTGGAAAGCTCCTGGATGAATCGTCTTCGGATCTCCTTTTATGTCTGGAGCCTGAAAGAATGGAACCTCGACCGCTTCATCAACAAGGTAGTCTTTAATCCCCTCAAAAAGCTGGGGCACAAGCTGGATTTCTTGAGCTATCGTACGGTGCTGCTCTACTTTGTCCCGAGCTACCTGTTGGGATTATACCTGTTGTTGACAGGGTATAAGTTGCCGGTTTTTGTGCACAGCGTATTGCCTACTGCCTTTGCCTTTATTGCTTTGATGATGGTGCTCAAGTCCTTTACCGAGCGAAAATCAGCTCGATTGGCTTGGACCATGTTGATGATGAATCATTTCTGGATGGTCTTGGCCATTGCCGAAAACGAAAACTTCTCTTACCTGGAGATTGGTATGTACCTCAGTGGCGTGATTGTCTTTGGACTTTCCGGTCTGTTCATCATCTCATGGATGAAAGGTCACCTCGGACAATCCGGCCTGTTTGATTACCAAGGCTATGTGAAGCGATACCCGGTATTGGCCTTTCTGTTTCTCTTGAGTGTACTGGGATTAATGGGCTTTCCAATCAGTCCTACTTTCATCGGGGAAGACTTGCTGTTTAGCCACATTCATGAGGACCAATACCTTCTGGCGTTTTTGGCGGCCTTGGCTTTTGTGATGGAAGGGATAGCGGCAGTCCGAATTTTCGCAAGGCTGTTTTTAGGCTTTAAGCGGAATAAATCCGAACAATCACCCGAACAGAAGTCCGAATTTTCTCTCTTCAGAATTTCTGACAAATCTATCATCAAACATTCCTAATTGATCATTTGGGATTTCATCCCATCAAAATATTTCAACAATGAAAACAACATCAAAAATCCAAGTGCCCAAAGACGGTTGGGCCGGACTAAAAGAAAACTTCGCTGCAGATATGACTGCGGGTTTTGTGGTATTCCTTCTTGCCATGCCTTTGAGTTTGGGTATTGCCAAAGCTTCTGATTTTCCTCCCATCATGGGATTGATTACTGCCATCATCGGTGGGATGGTGGTGAGTTTGATTTCGGGTTCTAAACTGACGATCAAGGGTCCGGCAGCTGGACTGATCGTAGTCGTAGCAGGCGCAGTAGCTGATTTCGGAGGTGGGGAGATTGGCTGGAAGCTGGCACTTGGTGCGATGGTGGTGGCCGGTATCGTGCAGGTGGGTTTTGGCTTCTTGAAGCTGGGCAAACTAGCCGACATCTTCCCGCTGTCTGCCATTCACGGCATGCTGGCGGCGATTGGAATCATCATCATTGTAAAGCAAATCCCTGTGCTGCTGGATGTGAATCCAGAGCTGTACAAGGGATTGACCATTGTATCCATGATCACTTCGATTCCTACGTTCTTTGCCAACTTTGATCCTAGAGCGACGATGATCGGGGTTTACAGCTTGGCAATTATGTTGGGATGGCCTTACATCAAAGATTTCAAGCTCGGAAAAATCCCAGCTCCTCTGATGGTATTGATCGTAGCGATTCCTTCCGAATTGGCCATGGACTTTGCGCATACCGAACCCGCCTACGCCTTGCTTCATATTGGCAGCTTGACTGATAACCTGAATTTCAATGCTGACTTTTCTGGAATTGCCCAGTCCGGCGTGTTTATCAAGTATGTGATCATGTTTGCCTTGGTGGGTTCACTTGAGTCACTTTTGACCGTGAAAGCCATCGATCTGGCTGATCCTTTCCGCAGGAAATCAGACAACAACAAAGACCTCATCGCAGTAGGGGTGGGTAATACCCTAAGTGCCTTCTTGGGAGGCTTACCGATGATCTCAGAAGTGGCACGTAGCTCGGCCAATGTGAATCAGGGTGCAAAAACCCGCTGGGCCAATTTCTTCCATGGAATGTTTATCCTGGTGTTTGTTTTGGTAGCTACCCCAGTGATCGAGATGATCCCGAATGCTGCACTGGCGGCCATGTTGATTACCGTAGGCATCAAACTGGCCCATCCGAAGGAGTTTGTCAATACCTTCAAAATCGGTAAAGAGCAATTGGCGATCTTCCTGGTGACCATTGTCTTTACCCTGGTGGAAGATTTGCTGATCGGTATTGCAGCCGGTATTTTGCTCAAAGTAATCCTTCACCTGATCAATGGTGCTTCATTTAAAACATTGTTTAAGGCTCCGATTTTGGTTTCTTCCAATGGTAATAATTACCTCGTGGAGATCGAAGAAGCAGCGGTATTCTCTAATTTTCTCACCATCAAAAAGAAATTGGAGGAGATTCCTTCAGGATTTAACCTCACCATCGACTTGAAAAACACCAAGCTGGTGGATCACTCCGTCATGGAAAATCTACACCGATTCCAGCACGAGTACGAGGAAAATGGAGGTCATGTCAGCATCATCGGACTGGACAATCACAAGCCTGTATCTGACCATCACCTGGCAGCAAGAAAGCTGGTGGTGGAATAAAAAACACGATTAGATATAAGTTTTAGCCCCGGAGGTTTCCTTCGGGGGTATTTTTTGGGATGAAATGGAACTGCTTGATTGCTATTACATTTTTCATTCAAACCTTCTGAATTCCTTTTTCATTTCCTCCAATCCCATATCTTTAGGAATCAGTTTTCAATTGCCGAAATGAGTGAAAGACTCCGAAGTGACCAACCGTTGCCGAAGTGAGTGTCCTCACTCACTTCCAAGCAAAATCCCTTTTTTAAATGACCGACCAGCAACTTATCAAACCTAGAAAAGCCCTCAATCCGGCTTACCTCAAAGTAAAACCCAATCGCAGCGACATTGAGCGGTTTAAAAATCACCTCATCGCACTTTTAGATCAGTCCAATGACAAGGAGTCTGAAGAGTTTCATAAAAACCTCGTTTCTGACTTCCTCAAAAAGACCTGGTATGATCCCAATCACTTTATCAATACCAAAGGCAGAAATGACTTGGTCATCCACAATGGTCCAAAAGCCAATACCGAGGTTGGAGTTATCATCGAAGCCAAAAAGCCCACCAACAAAACAGAGATGCCTTCCAAAGGCAATCTCAATTCCAAGGCATTTCAGGAATTGATTCTCTACTACCTCAGAGAGCGGATTACCCATAAAAACAACTCCGTCCGACACCTCGTAGTGACCAATATCTACGAGTGGTACATTGTCGATGCCCTGCATTTTGACCGACTGTTTGCGCAAAACAAAAAGCTGGTACGAGACTTTGAAGAGTTTGAAGCAGGTAGATTGGCTGATACCAAGACAGATTTCTTTTATAAAAACGTCGCCGAACCCGAACTGGAAAAGGCTAAAGACAAAATCCCGTTTACCTTCTTTGATTTCAGGGAATACGACAAGCCGCTCCGCAATGCGGATAAAGCTGACGATGCCAAACTGATTGCCTTATTCAAGTTGCTTTCACCTGAGCACTTGCTCAAGCTTCCTTTTGCCAACGATTCCAATAGCCTCGATAAGCGCTTCTATGCCGAACTCCTGCACCTTATCGGACTGGAGGAAAAGAAAGACGGAGGCAAAAAGATCATCGGAAGACCTAAGAAAGAAGACCGTTTACCGGGTTCACTGTTAGAAAATACCATCAATCAGCTCAAAACCCTCGACCTTGTCTCTCGCCTCGATCGCCCCTCTCAATATGGCGATACCGAAGATGATCGCCTGTTTGCAGTAGGCCTCGAACTTTGCATTACTTGGGTCAATCGTATTCTGTTTCTGAAGCTTTTGGAGGCCCAATTGATCAGCTACAATAAAGGAAACCGTGATTTTGGATTTCTGTCTTCAGGCAAAATCTCCGATTACGATGAGCTAAACAGCCTCTTCTTTGGCGTTTTGGCCAAGCAGCTGCAAGACAGGGAAGAAGACCTCCAAGCTAAGTTTGCGCAGGTGCCATACCTCAATAGTTCCCTTTTTGAGGCCACTGAGATGGAGTATAAGACACTCTATATCTCCAACCTCAAAGATGACCGCACCATTCCGCTTCACAGTGGCACGGTACTCAAGGACAGTTCAGGCAAAAAACGCTCAGGGGAACTCAATACCCTCGAATACTTTTTCCGCTTTCTGGATGCGTATGATTTCAGTTCGGAAGGATCGGAAGAGATTCAGGAGGAAAACAAGACCCTGATCAATGCCTCTGTGCTCGGCCTGATTTTCGAAAAGATCAACGGCTACAAAGACGGTAGCTTCTTTACACCGGGCTTTATCACGATGTACATGTGCCGAGAGACGATCCGTCGAGCCGTGGTGCAGAAGTTTAACGAAGCCCTAAACACCCTCACCCCTAACCCCTCTCCCTCGAGGAGAGGGGAACAACCCCGAATTGAACTGCAGGGCCAGAAAATAAGCCCAGAACTTCTCGAACATGCTCGAGAGATGAGGAAAAATCAAACTCCTGCAGAGGAGTTTTTGTGGAATCTTCTTCGAAATAGAAGGTTCTTGGGATATAAGTTCAGGAGACAACATCCCGTAGCTCAGAAATACATCATCGATTTTTTCTGTGATGAATTGCGATTAGGGGTTGAATTGGATGGTGACTACCATTTAGCTCCTGACCAAAAAGAATATGACGAAGGAAGAACCTACGAATTAGAAGAGTTTGGAATCAAAATCATTCGATTCAGTAATGACGAAGTCCTTTGGGAAACTGAAAAAGTGCTTGAAACTATTCGTCAATGTACCGATCACCAATCCCCCCTCTCCTCTGGGAGAGGGGCTGGGGGTGAGGGCCTTTCTAACCAAGAAGCCCGAGCTGGCAATTTCTCGTCTCCTTTGGGAGAAGATACAGGGTTGAGGGAGTTAGAAAACTTCGATGATCTCTATGACCTAATTGGACCGGGAGGTAAGTTTTCTTATGCCGAAGCCAATGCCCTGATCAATTCCCTTAAAATTTGTGATCCTGCAGTGGGTTCTGGTCACTTCCTAGTATCGGCACTCAATGAAATCATTGCGGTCAAAAACGACCTTCGCATCCTACAGGACCGAAGCGGCAAGCGACTGAAGGAATATAGCGTCGCCGTGGTCAATGATGAACTGGTAGTCACTGACGAGGACGGAGAGCTCTTTGATTACAATCCCAACAATCCCGAAAGTCAGCGCATCCAAGAGACCCTCTTTCACGAGAAGCAGACCATCATCGAAAACTGCCTCTTCGGAGTCGATATCAACCCCAACTCGGTCAAGATCTGCCGACTCCGACTCTGGATAGAGCTGTTGAAATCGGCGTATTATAAAAATCCCTCTCTCCAAACCTCTCTCCCTCAGGGAGAGAGGCTTACCCTCCTCTCCATAGGAAGAGGAGCCGGGGGTGGCCGTTTCCCCTCTCCTTTGGGAGAGGGGGCAGGGGTGAGGGAATTAGAAACCCTCCCCAACATCGACATCAACATCAAGTGCGGCAACTCCCTTGTGTCCCGCTTCGCCCTCGATGCCGACCTAAGTCAGGCATTAAAAAGCATTAAATATTCGATTAATGAATACAGGGGATTTGTAACTGAGTATAGAAACGCTAGTAATAAAGATCATAAGCGTGGACTTGAATTAATATTGAAACAAATTAAGGAGAACTTTAAATCGAATGTCGATGATGGATTTAAAGAGAAAATCTCAAAGGCAAGGGCATTAGTAACAAAGCTTTTAACTCAAATAAATACTATGCAACAATGGGGAGAAAAAATTCCCCAATCCCTTAATAAAGAATTAGAAAAAGCTCTTGAAAAACAATCAGAACTTGAAAAAGAAAAAGCTGATATTCTTAATAATAAAATCTTCGAAAATGCATTTGAATGGCGCTTCGAATTCCCTGAGGTACTTAATGAATCAGGTGAATTTGTAGGGTTTGATGTGGTGATAGGGAATCCGCCCTATATGCGAGTTCAAGAAATTCAAAAGACCCAACCCCTTCAAAAGGCATATTATGAGTCAACCTACCAAAATGCTAGGGCAGCCTATGATTTAGCTAATATTTTCTTTGAATTAGCAGTAAATATTTCCTCCTCAAGTTCTTTTAATTCCTACATTTTTCCACATAAATTCTTCAATTCAGCTTCGGCGGAAGTTTTCAGAGACTACTTGAGGGAAGGAAAGTACATAGACAAGATTGCTCACTTTGGTGCAAACATGATATTTGAGGATGCAGATACCTATACCTGTGTAGCTCAATTCAGTAAGAACCCTAGTGAAGGTTTTTGGTTTCGGCGATTTTCTTATAAATCAGATTTTCAAACATTGATGAACCAAAGTAATTCGTTTGGTTTTATTACTTACGAACAGATTGAAATAGCTTCTAGGTTATATGGAGGTAATCAATGGATTTTATTTGACAATAGTCTAGGTATTCAATTGTTTTCCAAAATATATCAAGACTCTAAAAAATTGGAATCAGTATTAGAAGGAATATTTCAAGGTCTTGCAACAAGTAAGGATGACTTATATGTAGTAGATTGCATTGATAATGTGTCCTTTAAAATAATTGTTCCATTATCAGGAAAAAGCTATGATTTAGAGAGAGAATTCTTCAAGCCTTTTTTAATGGGGAAGGATGTTCAAAGATACTCTAGTTTAAATACAAATAAATTTGTTTTCTTTCCATATCGAATAACAAATGAATCAGCAGAGATAGTAGATATTATAGAACTTCGCGAAAACTATCCATTGACATATAACTATTTAATAGACCATGAAAAAGATTTTAAATCTAGAGAAAGTGGTAAAGCAGGAAAAATGAAGCATTGGTATGCTTACATCTATCCAAAAAACCTAAATAAATTTGAACAGCTAAAGTTGACATCTATGGAGATTTGTTCTATTCATCCGAACGTGACTCTAAATAATTCAAATTTATACCATACTACTAAAGCGTATAGTTGGGTTAAAAATGAAGATGCAACAGAGAGTTATGAATATTTATTGGCGCTTGCCAATTCAAAATTATTATGGTGGTTTCTTAAATTAACAGGTGATACACTTCAAGGAGATGCCAGAACATTTAAAACAAATTACTTGAATCCATTTCCTTTGCCAGAAACCCCTGATCCAAGAATTGAAAATGAAATAGAACAAAAAATTAATAAGATTTTAGAACTCAAAAAAGTCAACAATAACTCTGATACGAAAATACTAGAAAAGGAAATTGATGATCTTGTATTTGAATTGTATGGCTTGACAGAAGAGGAGAGGAAGATTGTGGAAGGGGGTGAGGGGTGAAAGAATTACCAAAAAGCAAAGAGTATTGTTTAATGGCTTTGAATTTATGCCATAGGTCTTTAACAGAATTAATAATAATTGCTGAGCAAAAAGAGAAAGGAAATAATTGTGTTTGCAATTCTGATACAATAAAATTTTACCAATTTACGCTCCATTATATGTTTGTACTTGAAATATGTAAATTATTAGAAGCGCGAAATATTTCAAAAGAAGCAAATTATGCTAGTTTGTATAGATTAAATATACAAGTACTGGAATCTATAGGTAATGACTATAAATCAAGCCATGACAGTATAAATAAAGAACTTAATGAAATATCAGAATCAAATTTATTTAAGAAGATTAAGGATTATCGACATAAAAAATTAGCACATAGTGACCGAAATCAAGAGTTTGGCCCATTAAATTTTAAAGGCTTTTCCAAAAATGAATTAAAAGACTGTAAACTTCTTTTAGAAAAGGTTACTGGTTTATTTAACTTGTGTATGAGTAAATATGAAAATGAATTTCATTTTCCTAAAATTTCAACAACATTTGGTTTCTTGACCAATTATGAGGATTATAGGAGTTATGCATTTCTAGATTATCGAAAATTTTTGAATTGGAAGACATTGAATGTTAGTGAACTCAAATAAATCATTAGCTCCAAGATATCATTAAAATTGTTAAAGAAAAACCCACATCCTTGCTTATGAATTATTTTGCCTGACTGAGGAGAAGATTAAGATTCTGGTACATTATAAAATAAAATAAACCCTAGTTTTAAAGTAGTTCTTTCTTTCTTAAAATTTCAATATACTTCTCTTCAGAAATAGAACAATCGACAAATTTAATAAATTCTTGCTTTGATAAACATATTTGTTTTGAGACTAATGAAATTAATGAGTCATTTAGATCTTGATTATTATGACTAAACTTTGTTCTAGCTCTGGTTAACTTACCATTATACCAAAATTCAACTCTTTTATGATCTTCAGATTTATTTTCGGTTTCCTTAAAACCTTTTTTTAAAAGAGCCTTTAAAGCTTTTTTACCATCGACTACAGCCATTATTTTAAACAATTATATTTAACAATTTTTTTATATTTAAAACATCAGAAGTCAATTTTTCGTCTTCAATTTCATTATAACGATTGTATATAAAATCAAACTCTTTAGAGAATTCTTGTTTTGCATTTTCTAAAGAATCTTCAAAAACGAATATTCCTAAATCTTCATTTTGTAAAAGTACTCCATCTTGCGTTATTTCAATTTCACAATAAATAGGATGGGATAATTTGTATCTTTTTATTTCAAAATCAATTTCTTCCAGTTTTATAATTGGTCTTTCTATACTTTCAAATAATTGAAGGACTTTTGGTTTGATTTTTTCTCCCTTTAATTCTACTAAAGCTAAAGAGGTTTTTGTTTCAATTATATCCGGATTTCTTTTAAAAGTTTCTTTGTTTGAAATTAATCTTTCTATTGTCGTATTGGAGATCTCTGAAATCTTTTTTAATTTATTTTTATTTCTTGAATAATAAAATTTTGCATCTTCATTTAAGATAATTCCTTTTATTATTGGATTAAAAATTTTAAATCTCTGGTCTGAATCATATTTTTCTGTGACTTTATTTAAAAAATTTTCATTTGTGTAATCTGATTCAATCACAGTCGATATAAAATCAGAATAAATGTTTTTTTTCCAGGCAATATTGTTTTTTATATTAGGTATTTGAAACGAAGTGTTTATCGTGTCTGGTGCGATATTTATTCCTAAGCTTTCAAATTTTAGATCTACAATCAATAGTTGATTTTCCTTGACTAAGGCTTCCTTTATCTTATTGTATTTCTTCTTTTCATTTTGAGTATTGATCCGGAAATATTCTGCTTCTACAAAGGCATTGTAGGATTGCTCAATCGATTTTAAAGTCTTTATGGCATCTTCCAATGCAACTGCCTTCCTAAATTTCGACTTAGATTCTAACTTAAAAAAAAGTGATAACTCCCTTAGAATTTCTAAATAATCGTTCATTTGCCTGAATTTTAAAAGTTCCCAATATTATTTGTTTTTATCCAATTAGAAAAATATCTGTTTATTCTTTTTCAATGCTTTCCCTCCCATCTGGGAGTAGAATCTTTGTCTAAGCGTAGATTGCATCTACGCTTTTTTATTTTTCTGGGTCCCGTATAGCTGTCGAGATGTAATTCCATTTTCCTAAAGCTATCCTTAGGATTGGGCTGAAGCCCGGAAACTAGGGTGATTGATCCTTTGCCTCCAGCTAAAGCAGGAGGCAATTCAATATTTCCCCATCTTAAGCAGGAGGTAATTCAATTTTCCCGATCTGAAGCAGGATGCAATTCAAATCTAGGGTTCTTCTATTTTGAATTGGAATGTGGGGTTAGCCCATTCAAACCTGAGGATTTTTGTGTCATGGGGCTTTAGCCCAATTCTATCTTTGGATATTGCTTCGATTGGGCGTTTGAGTTGGAGATTGCTTCGTCAGCGCTCGCAATGACGGGAGGGGGGACTTCCGAAGTACCCCCCTCCACTTCGGTACCCCATCTTTGGATCTTTTTGCTTTACACTTGGACCTTTTTGCTCCGACGTTCCACTTTTTTGCTCGCCGCTTGAGTCTATTTGCTTCAAGCTTCCGCTCTTTTGCTCGAAGCTTGGACCTTTTTGCTTCAAGCTTCCGTCGTTTTGCTCGAAGCTTGAGTCTTTTTGCTCCACGCTTAAGTCTTTTTGCTTCAAGCTTCCGTCTTTATGGTTGAAACTTGGCTCTTTTTAGCCCAAGCTTGCACCTTTTTGCTCCGCGCTTGGACTTACCCTGTCCTCCAAAAAGAAAGCCGAACCCAAAGGTTCGGCTTAGCTAGGAGAGATGTAAGCAACTTACTCATGTATGCTACTCTGGGGACTCATTGCCGGATCGGGCCTTCCGCTCAAACCGCTTTCGCAGGTCTTCGTAGATGGCCTTGGCATCCGGCGCATTGACTTTGGCGGCTTGCTTGACCGAGTTGTAGTAGCTCAGCGCGCTGACATAGGCCTCGGATCCTGCCATCATGGTGGTGTCGCTCAGCGTGTCCTCGATCTGGGTACACAGTCTCAGTAGGGGTAGCAATCCGCTGATGGCCTGCCAGTCCTTGTCAAACTCCTGCCTGTCCACAAAAGGAGGAAGAAACTGGGGCGCATCTGCTGCGTACTCGATAACCTTTGCGACGAAAGGTTCCGTGCCGTCACTCATCTTCGGAATGGTCTTCCGCTGCTCGGGAGTGAGGGCGATCACGTAAGGTGCCAAAATGCTCTGCACCTGCTGGAGTGCGGCTTTTGCCGCGGCGAGATCCGCTGTCGGGATCTGGATGGAAAGTCTGTTTTCCATAAAAATTTGAGTTTTGTAAAACAATAAATTAAACCAGTAAAAAAACTGTAGTAAAAGATAAGAAGGAGATTCTGAAAAAGCAAAGTTTAGTCAATATAGGAGGCTGAATTGGTGCAACGTATAGTTTTCAAAAAGAATCGCTCCAAGTGGGAGTAGGATGTTGGCAGTGGACTAAGCATGTGAAAAGGTATTCTCAGGTGTATTTTTTTTTGGAAAAAGATCCGAAGGTTCATCCATTTTCATAACCCTCGGCGACTGTAGGGAGCCGGGGGGGACGTACAAAGTCCACTCCAGAGCCCTTTAGGGGTGATTTTCCATTAAAAAATATCACCACTCCGTGGCTCATGAATGAAGTCCCTCTCTACCACGGGCTGCCACCCGTGGTTATGAAAAATCTGACTCCTTCGGAGCCTTACCTTGAATAGGTTTGTGGCTTTAGCCCAATTCTATCCCTTGGATCCCCAACAGCTGTCGGAATTTCTTTACACACAAGTTCAACCCCATTCGGGGTTGCCAAAACCAAACAAATCATCATTCATTTTCCCTAGGTTGCGGTTCGGCTACGCTCACCGACCCCACCTAGGGCTATTCAGAGGTTCGACCACTACGTGGTCTTTATCCCAAATTGATATTTTTTCGATTTCTGACCCCGAATGGGGTCAAACCTCTGAATAGCCGCGGGTGCAACCCGTGGAAAAAATGATATATAGTCAATGGATTTCCCGACCCTGAAAGGGTCGAACTCATTTCATCCTTGCCAGTTTTGAATTAATTCACGATTTTTAATCCATCATTTTTTGCACAAAATCAACCTGTTATGGCAACTCATACCCAACTTTTGTATCATTTTGTTTTCTCTACCAAATACCGGGAACCAACCATCGTATCTGATCAAAAAAAACGTCTTTTTGCCTACCTCCACCAGCTTCTGACTAATAAAAACTGCCATCTCTATCGCATCAATGGGGTTGAAGATAACTTGCATATTTTAACCCATCTCCATCCCACTATTTCCGTCTCCTCTTTAATCAAAGACATTAAGTTGGCCGCTGATGACTTTATAAAAAGCGAAAGCCTATTCCCAAAATTTAAGGGATGGCAGGATGGTTATGGCGCTTTTTCAGAGTCGATTAAGGAAAAAGGCCGATTGATCAATTATATCAAAAATCAAGAAGAGCATCATCGGAAAGTTTTATTTTTGGATGAATACAAGGCGCTTTTGAAAGAACATGATATTGAATTTGATGAAAAATATCTTTTGTAGTTTTTACCTCGAAATCCCTATCTGAGCGTAGACTAAGCGTTTGACTAAGCGTAGATTGCATCTAAGCTTTTATATTTTTCTAGATCCCGTACAGCTGTCGGGATGTAATTCCATTTTCCTAAAGCTTTCCTTAGGATTGGGCTAAAGCCCGGGAGCTAGGGTGATTGATCCTTTGCCTCCAGCTAAAGCAGGAGGTAATTCAATATTCCCCATCTGAAGCAGGAGGCAATTCAATATTCCCCAGCTGAAGCAGGAGGCAATTCAAATTTAGGGAGCTTCTATTTTGAATTGGAATGTGGGGTTAGCCCATTCAAACCTGAGGATTTTTGTTTCATGGGGCTTTAGCCCAATTCTATCCCTTGGATCCCGTGCAGCTGCCGGGATGTAATTCCCTTTTCCTCAAGTTCAATCTCCCGAAATCGATGCGCTCATGGGAGTCGAACTCCATTCTAATTTAAAAATCTATTTTCTGTTAATTCTCATAGCATTTGAGGTAGACGCTAGACACAATACCTTATCAGGGAATCTTCTTGATGAACAGAAAGCCTTCCTTTTTTGCCATATCGACTTTAATCTGCTATTTTCAGCGCAACTATACACCCAATGATTACCCCTACGCTTATAAATTTCCCCTTTTCCCAAAGGTTTACCTTTTCCCTTGTTCTTTGGATGGGTTTGGGATTCCTGCATTTTTCCTGCAAATCTCCTTCAACTGAACCTGCCGTGACGGAACTTTCTGCTGAATCTGTCAGCAACAGAAATCAACCTGCGGTATCTTTTGAAAACGTGGCGGGTGAGGAAATTGCACTCCATCCACAAAATAATCAATGGACGGTGCTGCATTTTTGGGCGACTTGGTGCAAACCCTGCCTGGCGGAATTTCCCGAATTGAAAAATGCCCTGCCTCGATTAGACACGGATAAGGTGGAGTTTTTACTTGCTACGGATGAGGAGTTGGATCAGATCGAAGCCTTTCAAAAGAAGCATCAAACCGGATTGGAGTTGATCCGGATGAGGTCGGGCGCTTTGGCAGATTTTGAAATTTATGCATTGCCGACCACGATTATTTTGGACAAAGACGGGAAGGAAGTCTACCGACATGCCGGCCAGCTTAAGTGGGCTGAAGTTGCCTCCATCGATCAACTTGTCGCCGAAAAGCCATGAGAAAGGTCGCTTTGATGGTTTGGATTTCCCTTGTTTTGGCTTCCTGTGCTCAGGAAAAGCCAAAAGTCTATGCAGTGAAGGAATTGGAATTTGCCGCAGGTGAGGGAGCCTCTCTTCCTGTCCTTTTTTCGGGTTCGGACTTGTTGATTTCCTGGGTGAGTAAACCTTCTGATTCCCTGGCAGTGCTCTCCTATGCACGCCTGAAGGATGGGGCATGGACCCAACCCGAACCGATCACCCAAGGTAAAAATTGGTTTGTGAATTGGGCTGATTTTCCAACTATCGTAGAAAACCAGGGGAGTTTGCTGAGTCATATTCTACAAAAATCTGCACCTGCGACCTTTTCCTACGATGTCAAGCTTAGTGTATTGCCGAAAGGGCAAACCGGCTGGATCAATGGCCTTCCCTTACATACAGACGCAACCCAAACGGAGCATGGCTTTGTGTCTGCGATAGCTTATACAGATTCCTCTTTCCTTGTTTCCTGGCTGGACGGTCGCAATACCGGCGGAAGCAGCCACGATCATTCGGGCCATGGCACAGGTGCCATGAGTATTCGTGCGGCTGAAGTAAGTCAAGATGGTCGGGTTCTTTGGGATGAGTTGCTCGACGCCAAAACCTGTGATTGTTGTCAGACAAGCAGTGCCTTGACGGCGTTGGGCCCTGTAGTCGTCTACCGTAATCGATCAGACAAGGAAATCCGGGACATCGCCATCACGCGACTCGTCGAGGGTAAATGGACTGAGCCGAGCGTGATCCACCCCGATGGATGGGAGATTGCAGGTTGTCCTGTCAATGGACCCAGAGTGGCTGCCAAGGGAAATACGGTATTGGTGGGTTGGTTTACTGCAGCAGGTGCTGCTCCCAAGGTTAAGTTTGCTTTTTCAGGAGATGCAGGGGCTACGTTCTCTACTCCCATTTCGTTGGATTCCGCGGGGATTATCGGCAGGGTAGATGTGGCCCTTTTGGACGATCGCTCCGGGATCGTTTCTTGGATGGAGACGAGAGGGGAACAAACCTTTCTGAGAGCTGCCCGAGTGGATCGAGACGGGAATATGGGTACTCCTTTGTCCATCACTGCAATAGACCCAAGTCGAAAGAGCGGTTTTCCCCAATTGGAACTCCATGGAGAAACGGTGTATTTTGCCTGGACAGAAGTGGGTGAAAAATCCACTCGCATTCGAACTGCATTTTTGCCCAAGGAGGCTTTTGAAGAATAAATTTTTTTCTACCGTTTAAGCTTTTCATGATTATCCGCTTTTCTACCAGTTACCCAATAAGATGAAGTTTGAAGACCGATTAGAGGTGCTGTGGACTGTCGTCTGTGGTCAGTCGACGAATATTCGCAATCTTTAGAGCCAATGACCTATCTAGTGGTTAGCTGGCGTGTATTCATGTTTTCAAATAATCTCGCTTTTTATTGCAAATGATTTTGAGATAGTGAACATTTGGTCAATGATTTTAGGTATGAAATGGCTTAGCCGATTGGCCCTAGGGATGAGTATTCTTGGTTTGTTTGCGTTGATCGCAGACTTTGGTTTCAACCAAAACTCCTTCTACCAGGATATTTTTGACGGGTTTTATTTCGTGGTATTGGGATTTGGGTTGATTTCAACTGTTTTGAGGTATTTTTCAAAGAAGATTTTACCCAAACGAAGCGTGCTGATCTTTGATTTTGCGTCGGTCGCCTTTACCCTGTGGGTGTTTTACCTTTACCTGTTTGTAGGTGTGCCTTTTGAGACAGATTTGATCTTGGAAAACCCCATTTGGGTGCAATTGGCCGTGTTGACCACCTTTATCAGGGAGGCCTCCGAAGTTCGGTTTAATTACAAGAGAGCAGTTTTGAATCCTGCGCAACTGTTCGTTTCCAGTTTTATCCTCATCATTTTGCTTGGAGCTTTTTTGTTGATGACTCCAAGAGCAACCGTGGGAGGTCTTTCGTTTGTGGATGCTTTGTTTACCTCGACGAGTGCGGTCTGTGTGACCGGACTGATTGTAGTGGATACGGGGAGTTACTTTACTGATTTTGGGCAGGTAGTAATCTTGCTGCTTATCCAAATTGGCGGCTTGGGTATTCTGACATTTGCCAGCTATTTCAGCTATTTTTTCAAGGGAGGTTCCACCTATGAAAACCAATTAGCGCTCAGTGACATGACCAATTCCAATAAGTTGGGAGAGGTTTTTTCCACCATCAAGTCCATCCTTTTGATCACCTTTGGAATCGAGCTGGTGTCAGCAATTCTTATTTATTCCAGTTTGGATTCGGCCTTTTTTCCTTCTGAGTCGAGGAAGATTTTCTTCGCGGTGTTTCATGCCATATCTGCCTTTTGCAATGCGGGCTTCTCTACACTTCCCAATGGACTCTACGAACTTGACTTTCGATTTAATTATTTTCTGCAAATCGTAATCATCTTGACCTTTGTGCTGGGAGGCCTTGGTTTTCCAATCGTGGACAATATCATTCGCTTCCTTCGATACAAATTGAGGACCTTGCTTTCCTTTGGAAGATTTAGAGCTCCTTATCGTCCTTGGGTACTCAACCTAAATAGCCGCATTACCCTGATTACTACGATCAGCATCACTGTGGTAGGCTTTTTGGCTTTTTTTGCCTTGGAGTACCACAATACCCTGTCTGAGCACCGAGGATTTGGCAAAGTCGTGACTGCTTTGTTTGGTGCAACTACGCCGAGGACGGCCGGGTTTAACACGATCGATATGTCGGCCATGCTTTTTCCGACGACGATGATCATTTTTCTCTTGATGTGGATTGGGGCTTCTCCGGCTTCCACAGGGGGCGGTATTAAGACAAGTACCTTTGCTATTGCGACGTTGAACATCATCAGCCTGGCAAGAGGGAAAAGCAAAATCGAATTGTATCGAAGGGAAATTGCAGATATCTCAGTGAGAAGGGCTTTTGCAACGATATCCTTGTCTCTGATTGTGATCGGGTTTGGGATCGTACTGATTTCGGTTTTTGACGAGGATAAAAGTTTGATTCAGATCGGATTTGAATGTTTTTCGGCCTTCAGTACCGTCGGTCTGAGCTTGGGGATTACAGCCGGCCTTTCTGATATGAGTAAGCTTATCCTGACTGTAGTCATGTTTATCGGTCGAGTCAGTATGCTTTCGCTGTTGATTGCCGTATTCAAAAAGGTGCGTTATAAAAATTACAGATATCCTGCAGAGGAGATAGTCATTAACTGATCGGGAAAACTTAAAGAACTTATGAAGTATATCATTGTAGGATTGGGAAATTTTGGTTCCTCACTGGCCATGAAACTGACTGCTTCAGGCAATGAAGTAATTGGAATTGATTCCCGTATGGAAAAAGTGGATCAGTATAAGGAGAAAATATCCCATACGATCTGCATGAACGCCATGGATGAGTTTACCGTCACTGGACTTCCCTTAAAAGATACCGATGTGGTAATCGTAGCCATTGGAGAAGATCAGGGGGCTAACATCATGGCTACAGCATTATTTAAGAACCAGCAAGTCAAGCGACTCATCAGCCGGGCGATCAATCCGCTTCATGAGCGAGTTCTCCATGCCTTAGGCGTAGACGAAATCGTTCACCCGGAGGAAGAAACTGCTGAAAGAATGGCAAAGAAGCTCTGCATCAAAAATGTGGTGGATTCTTTCGAGCTCAGCGAGGAGTTTAGCATCATAGAGGCCAATGTGCCAGAGGAATATGTGGGTAAATCGATTAAGGAAATAGGCTTTAGGCAAAAATTCAACCTGCTCGTCTTGACTACCATCAAAAAAGAGGAAGTGAAAAGTGTGTTAGGAAAAAGTGAAACCATGGAACGGGTTCATGGTATTGCCACACCTGAAATGGTCCTCAAGGAAAATGAGATTTTGGTGCTTTTTGGCTCCAATAATGACCTCGAGAAATTTCTGAAAAAGAGATTCTAAGTTTCGGTGATTAATTAAATAAAGCAGTAAATCCCTTGGGCTAAGGATCCTACCTGGTAAAGTTTAGAAAGAGAAGGTAACATTGCCGACTATCCATAATTTTCTGGAACTGGCGGTTTGATTAGCATCTGTAAATACTGCATCACTTGAATAAAAATACCTGCCTTCCATCCTCCATAGCAGGTTGGTTGTAGGGGAAAAGTTGAGGCAAAGCCCGTTGCTGAACGCACTGAAATTGGGGAGTAAGGTTTCTGGCGAGATCTGAATGGCATTGGGATCGGAAAAATATTCCATACGCCCGGAGAGGGAGATTTTTTCTGTAAAGGCATACCTCGCAATAAAGTTGGCCTGCCACCAAAAAACCTCCTTATTAAAATTATGGATCAGGTTATTCTGATACCCGCCATAGAGGCAGCTGGTAAAATCCCAACTTCCACTGTCGTGAATCCAATAGATATCACTAAAAGCCCTCAGGCGGTCGTTGGGTTTGTTGGTTGATCTCTCGTCTCCAAAGTAGGTATTCCAATTCAGTAGGTTTTTGCTGTCCGGTCTGAATTCCAATTGGGTACCGATGGCTTTCCCTGCATTTTGATCATGGATCTGCTGCCATCCATTGAGCAAATACAAGTAAGCGCTGAGCTTTTCAGAAAGAGGAAATGATACCTTGGCTCCTGCGAGGTAATACGGGACATATTCCGGAGCAAAGCTCCGGGTGTACATCAGGTGGTCCCGACTGATGGCGCTTTCATTGGTATAGGGTGATCCAAGAACACCAAAATCTATCCAAATGTCTTTGGTTTTGCTGATTCGATAGCCAACGGATGCTTCTACCAGATTTTTCAGAAAACCTTTCTCATGGGCATAATTGGCATTCATGTAAGTGCCAAATCCGGGTACAAATCTCCCCCTAACCCGATCTGAGGTGTATCTCACATCCAAAAAAGCCAAATTGATGTTGGCTTCATGATGCCTATTGGACGAAACAAAATAGGGTACATCGCCAGAAGCCGGGCGGCTAAAGTCATAGCCAAAATAAGCGTCGATGTAAGCGCCAATACTCAGATTGCCCAGTTGCTCTCCGGTACTGGTATTCATCAATCCGGAATTGGTGACTTGGGCAAAAGCAGGTACCCCAATCAAGAAAAAAAATAGGAATAGAAAATGCCTCATAGGAAAAGGATTAGCAACTAGATCTGTGCGAAAGGTCGGAGTAGATTGGATGAAATCCAAAACAGAAATGAGGCTTTTGATCGTCTCTTGAAAAAACGAAAAAAAGCCCTCAGAAATCAATCTGAAGGCTTTGGAGTAGTGGGCCCAGCTGGGCTCGAACCAGCGACCCTTTGATTATGAGTCAAATGCTCTAACCGACTGAGCTATGGGCCCGAAAAACCTTAATTTGAGGCTTTGGGAGCCTTTTACCTTGGTTTTGGGACTGCAATGTTACATATTTGAGTTCATATACACAACCTGCGTTGCGAATGAAAAATCTATCCGATGTTGACTTTTTGATCTTTGATCTGGGTAACGTGATTATTGATATAGACTATCAACATACCTTCCGGCTGATCAAGTCTAAGGTGCCCGATCCACTTCATTCCCGAGTGGATCAATTTTATGTGACTGATTTTCATAAAGCTTATGAGAAAGGATGGATCGATTCTCCCACTTTTCGAAATGAAGTGAGAAGCTACTTTGAGCAGGAATGGAGTGATGCCGAAGTGGATGAATTATGGAATAGCCTGCTTGGAAAAATTCCTCCTTACCGATTGGATTTGGTGAAAAAATTACGGCAAACCCATCAGGTAGGTGTCCTCAGCAATACGAATGAAATTCATATTGAAGGTGTATATGAACTTTTAAGAAATGAATTCCAAGCGGATAGTTTTGATCCTTTTTTTGACCGAATCTTTTACAGCCATGAGATGGGATTGGCCAAACCAGATGTAGCCATTTATGAGACTATGGTGGCCGAATTGGGGACAAAACCTGACCGTGTACTCTTTTTTGATGACCTTTTGGCCAATGTGGAGGGAGCTAGAAAAGTGGGAATCCATGCTATTCAGGTGACAAGTCCACAGGTTTTGCTTGACTTTTTTAGCCATGTATAAGCCAAAGGAATACGCGATCCATTTTCTTCTTTTTGTCCTTACCATCCTTACCAGCACGCTGGCAGGCGGGGAGTGGGTATATGGCAAACATGTTTTGGCAAGCGGTGAGTCGGCCTTGACTTGGGAGTACTTCTTCAAATCGATGGCCTTTTCGATCCCATTTATCGGAATTTTGTTGGTTCATGAGTTGGGGCATTTTTTTACCTCACTCTATCACAAGGTTCGGTGTACCCTTCCTTTCTTTATTCCAGCTTGGCTGGGATTTATTGGAGCACCATCGATTGGGACATTTGGTGCGATTATCCGGATGAAAGGCTTTGTCAATAGCCGAATTAAGTTTTTTGATATCGGCATTGCAGGTCCTCTGGCAGGGTTTGTGGTGGCCTTGGGCGTATTGATTTATGGATTTACCCATTTACCACCTGCTGAGTATATCTATCAGATTCATCCTGAATATGCCGATCCCAATTTTCAGGGGTATGGAGAGGATGTGTTGGATTTTGAGTTGGGAGGGAATTTGCTATTTTGGGTTCTGGGAGAGGTTTTTGCTGATCCAGAACGACTTCCTGCCATGTCAGAAGTGATTCATTATCCTTTTCTTTTTGCGGGATATTTGGCTTTGTTTTTCACTGCACTCAATTTGCTTCCCATCGGTCAGCTGGATGGTGGGCATGTGATATTTGGCTTGTTTCCAAAATGGAATCAGCAGATTTCGCTGATTGCCTTTACCGCCTTTCTAGGCTACGCAGGATTGGGGATGATCAGCCCTGATCAACCCGTGGAAGAATCCATGATTCGAATTCCGCTCTATGTGGGATTTTTATACATCTGCTATGCCAAGTCGGGCCTTACATCGCAGAGTAAGCTTGCCATAGCCTTGACTTTGGCTGCCTCGCAATATGCCTTGGTTTTTTGGCAACCCAATTGGCAAGGTTATGAAGGATGGTTGTTTTTTGGATTCTTGTTGGGAAGAGTCATGGGCTTAAAACATCCCGAAGTAGGGGATACCTGTACGCTGGATACGAAGCGAAAAGTATTAGGCTGGCTAGCAATTTTAATTTTTGTGCTCTGCTTCTCTCCCCAGCCGTTTATTTTCAAATAAAAAAAACCGGACTCCAGTAATGAAGTCCGGCTTGGAGTGATTTAAAGAGCTCGGTAGGCCATGATCCCACCTAGTACGTTTCTGACTTTGGTAAAGCCTTTGGTTTCCATAAACTTTTTGGCATTTCCACTTCTGGCACCTGAACGGCAATGAATCACGATTTCTTCTTCCTTCATGGTTTCCAATTCGGCAAGACGATGGGGAAGTTCGCCTAGCGGGATATTGTCTGCACCCAGGTTGTCTTCTTCGTATTCCCATTCTTCACGTACATCGAGGAAGTGAAACTTCTCTCCACGCTCTAGTCTTTCTTTCAGTTCGCTTACAGTGATATCTTCCATATTAGTTTTTTACAAGAATTCTGAGTGATTTGAGACCGGATGGGGTAAGTAGGTTCACTACATAGACTCCCGGTCTTTGGCCTCTAAAATTAACGATTTCCCCTTGCTTGGTTTGTTCCCTGGGTAATAAAATCTCTCTGCCAAATGAATCCACTACCGTCAGATCACTAAACTCTCCATGGACTTGGAGTTCGTCTGTGACTGGATTAGGGAATAAGCGGTAGGAACTTTCAGGAAGGCTATTGTTTCCACCTTGGAGGGATTGGGTCACATGCGGACGAATCATCAAAGAACCTTTGACCTCTTTGTTTTGTACCCAACCGCCACCGACGTTGTAGTGTATTTTTTCGCCTTTGTTATTGATTTTATCTAAACCGATATGGACAAAATCATTGGTAAACTGGGTAAATCCCACGAAAAATTCTCCTGTGACTTGAATTGGTTTTTCCAAAGGGAAATAGACCCATTCCTCTCCGGGGTTTCTGGCAGGGATTACGGTTTCTTGGGAGTAAATCGGTTTTTGGTCAAGTTTGGACCACACTACCAAGTCGATGGCTTGATTTGCCTGAATAGCATTGGTGAAATAAATGGAAACACCTTTTAGAAAAACCTGCTCTGGAGTCGTGTAAGCCACCGCCAATTGACCTGATCTTTGATTGATTCCGGCCGCATAGTCTGCAGATCCATGGTCATAGGCAAAGAAATCTCTGATCGGGAATCTGGAGATGACCTGATCATTGGTACGATAGTCCACTGAAGTGTAACGGATCGTATCACCTTGATTGGCTTCAAATAAGATTCCGTCTCCAGTCGTGAGTTTGGTCTCAAATAGAATGTCGGACGGAGTGCCGGGAAGATTAATTTCTGAAAAAGTCCTGCTTAAAAATGTTCTGCGCTCCAACGCATTCGGGACTGGATTGAAAGGGGTATTAGCATTTATTGAAAGCAACACTGTGCCTGAACTGTCCTTTGCAGTAATGGAATATTCCATTGCCCGGAACCGGTTTTCCAAATTCAAAAATTCATTTTGTACCGTAGACCACTTACCGGACTGGTTTTTGGCTAGCAACTCCCAAGGATAAGCTCCAAATCCGTCTAAGCGAACAGCATTAGGTTTGGTGATGGAACGATCAGGATAGCTCAGATTAGACTGGGATCTTTTGGTATTGAGGTACACGTAATCCAAAAGCCAGGAATCAAAGGGGCCGCTTTGTCGGCCATTGGAAAAGAATCTAAACTGAAATGCTTGATGCTGCCATTCGGGCTTGATTTGGATTATTTCCTGAACGAATGTGTTGCGATCCAAATTATCTCCGCCACTTTTTGACCAGATGTTCAACCAATTACCCTGCGGATCGAGGATTTGAAGCGTAAGGCGGTCATTTTCATCAGGCAGTTCTGCATTTCCTCCAGCCTGCCAATAGAAGCTTAAAAAAAGAGAATTTCTTTCCGAGGAAGGAATGGAACTGAGATCAAATTTCTTGCTGCTGAGGTAATCACTTTCTCCTTGATCCCTGACTTGTTGAGAATAAGCTCGGCCATTTTGATCCACACCATTAAAGAGAACCATTCCTAAGGAAGGAGGACGAATTCCAATGGTTTCGGTATAGGATACTCCTTCAACATTCCATTTTAGGGTATCCAACCCTTGAGAAAAATCATCCCAAAATGGGATTGTTGGAATAAATGAGGTTCGTGCCGAGGATCCTTGTTCAGTTGATTTGGGTTGAGGTACACGATGTACTTGCCCAAACTCTACAAATTGAGCAAAGCCTTGTTGACTTTGCACAAGCAAGGTTAGAAGTAAGCAGCCAAGTATTAAAAAGTGCCTTTTCAAATCATTAGTTTTTAGCAACCCAAAGATCAATTGCTTCACCTGTTCGGACTTCTACTCCGGAGGCAGGGGATTGGAGGTAAACTTTACCTGTAGAGGCTGAATCGGTGCGGTTGTAGTTTTTTCTGCCTACTCTCAATCCTGAGCCCAAAATGAGAAATTCCGCATCCTCTTCATCCATACCGATTAAGCTTGGTACCAAAAGCATTTGATTTCCCATGCCATCGCCGACCACCAGATCGATCTTTGAGCCTTTGGGCACTTCAAATCCTTCTCGGATGGTTACTCCTTTGTACCGTTGTTCCAACACCACATTGATCCCGATATCTGGTACATAAATGATGTCGCCACGCTCCAAGCCTAAGTTGGACAGCATCTCTTGGGCATTTTTCAAGAGCATATTCTCCATATTTGGCATTTTGATGATGGGTGCGTTTCTGGCATTGAGCGTCAGGTATACTTTTCTGCCACTTTTTACTTGAGAATTGGCGGCTGGTATTTGCTTTAAAATGCCCAAGGCTGGTTGTTCAGTGCTGAATCCTGAATCTGGCGAGACCTCATATTGTAAGCTGGAGGATTCCAAAAGATCAACTGCTTCTTCGTAGGTATATCCTGATAAATCAGGAACGGATACGGTTTCGCCGTGATTAGTGTAAAGAGGGAGGTAAACTTTCAAAAATAAAAATCCAAGGAAAATAGAAATCCCAAAGATGATGGCTAGGTTGATTAAGATCTTTTTCAGATTGTAAGAGAGTGGATTCATCGAGTAAAATGATTCAAGCTAAGATAAGCCGTAATTTTTATCAAACCGCTGCAAAGTTGGCAAAAACCGAACAAACCCTTGACAAAAAATAAGCCGAAGCATGCGCCTCGGCTTTAATTTTGGTTAATTGATCACCAATCGTTTGATTTCCTGAAGCGTTGAACTGTTGATTTTTAAGATGTACAGGCCAGGGCTAAACATCTCTCTGGTGAATGTGTAGGTTTGGTTTAAGGTATTTGGAAAAGTCAACTCCTGGACGAGTGCACCTGTGGATGAAATGACTTGCATCGTGACCGTTTCCCTTCTAGGCAGGTTGAAGGCTACATTGAAATAATCCGCAGCAGGATTTGGATAAACAATCGTATTGCCTTCAGCAGGAATCACTGGTTCGGGATTGGCACTAAGGAACAATTCGAGATTATCCAAGTACACCGGTGGATTGGGAGTTCCTACCACATCCAATGCAAATGCTAATCTTATGGTTGATTTTCCCTGGCCGGCAAATTCAGTCAGATTGACATACTTTCTTTTGTAATCCCCTGCATTATTTGGATTGGCTTCACCCGTATTTACAGTAGACAAATTTGCACCTGAAGCTGACCATACCACAGCATAATCTGTGCCTCCATTGGCACTTGCCAAAAGATAGAGGGTTGTAGATGGGTTCATTACGCCCGCTGCAACATCAAAGAAAACACTGGCCTGTCTGCTGACTGACAGATCAAATGATGGGGTTCCCAACCAATAAGAATTACCATTTTGTCCTCCTTGTAATCGGACTACATTGTTTGTTCCTGTTGCGGAGGATACCGGAGTCACTTGCCAAGCTGTTTGGTCGCTTTCAGGATTGATTGTGAGCCAAGGAGAAAGGTCCGTACTGGAATTAAACTGTTGCCTCCAAGGTCCTTCTGTTCTACCTGGGTTCTCAATATTGAAGTTCCTGAGCAAAGGTGCAGCGGGTGCATTCTGATCAAAATTTGGTTCAGAAACGCCGAACTGAAGGCTGTTTTTGCCTTCGCCTGTGGATTTATTGATGCTCAAATCCACAGTATCACCAGGGGCTATGGAAGATCCAGAACCTATAAACACCCTATTTCCAGAATTATTTGTGTTTCTGGTAAATAGGAATCGAGTTACCGGAAGATTTCCTGTATTGATAATTCGTACTACTTCTTCTGTATGGGTTCCGGTACTGATTGGAGTAGGTGAAATGACTCCTTCTACTTTCAATTCATATTTGAATTGTTCCTGAGGCAGGATTCGAATGTTTTTGATGTAGAAGTTATTTCCGTAGGCATTCTTTGAAATGAAAGCTATTCTGATCTTGCCGAGGTCTTTGAATTTATTCAGGTTAACCAATTCGGTACGGAATTGAGATGCACTGGTAGGAATAAATTCATCCAAGGTCGGTGTTGAAGTTTGGAGTCTGGTACCGCTTTTTTGATAAGGAGGAGATACCACGTTAAAGTCTGCCGAACATTCCGGAGCCACTGCTATCATTAACTCATCCTGGAATCCATTCTGATTATATGGTCCGTGAGCTACCTCGAATACCAATTGTGCATTGGGGAATTGAGTAAGGTCTATTTGAGGAGAAATCAAATAATCGAGTTGGCCCTGAGCTTCGTATTCATAATGTCTCATGTATAGGGCGGATTGAGCTACGCCGTCTACAGTAATCGAAGTCTTTTCCCAAGTGAGCGATTGGTCAGGATTACTGACAATCCATTGGGCTGGGAAAGTTGCAAGGTTGTAAGTGAATGGAATCGAAAGTTGACCTTGCTGAATAGGTTTTGAAATTTGGGTATTGTTTACCGCATTGAGATCTGACGCGTCATTTACCTGTACAATGGTAAACTGAAATTCATTGGTGTCTCCTGAGGCCAGTATAGAAGAGAAAGACAAAGTAGCGGTTTGGCCAGTCTGGAGATTCAACCCAAATCTTTTGCTTTCAACCAATTGTCCATTTCTCTTAAACTCAATTCTGGCGGAAGTAATTAGTGAAGTACCCGTGTTTTGCACTTCCACCGAAGGGGTAATGTTCTGGTCGCAGATGGCATCACTAGGCTGAATAATTCTTCTCAATGATAAATCCCTGTCAGCCAAAACGGGTTCTTTTGTTGCCCTATTGTTTACCAAACTTGCTCTTCTTGGGCTATTGGCTAGTACTACATCAAATCGTTCTACCTGCCCTTTTGTGAAAATATTCATACATGGATCGGGAGTATAGTCCATGTAATTTTGGATCATGTTGTTATTACCGCAGGAGAATTTGGTAGGATTGGTATTACAGATGGTATTGGAGGCGTCTTGCTCGGGTGTGTCCAACACAAAATCATCCACCCCACAACCTCCATCGCCCCAAATGTGTCTCAAACCAAGGTAGTGACCTACCTCATGGGTTGCGGTTCTTCCCCTTGAAGCAGTGGTAGCACTTCCTCCCATTCCAAAAAATCTATAATCGATGGTTACACCATCCGTAATGACCGGAAAAGGGGTGAAGTTAAGACCGGGTAGGTTTGAAACAGGAAAGGAAGCATATCCAATGAATGGAGAGGTCAAAGGAACCACCCAAATGTTCATGTACTCTTCCGGATTCCACTGGGACAATTGCCCGATCAAAGTGGCGTCATCCGGTGAATAAATTGTCTTTGGGCCTTGGAGTCGTATTATACCAGAAGTTGGCAATCCGTTTGGGTCTTGTTTCGCTAGGACGAATTCAATATTTGCATCAGCAGCTACCGGGAGAAATTCTGCAGGTGTCCGATTAGCGTCTGCATTTTTTCTTCTGAAATCTTCATTCAGAATTCTGATTTGCTCTTGTATCTGAGAATCGGGAATGTTTGTGCCTACACCGACTGCCGTTCCTGTATGAATCACATGGATGACCACAGGAATTAGCCGAGGTCCTTCTTGAATTTTTGCAATCTGTGGAATACTCCTTTTCGACTCAATCTTTCGAGTCATCCAATCTTCAAAAAATGCTTTTGTGCCAAATACTCCCAATTCTTTTTCCAATTGGGATTCCAGTACGGTGTGCGCACATTTTTCATGATGCGAGTGGCCCGAATTATTTCCAAATGAACTATCCAGCTCTTGAAGTTTAACTGATTGGCCAAATGCACCCAAACAATAAAATATTCCCCCTACGAGAAGGGGGAATATTTTAAAAATTTTCAATCCTTTTTTCATCTAGTTGAATTGATCAAGCCATGGAAAGATTCACGGCTTCCACTCGGGTGATTTCCGGGATAGCTCTTTTGATTGCCTCTTCTACACCAGCTTTTAGTGTCATAGAAGACATGGGACATGAACCACAATTACCCATCATTTCAATTTTCAGGACATAATCATCAGTTAGTTCCACTATTCGAACATTGCCTCCGTCCGCCTCCAAATAAGGTCTGATGGTGTCTAAGGCAAATTCTATTTTCTCTCTCAATCCCGATTCCATGAGTTGTCTTATGCTTTTATTTCTACTATTTCTGTTTTTTCAATTGACGCGTTTCGGATAGCTATTTGTCTGGCTACTTCTTCAGCCAGGTTCATGTATGCCTCTTTAGTCAGTCCATTTTTCAATACTGCCGGATATCCGGTATCACCACTTTCTCTGATGCTCTGGATTATCGGAACTTCACCTAAAAACGGAACTTGGTACTTTTCAGCCAATTTTCTTCCGCCTTCTTTGCCAAATAAATAATATTTGTTTTCAGGTAGCTCTTCAGGCGTAAAATAAGCCATATTTTCTATAACACCTAAGATGGGGACATTAATTTGAGGCTGCCTAAACATAGACAATCCTTTATTGGCATCCGCTAAAGCCACTTTTTGTGGTGTAGTTACTATCACGGCACCGGTCACGGGGACAGTTTGTACCATGGTCAAATGAATATCCGATGTGCCTGGCGGAAGGTCGATCAATAAATAATCCAGTTCCCCCCATTCTACATCTGAAATAAATTGTCTCAATGCAGAACTTGCCATTGGGCCTCTCCAAACCACAGCACTGTCTGTAGGAGTCAAAAAGCCAATAGACATCATTTTCACTCCGTATTGAGTGACAGGTATGATTACATTCTTTTCACCTACTTTTTTCACAGCGGGCTGTTCGCCTTCCACATTAAACATAGTGGGGATAGAGGGGCCTGAAATATCCGCATCGATCAACCCCACTTTTGCTCCAAGTTGGGCAAGGGCAACGGCAAGATTTACCGAAGTGGTAGATTTTCCCACCCCGCCTTTGCCGGAGGCAATCGCTACAATATTTTTCACCTCAGGAAGAATAGGCGCAGCATCACGTACAGTGGTGACTTGAGAAGTCATAAAAATGTCCCACTTCCAGTCTTTTCCAAAATCTTCTTCCAGTGCCTCAATACAGTTGTTTTTGATCACCTCTTTTAGTGGACAAGCCGGGGTGGTCAAAACAACTTTGAAGCTTACAGTCTTGCCTTCGATATGAATGGATTGAATCATTCCCAAGGAGACCAAATCCCTTTTGATATCAGGGTCCTGAACGCGTGAGAGTGATTTTTTTATTAATTCCTCAGTCAATTGCATGGGTGGATTAAATTTTTCGCAAGGTAGGTCAAGATTGCCGCTTTGAAAAACCCACGGCAAATACAAATGTGAAACTTCCTAAAATGTCAAATAGTTCTGGAAAACCTTCTTCTTCCAATTGTCAATTCTGAGCTTAACTTTGTTTCTTTCACCCTTCCTATGAGTGTAAGCAAGCTGACAAGTGATAAAGTAAAAGAACGCGCAGACATTGTCGAAGTGGTGGGTGACTATGTGCAGTTGAAAAAGAAAGGGCAAAACATGTGGGCCTGCTGCCCTTTCCATGGTGAAAAAACTCCGTCTTTTTCCATTTCTCCTGCGAAGCAAATCTACAAGTGCTTTGGTTGTGGCAAAGCAGGTGATCCCATCCAGTTTGTCATGGATATTGAAGGGATTGGATTTCAGGAAGCAATCCGACATCTCGCAGGAAAATACGGGATAGAGGTCGAAGAGGAAGAGACCCGTACTCCGGAACAAAATTTGGAGCAAAATGAGCGGGAAAGTCTTTTCATTGCATTGAATTTTGCCAAGGACTTTTTTGTAAAAAATCTGGAAACCCCCGAAGGCCGTTCGATTGGGGTCAGCTATTTTAAAGAGCGGGGATTTACCCCTCAGATCATCCAAAAATTCGACTTGGGGTACGCCCTGGATGGATGGGATCATTTGTTGAAAGCTGCAAAATCCGCTGGATTCCAGGAAGAAATTTTGCTTAAGGCAGGATTGATCCTCCAAAAAGAAGGGGAGCCCGAAAGGATGTATGACCGCTTTCGGAATCGGGTCACATTTACCATCCACAACATCAGCGGAAAGCCCATTGGCTTTGGTGCCCGAATTCTGACAAAGGATAAGAATCAGCCTAAATACATCAATTCTCCTGAGACGCCAATTTATCACAAAAGCGATGTGCTTTATGGGATGTTTCAGGCCAAAAAGGCTATTCGGGATTTTGACAACTGTTTCTTGGTCGAAGGCTATACGGATGTCATATCCATGCACCTATCGGGAATCGAAAACGTGGTAGCCTCTTCTGGAACTTCGCTTACGGAAGGTCAAATCAAACTGATCAAGCGCTTTACTAATCAGGTGACCGTCCTCTATGACGGAGACAATGCCGGAATCAAAGCTTCTTTGAGGGGGATTGATTTACTTCTAGAGGGAGGGCTTAATGTGAAAGCGGTGGTGTTTCCGGATGGCGAGGATCCGGACAGCTTTTCAAGGAAAGTTGGATCTCAAGCATTCCAAGATTATTTGAAGGCAAACAGCCGTGATTTTATAGGTTTCAAAATTAGCCTATATCGGGATGAAATCGCTAAAGATCCCATTCGAAAGGCAGAGGTAATCCGTGAAGTGGTTCAGAGCATCGGAAAGATTCCTGATCCGATAATCCGATCGGTTTATACCAAAGAAGCCTCAGGATTATTGGAGATCGAAGAAGGGATCCTGCTTTCGGAATTGAACAAAAATCTGGTCAAGACACAGAAAGATCAGTTTCAGAAAGCAAAAGAGGAAAAGGAAGCGGAAGAGCAATTGGAGGAATTGATTCCTACAAAAGTTGAGATTTCAGCTGAAGAGACGCTAAGCATTCAGGAAAAGGAGACTATCCGTCTGCTGATCAACTATGGTTGGCAAAAGCTCGATCACGAAGACCTACACCTTTGTCAATACCTACTGGCCGAAACGGAAGGCATAACTTTTCAAACCCCTATCTATCAGAAAATAATGATGCTCTATCGCAATGCGTTGAGTCAAGGAGAAATTCCTACGCATGATTTTTTTATTGGGCAAAGAGACGCTGAGGTTAAGCAAGTGGTCATTGATTTGATAACCCCCAGACACGAGATTTCTACTCATTGGCACGAGCGCCATCAGATCTTCATAACCACGGAGGCTGATGATTTGGCTCAGACTGCTTTTAAGTCGATTCTTAGGCTGAAAAGGAGACTGGTTCAAAAAATGATGGAGGAGGCTAAGCAAAAAATCAAATCAGCTGAATTGGAGAAACTCGAAGTGGATAAAGTATTTGAGCTTCAGCAAGTTTATTTCGAGCTCAAAAAAGTCCAACTTGAAATAGACAAAGAGCTTGGAATTGTCATTGGTTAAAAACCAAACTTTCTTTGGTGACTTCCTGTTTTACACCTTAAAGAAGCTAACTTTGCTTCGTTACATCCCTTACTCAACTCAATTCCTGTGGAAAATTATCAGTTAGATCCCATCGAAGACGCCATTGAAGCCATTAAAAACGGGGAGGTAATTATCGTAGTCGATGATGAAGACCGTGAAAATGAAGGGGATTTCGTGTGTGCAGCGGAGAAGGTGACACCTGAGATCATCAATTTTATGGCGACACACGGTAGGGGGCTCATTTGTGCCCCGCTTATTGAAGACCGTTGTGATCAGCTAGGGCTTGAATTAATGGTGGGCAATAATACGGCAGCTTTTGAGACCCCATTTACAGTGTCTGTGGACTTAATCGGCCATGGATGTACTACAGGGATTTCTGCTTCAGACCGTGCCAAGACCATCAAGGCCTTGGTGGATGATTCGATCCATCCCAGTGAATTAGGCAAACCTGGACATATTTTCCCCCTGAAAGCCAAACGGGGAGGTGTAATCCGAAGAGCTGGTCACACCGAAGCCGCAATAGATTTTTCCAGGTTGGCTGGTTTACAGCCCGCTGGGGTTTTGGTGGAAATCATGAATGAGGATGGTACCATGGCTAGATTGGATGATTTGTTCAAGGTTCGTGAACGCTTCAATCTCAAGCTTGTATCTATCAAAGACCTCATCGCTTACCGACTAAAAAATGAGTCTCTGATCAAGCGTGAAATCGGTGTGGAAATGCCTACTACTTGGGGAAGTTTCGATCTGATCGCTTTCAGACAAACTAACACCCAAGAAATCCACATGGCTTTAATCAAAGGTACTTGGGAAAAAGATGAGCCAGTTCTGGTACGCGTACATTCCTCCTGCGTGACAGGGGATATTTTCGGATCATGTCGTTGTGATTGTGGCCCTCAACTACACGCTGCGATGCAGATGGTTGAAAAAGAAGGAAAAGGGGTGGTGCTCTATATGAATCAAGAAGGCAGAGGCATAGGCTTAATCAATAAGCTGAAAGCCTACAAACTTCAGGAGCAGGGCATGGATACCGTCCAGGCCAATTTGGCTTTAGGCTTGCCTATGGATGGTAGAGATTATGGTGTGGGTGCTCAGATTTTGCGGGATCTTGAAATTTCCAAAATCCGTCTTATTTCCAATAATCCTCAAAAAAGGGTAGGCCTCCTCGGCTATGGGCTGGAGATCGTAGAGCAGGTGGGAATTGAGATTCAGCCTAATCCTCACAATGAAAACTACCTCAAAACCAAACGTGACAAAATGGGGCACAACATTTTGAAATAATCTGTGCTGAAATTTTGAATCAATTACGTAGCAAGAATTAACTCGGAGGCGTTAAGGCCGTATATGAAGTACCTTATTTGACTCTTATGAAAAAAGCCTGGCTTAGTATCCTTCTTACCTTTTTGAGCTTGGTGTCAGTCATTGCTCAAAATCAACAGTTTCCCTCGCAGATTTGGCATAAAGGGAATATTTTCCTCGCTGATGGAGCTACTTTCAGTGGTCAGCTGAAGTATGACATGGACAATAACCTTGTACAGCTCCAAGCTGAGGCAGTTACCACATTTACTGCTTCCAATGTGGTGAGTTTTGAGATTTATGATGAGACCTATGGAGGAATAAGAAAATTTTACAGTCTTCCTTATTCTTTAAATGGAGACTATGAAACTCCGATTTTTTTTGAAGTGCTCACCCAGGGTGAAAACATTGCCTTGCTTTGCAGAGAGTACATTGCCACAGATACCCGTGGGATGAATAATTGGGGAGCAATGGGTATGGGCATGAATCCGTTTTGGGGGCCACCCAATTTTACAGGGTACCGATTGGCATTTAATTATTATTTTCTAAAAAACGGACGGCTTGAAAAATACAGTCTAAAAAAGAAAGACTTGTTTTCCATGCTTCCCGGACACGATGACGAAATCGATCTTTTCATGAGAAAAAATCGATTGGAGCATGACAAGCGTGGTGATTTGTTGCGAATCACTGCTTATTACAACGAATTGCAGAATTAATATCCCATGTCCAGACCATTGATCCTCGTCTCCAATGACGACGGCATTACCTCCAAAGGTATTCGAGTATTGGTATCCGTTATGAAAAAACTGGGTGATGTCGTGGTGGTTGCGCCGGATAGCCCGCAATCTGGAATGGGGCATGCGATAACCATTGGCGAGACCCTACGCCTATACGAAGAAGATATTTTTGAGGATGTATTGGCCTACAAGTCCAGTGGTACTCCGGCTGATTGCGTCAAATTGGCTAAGCACTATGTCCTAAAAGACCGTATTCCCGACCTTGTGGTAAGTGGGATCAATCATGGTTCGAATACTTCGATCTCCGTGCTTTATTCCGGTACTATGTCCGCTGCGATCGAGGGTGCATTGGAGGGATATCCTTCTATCGGATTCAGTCTGTGTGATTTTTCTTCTAAAGCCGATTTCTCTCATGTTGAAGAATGGGTGGAAAAAATAGCCAGACAAGTGCTTGAAAGAGGAATTGCCAAAGGGGTAGCCTTGAATGTGAATTTTCCTCCCAAAAGAAACGAACCTATTAAAGGAATTAAAATCTGCCGGCAGGCCGATGCAAAATGGCAGGAGGAGTTTGCTGAGCGATATGACCCTACTGGAAGAAAATACTTTTGGATGGCAGGAAACTTTGTGAATTTTGACAAAGGGGAGGACAATGACGAGTGGGCTATCGCGAATAACTACATCTCTATTGTCCCTTGCCAATATGACCTCACGGCTTATCATGCGATTTCCCAAATCAACAAAGAGTGGGATTGGGATCAGTTAGGATAAAGCACCGTGTTTATTCATTCAATAAGTCAGAATACCCTTTAATTTCTTCATTTATTGATGATTGGATGGATTTTGACTTAGATTTTGGATCTAAACCGGACATGAGGGTAAGTTTCTCTAATCTCTTTTTTTTGGTAACAATAGGTGAATTAGGTAATGCACCTAAATTTTCTAAAAAATTGATAACAATGGTGTTATTTTGAAACAAATTGATCTATCAAGGTTGATTTATTGTGTTTATTTTGCATTTCATATTATTTAAAAAATCATCTGTGTTATCACGCTTTCTGATATTGCTTTTTTACTTGATGCCCTTGGTCACCCTTGGCAATCCGGAACAAGTCGATCAGGATAGTTTGGTGGTATTGCTTTCAGGTAAAAAAGGTAAAGAGAGGCTTGAGATTCTCAATGAGGTAGCAACCCAAGTAAGAGAATCAAACCAGAAAATTGCTTTTTCCTTCTCAAAGGAAGCTGATTCCTTAGCTTCAAGTTTAAAAGATACTTCTGCTAAAAGCAGAGCTTTGGAAAATATCGGTTGGATTTATTACCGACAAGGCAATTGGCAAAAGTCATTTGAGTATTCTAGCGAAGCTTATCGAATGGCATTAGCAGTAGGGGATAAGCTTCAGGCCGCAAGACTGATGAATAATTTGGGAGCTCTCTATTATGAGCAGATGAATTATGAAAAAGCAATTGAGCACTTTAGAAGAGGATATGAGCTTGCTACTGAAGTAGATGATCTATACACTCGTATTAGAAGTTTGAACAATGTAGCCCTTAACTTTACTCAATCCGGTAACCAGGATTCTGCTCTTTATTTTGCTCAAACTTCCATCAAATTAAATGAAGATGCAGGATCTCCTTATTTGACCTCATTCGCACATCGAGTAGTAGGAGATGTATTTTTAGCAAAAGGAAATTACGATACAGCTCAGGTTATTTTTTCTAAGTCTCTGGATTTGGCGAGGGCTCAAAAAGTGAAGTCTTTCGAAGCTGGAGTCCTCCATCGATTAGGAAATGCTTTTCTTCTGGGAGGCAAATTGAAGGAGGCTAAAGAGGTTCTTTCTTTTTCTGTGGGATTTTGCGAGCAGGAAGGATTTTTGGATGAGCTTTCAAAAAGTCATAAATACTTAGCCCAGGTTTATGAAAAAGAAGGGAATATCCAAAAGGCTTTTGCCCACCTCCAAAGTCATCAGATTTACAATGATTCACTTGTAAATAAATCCAATAGGGATCGGTTGAACTTGCTCCAGGGCATGTTTGAAGAAAATCTTGAAAAATCTGAACTCGAGCTTTTGAAGGCTCAAAATGAAAATCAGGCTTTTCGATTAGCAAGTTCAAAAAGAAACATCCTTATCCTTTCTTTGGGGTTGGCGGTGATTGCTGTCCTTTTGATCCGGATGTATTTTTTAAATGTAAGTGTGTCTAAAACCAATCAAGATCTGGTTTCCAAGCAAAAGAGAATTGAGGAACAAAATCAGGCATTGGAGTCACAATCTGCTGAACTTTCGGTGATCAATGAGACTAAAAACAAGCTGTTTTCCATTCTAGGCCACGATTTGCGCGGACCGGTAGGTCAGGTTAAAGCGGTGGTTGACCTTTTGACTGGAAATCAATTGGATCAGAGAGAATTTGAATCCTTGATTTCTACGCTCAAAAAAGACATTGACTCAGTCAATTTTACACTGAATAACACCCTTCAATGGTCTATGTCACAAATGGGCGGTTTCAAAATCAATGCAGCTGAATTTAATCTCAGGAATACAGTAGATCATTCTTTATCCCTTTTGGAGTCCTCATTCAAAGAGAAAAATCTTCAAATCTGCAATCAGATGGAGGATGAGGTAATGGCATTTGCTGATCCCAATTCAATTGAAGTGGCGGTCAGAAATGTCCTGAATAATGCTGCAAAATTTTCTAACAATGGTGGTTCTATTTTTATTTTTTCTGAAAAAAATACGGACTTCATAAGAATGTGCATTCAGGATCAGGGTGTTGGAATGTCAGAGGAGCAAATCAAGGCAATCTTATCTGATTCGTATACGATTACAAAGTCAAAACCCGGTACCCAAAAAGAAAAGGGCTCGGGGTTGGGTCTACAACTCACCAAAGAATTTGTTCGGAAAAATGGAGGCGAAGTATTTATCGACAGTCAAATAGGTGTTGGCACTAAGTTTTGTATTCAGCTGCCTTGTACTCCATTAATCCTCGACTCGGAGATGACTCAAATCCAAAAATCTTCCCAAGTCCAAGTCACCGCTTAGGATTTTCAGGTCTTTCATTATCTGTATCGAATTCTCTAAAACAGACTTGGAAATTACCGGTTCGGTGCACCAAATGGTCTGTTTGAGCCATTGTTTCACATCTTCAGGATTGAGCTGATATTCAATAGCCAGAAGATCGGCGAGGTTTTCCGATGGTGACAGGACGTGAGAAAGTCGATATATCTCATTTCTCAGATCAAAAATCACTTCTCCAAATTCTGTAAGTGCTGCTGCTGAAGCAACCATTACAAAGCAAGGCCAAGGACTTGGAATTTCTCCAATTCGTTTCATCTTGCCTTTTTCCACCATCGGTGCAGTGGTATATTTCTCCCAAAGAAAAATCCCCTTACTCCCTGCATCCATCGCTTTTTCGGCTCCTTCCATATTGCCCACCAGTTCAAAAGTAAGGGACGAAGTATCCCAGTTTTCTCTTTTGGCCAAAACCATTGCCATCAGATGCGATCCTGAACCCATTCGGCTGATCAAGACTTTCTTTTCCTCCAACTCTGAAAGTGAAGAAACTCCACTGGTTTGACCTACATGAATTCCCCAAATCAAAGGAGAGGTCACATGAAATCCAATCATTTTGGACGGATTTCCTGCTTCAAAATCTTTCAAGAAACTCTCTGTGAGTAAGATTGCGACGTCAGTATCTCCATTTCGGAGGTCCAGATTCATCTGTCCTGAGCCTCGAGATTCCTCTTTCCAATCGATCGTGATTCCACGTTTTAAAAAAGGTTGTTGCTCGAAAAGCAAGCGAAACGGATAATTGAAATGCTCAGGTACTCCGGTGATACGAAGGGTTTTCATCGAGATGGATTTTCCCTAAAAGTAAAAAGCCGAAATGAAATCATTCCGGCTTTTGGTAAGAAATAGGTCAAATCAGTCGTGAGTGGCTTTTTTGTCTGTGATCAGTAGATTGGACAGACCGGCCAAGATCAACAAGGTCCCGGCAAGCAGCATGGTATTGATCACAGCTTCACCAAAAAGGAGTTTATATAAGAAATTGACCCCGCCTAGTGCAGCTACGATCTGTGGAATAACGATAAACATATTGAAAATCCCCATGTAAACCCCCATCTTTTTGGGCTCTACCGAACCCGATAGCATGGCATAAGGCATCGAAAGAATACTTGCCCAAGCAATACCCACTAGAGAAAAACAAAGGTGTAGCATCCAAGGATCAGTGATAAAGTAGATCAGGATAAAGCCAAATCCTCCGGCAATCAAACTGACGAGGTGAAGGAGCTTTCGGTTGATTTTGATTTTGGATGCGACAAAGGAAAGAACCAACGCGTAGATCATCGAAACCAATCCATAAGTGCCTAAGTAATTTCCTACACTATCAGCGGCATTGTTGTAAGCTTCTGAAGTAGTGTCTGTCGCTCCGAAAATATGCTCTGTGATGGCAGGCGTCGCAAAACTCCACATGGTAAAAAAGGCAAACCAAGAGAAAAACTGCACTAATCCCAATTGCATCATCACCTTTGGCATAGAGGAAATATTTTTCAAGATCTCTTCAAAACCACATAAAAATCCCTTTTTTGCCGCTTTTTCCCGCTCAAATTCTTCCAAGTCCTCAGGAGGATATTCATCAGTGGTTAGGATTGTGTAGAGGATCGAAGTGAACAGGACCAAGGCACCGATGCCAAACGCATATTTCACAGAATCCGGTACTACGCCCTCCGCAGCGGTATTGGGTACGCCCAATTGTGTCATCATCCAAGGCAGATTGGAGGCTACCCAGGTACCAATCCCGATGATTAGCGTTTGTACCACAAACCCGTAAGAACGCTGTGAGTCCGGAAGCTTATCAGCGACCAAAGCTCGGAAGGGTTCCATGGAGATATTGATCGAGGCGTCCAAAATCCAGAGTGCTCCGGCAGCCATCCAAAGAGCCGAAGAGTAAGGGGCAAAAAACAAAGCCACCGTACTCAGGACAGCACCGATAAAGAAGAAAGGTTTTCTCCTTCCAAACCTCGGATGCCAAGTTCGATCACTCAAGTAGCCTACAATAGGCTGTACGAGCAAACCCGTAAGTGGGGCTGCAATCCATAAAAAGGGGATTGCATCCTTGTCTGCTCCGAGGGTCTGAAAGATTCTGGACATGAATCCGCCCTGCAGGGCAAATCCAAATTGAATTCCCAGAAATCCGAAACTCATGTTCCAGATCTGCCAGAAACTCAGCTGTTTTTTTTCTTGGGTCATTTTGGGTGGGTTAGTGGGGTAGGGAAGAGGTTTAAATCAGGCTAGTAATGACGATCTCTTCTGAGGTATAAGGTAACTCAAGAATCCTAAGATTTGTGATTTCGAAATAAGGATGATTATGCTCAGGAAGCGGATCAAACTCGGTCAGCCTCTCCAAAAATGCATAGTTCCTGGTTTGGAGCGCTTCTTTCTCCCCATTCACCTCAATGGAGTCAGATTCAAAACTATGGAGAAACAATCGAATGGTGTGGAAATCACTTTTTCTAGAACCAGTCGCTTCCTCTAAAATTAGTAATTGCTGCTCGGGTTTGTAGTGAATCTTGCGCTGGTGAAAGTCTCCTTCGAGGTAGTTCAAACCTTCACCAGCATCTTCATAATGGATAAATTCAGAGCCAGTCTCACCTTGATACACGTGGATACTTAGGATTCCGTCAGTATTCTCTTCGGTATGCGTGATGTCAGATTGCATAGTGAAAACCTGACCTCCTTTTACATAGATGGGAAGGTAATTGAGCGGGCAATCTTGGTAAATCACCTTATTGCCTTGGTGCTTTTGATCCGAATAGAGGTAATACCATTTTCCCTGCGGGAGGTAGACTTTGGTGATTTCCTTGTGGCTTTCCACTGGGGCTACCAAGAAAGCATCGCAAAAGAGGTATTCGTTTTGGTAGGCACTTTGGTAGATCATTTCATCCTGAGAATAGGCTACTGCCAAGGAAGCTGAGATTGGAAGACCGGTAATTGAGCTAGAGTAAAACTTGCTGTAGATCGTAGGTAAAAGTTTATATCTCAGCTTCATATAGTTTCTGCTGATTTCCTCTACTTCCTCTCCAAAAGCCCATGGCTCCGAGTCATTGGTGTTGATCATGGAGTGAGCACGATAGAAAGGTGCAAAAGCGCCAATGCTCATCCAGCGGGCAAATAGGCTTTTACTGGCCTCACCTGCAAATCCTCCCACGTCATACCCTGCGAAAGAAACTCCACTCAAACCCAGTGAATTCACTAATCGAATTCCTGCCAGCATGTGCTCTTCGGAAGCCACATTGTCACCTGTCCAAGCAGCCGCATAGCGCTGTATCCCTGCAAATCCGGATCGGGTCAGGACAAAAGGCCTTTTCTCTGGATTTTGAAAGGCTGAACCTTCCTGCGCACTTCGCGCCATCTGCATGCCGTAGATGTTTCTGGCTTTTCGGTGTGAAGCTCCTTCGCCTTCGTAGTCAAACTCGATCAGATTGGGAGTAAACTGACCCCAAGAAGCAGGTTCATTCATATCTGTCCAGAAGCCATCCACCCCAGCTTCGGTGTAAAAGGCCATTTCCTCCGCCCACCAAGTCCGGGTTTCAGCTTTGGTGAAGTCAGGGAAGGCGCACCAACCCGGCCATACTTGGGCCTCATAGGTTTTTCCATCCGGATAGTTTACGAAAAGACCATTTTCCAAACCTTCTTCATAAGGTCTGTATCCTTTTTGTGTTTTGATACCCGGGTCCATGATCACTACCACCTTAAACCCTTTTTCCTTGAGCCTTGCAATCATGGCTTTGGGATTGGGGAATTTTTCCCCGTCAAAGGTAAACACCTTGTAAGCTTCCATGTGGTGGATGTCGAGGTAGATCACATCAGCCGGCATTTTTTTGTCCCGAAATCCCTGAGCCACCGCATAGACTTCTGACTCCGGATAGTAGGAATAGCGGCATTGCTGAAAGCCAAGCGCCCATTTGGGTGGCATTTGCATACGTCCGGTCAGCCAAGTATAGGCTGAAATAATCTCCGCCATGGAGGGCTGATGGATAAAGTAGTAATCCATGTCACCATCCTCGGCACTGTAATAGATAAATCGGTTGGTGGAGGCACCAAAGTTGAAAACTGTCTTATGGGTATTGTCAAAGAAAATTCCATAAGCTCCCTGGTCGTGAACGCCAAGAAAAAAGGGAATACTCATGTACAGCGGATCGTCACCGACTCCGTATGCGAAGTAGTCCGTATTCCAGTTGGTGTAGGCTTTGCCAAATCGGTTGAGATTACCGGTCTTTTCTCCCAAACCGAGAAACTTCTCATTAAGCTGAACTTCCTTGTAGTTGCTTACTTCCGTGCCAATCCATGAGATGCCAAGGCTATCGTCCTGGTTGAGCAATTTTCCGGACTGATCGTAAAAGGAGAGTCTGAAAGAGGCTAAATCTATCTCCAGTTTAAGCAAGTTGGTCTTTAAGATTAGCTTCTCCTGAGACTCTTCGAGTTTGAAGGCTGTTTGCTCAGGGGATGAGACCACGGAATAGGGATTGGGCTCGAAGTTTTCCATTCGACTCGCCTGAACTCGGATAATCCCGTCTTGATAGACTGTGATTTTAAAAATGGACCGTTTGCTCCTTCCTTCGAGCCCTGTTCGATTGGATTTCCATTCGAGGATTTCACCGAAAGTGGAGTTTCGAGCCGAGTTTTTGGAAGTTTTTGCGGCAGTAGAAGTAGCGTTCATTTCTTGTCTAGTTGACCACTAGGGTAGGTGGTATGCTAAATTAGAAACGAAAGTGAAGGATAAAAATCAGAAATCAGGCCTCAGTGCACTGCAGAAGGCTTTTTTATATTCTGAAATCCCCTTCCATTTAAAAATTTGCCCTATTCAAACGATTGCAATTGGAAGGAAATATTTTTTCAAGAAAATCATCATTTTTCTATCCTAACAGAGGATTTCCTGATCAATAATTCGGTTTCTAACACCACAGATGGTTCAAAGTCCTCGAGATTGATTTTCTTTTCGATCAGGTCCAGTAAAATCTCCGTTGCTTTTGCGCCGATTCGTGAACCCGGCTGTGCCACAGATGTCAAGCTTGGATCGATCATGGAGCAAAATTGCCAATTGCTAAATCCCACGATGCCAATTTGATCGGGCACTGTGAGGCCGGCGGCTTTGCAGGCCATCATTGCTCCTACTGCAGCCATGTCATTGTTTCCAAAAAAGGCATCAGGTCGAGGTGACAATGTATTCAGAAGATGTGCTGTTATTTTCTGGGCTTCGTCATCGGTACGCGTTTCGACGATGTAATCCGGGTTAGTCTCAATTCCAAAATCTCTCAAGGCATCTTGATAGCCACGAATCCGTTCCTTGGATATCTTCAAATTAGAAGGCCCTGCTAAGTGGACTATTCTGGAATATCCTTGAAGAATCAGGTGTTTGGTAGCTTCGTATGCACCCGAGTAGTCATCCACGATGACATGTATTGCCCCCTCGATATCGGGAACTCTGTCAAAAAACACGATCGGATAGCCTTTGTCCAAGAGTCTCGAAAAGTGTTCGAAATCCGTGGTTTCTTTGGAATAACTCACTAAAAAACCATCAATTTGATTGGAAAGCATGGTGTCGATACTGGACTTTTCACGGGCGATTTTCTCATTCGTTTGGGTCAAAATCACATTGTACCCTCTGGAAAATGCCACTTCTTCTATTCCGCTGATTACAGTAGAAAAGAAAAAATGGACCACCTCGGGGATGATTACCCCTATGGTAAAGGATCGGCTTTTTCGGAGAGAAAGTGCAATCGCATTAGGCCGGTAGTTGAGCTTATCGGCCATTTCTTTGACTTTGCGCTTGGTTTCATCGCTGATTCCGGGATAGTCTTTCAAAGCTCTGGAGACGGTGGAAGAGGATACGTTTAGTTCTCTGGCGATGTCTTTGATGGTGGATTGCTCGAGCTTCATTAAAAATCTTCGGTTACTTTTCTTTAAAGATAAGACGATTACCTACAGTGGGATGGATTTTGTTGGGCTGATTTTAGATCATTTTTTCAGAGTTTAAAAATCTTGGGATCAAAGGTGGAAAAAAGTTTTTGATGCAATCGTCACCGCAAACGTGTGCATAAAGCTGCACTGAGCTTTTGAATTCCAAAAGCTTGCAGGTTCCCTTTGTCGAAAGTAGTTTACAGGTTCTTTCTACCACTCATTTGGATTTACCTAAAATATAGTCAAGTCTGAAAGTGAAAAACAACAACTAGTACCCTTTCCATGAACCCAATAGCCAGATATTTTCTAGTTCTTTTATCGTTTTTTGGCACTCTAGCCATCACACTTGCACAGGTCACTACAGAACCCGCAATTCCAAATGCAGGCAGCACGGTCAAGATCATCTATGATGCATCCAAAGGAACGACAGGACTTAAGGATTGCAATTGCGACGTGTACATCCATATTGGGGCGGTTACCGGTGGACCTACTTCCACCACATGGACCATTGTTCCTTTCCAATGGGGTACCACCACTGCGGCTGCAAAAATGACCAAAGTGACTGGTCAGCCAAATATTTACACCTTTGAACTGGTTCCAAATACTTTTTTTGTCAATCCTAACAACCTGACGATTTTTAGATTGGGGATGGTTTTCAGAAATGCTGACGGAACCAAAGAAGGAAAGACTTCTACCAACTCTGACTTTTTCATCAACCTTGCGCAGGGTTTTGATGTGAGTTTTACTTCACCCCAATCCGCTACATCGGTTTCGCTGGAAGTTGGCAAATCCTTTGAGTTTAAAGCTGCTGCCTCGCAAGCTGCCGACCTGAGCATGGAACTCGATGGGGTAAAAGTAGCCGAGGCTAAGAATGCACAAGAACTCGTTTACAATTTCACAGCCACACAGGCGGGCAATTTTAATTTGGCTGTGAAAGGAGTAAGTGGCTCGTTGAATGATTCCCAATCGCTGAATTTGGTGGTTTTTGCAGCTTCAGAGACGGCTGCACTTCCTGCGGGAGCCAAATTAGGCATCAATTACCTCTCTGACACCGAAGTAATTTTGGCGCTGCAAGCTCCTAAGAAAAGCATCGCACATGTCATCGGTGACTTCAATGATTGGAAGGTTCTGCCGGAGTATCAAATGAAAAAAACACCCGATGGGGAAGTCTTTTGGCTAAAGCTCTCAGGCTTGGTGCCCCAGCAGGAATACATTTTCCAATACTTGGTCGATGGAGATATCCGCATCGGAGATCCTTATGCCGACAAGACCTCGGATCCTTTTAACGACCAAGAGATCATTACCCAAAACCGACACCCTGGTCTCAGACCATATCCATCAGGAAAGACAGAATTTCAGGCTACTTACCTGCAAACAGGTCAAACTCCATTTGCTTGGAAAAACCTTTCCTACACCAAGCCCAAGCCTGAAGAATTGGTGGTATATGAATTATTGGTAAGGGATTTTGATTCGAAAAGAACCCATCAAGCTGTGATTGATCGGCTGGATTACCTGAAAAGTCTTGGCATCAACGCAATTGAGCTGATGCCTGTGGGCGAATTTGAAGGGAATCTTTCCTGGGGCTACAATCCATCCTTTTTCTTTGCTCCCGATAAATATTACGGAACCAAAAATGACCTCAAACGCCTAATCGATGAAGCGCATGGCAAAGGAATGGTGGTCATTTTGGACATGGTGCTCAATCATGCTTTTGGGCAAAATACCATGGTGCGTCTGTACAATGACGGGGATTATGGAGCTCCTACCGAAGACAATCCTTGGTTTAACCGAGTGGCCAAGCACCCTTTCAATGTGGGGTATGATTTTAACCACGAGAGCAAATACACACGCACTTTTGTCGATTCGGTCAATAATTATTGGTTGACGGAATATAAAGTCGATGGCTTCCGATTTGACCTTTCCAAAGGTTTCACTCAGGTAAATTCGGGAGACAACGTAGGGCAATGGTCCCAATACGATGCTTCCAGAATTAAAATCTGGAAACATATCTACGACCGCATCAAAGCGAATCATCCGGATGCTTATGTGATTTTGGAGCATTTGTCCGAAAATCTGGAAGAAACCGAGTTGGCCAATTATGGGCTGATGTTTTGGGGCAATATGAATGGCGCTTTCCGAAATATGGCCAAAGGAAACAATGATAATATTGACTGGGCATATTATAAAAACAGGCAATGGACCAAAAATCACCTGATTGCCTATCAAGAATCGCATGACGAGGAACGGGTGATGTGGGAAACCAGAAATTTTGGACTGACCTCCCCGATTGATCTGAGAGGTTTGGAGAATGCCGTCAATCGCAATCAGTTGCTCACTGCATTTTACTTCGGTATTCCGGGGCCTAAGATGCTTTGGCAGTTTGGTGAATTTGGCTACGATTTGGAGCTCAACAATGATCGATTGGGAATCAAGCCTACCCGATGGGAATATTTACAGGATGCGCAGCGGCTTCGCTTGTTTAAGCTATATCAGCAAATGATCAAGTTGAAAAGTGAACACAAAGTCTTCTCATCACCTGCAAAAGCCACCCTTAACTTGAGTGCTTCCATCAAATCCATTCAACTGGAGCATCCTGACTTGGATGTGGTGATTCACGGTAATTTTGGGCTCAATACAGTCACCAATATCTCTATCGATTTTCCAAAGGCCGGAAAATGGTACAATTACTTCACCGGAGAAGAAATCACGCTTTCAAGCACCACGAGGACGGTTAGTTTCCGCCCAAGTGAATTTGTGGTCTATACCAGCAAGAAGCTCCCAACTCCAGAAAAGGGGATTTTGCAAGAAGACTTTGTTACAGCAATTCCTGAGGAAGTAAATACCAATGGCTTTAAAGTATATCCCAATCCAGCCTCTCAAACCCTCACCGTGGAGCTGCCTAAAGACATGACAGAAGCTACTTTCCGTGTAGTGGATATGGCAGGAAGACTGGTTTTTGACGGACAGCGCAGGACAGCCGATCAGATTTTAGGATTTGATCTAAGTGAAATTCAGGCAGGGATTTATATCTTTGAGGCGTTTGACAACAAGCGGGTGCTGCATCAGCGCTTTATTAAAAAATAACCAAACCTAACTCAAACTATGAAATTTAAACCTGGAGTAAAGTACGGGGAAGAACTCAGAGACCTTTATGCGTATGCAAAGGAGAATGAATTTGCTTTTCCGGCAGTGAATGTGATCGGTACGAATTCAGTGAATGCAGTACTTGAGACTGCCAAAAAGATGAATTCTCCGGTGATCGTTCAGTTTTCCAACGGTGGAGCTCAGTTTTTTGCAGGCAAAAGCCTTCCTAATGACAAGCAGCAGGCTTCTATCGCAGGTGGTATTTCCGGTGCGCACCACGTACATCAGATGGCAGAAGCCTACGGAGTTCCTGTGATTTTGCACACCGACCACGCAGCTTTGAAATTACTTCCTTGGATCGATGGCCTTCTTGAGGCGGGAAAAGCGTACCATGCTGCTTACAAGCGACCGTTGTTTAGCTCACACATGCTCGACCTTTCTGAAGAGCCGCTTCATGAGAATATTGAGATTTCTGCCAAGTACTTCACCGAGTTTGCCAAGCTGGACATGGCGATCGAAATCGAACTTGGGGTAACAGGTGGAGAAGAAGACGGGGTAGATAATTCTGACGTGGATTCTTCCAAGCTTTATACTCAACCAGAGGAAGTAGCTTATGCCTACGAGCATCTGAAAGAAATCAGTGACTTGTTTACCATTGCAGCTGCTTTCGGTAACGTGCACGGGGTGTACAAGCCGGGTAACGTAAGCTTGAAGCCGATCATTTTGAAAAACTCCCAAGACTACATTAATAAGAAGCACGGTACTACCGGCAAGCCTTTGAACTTTGTGTTTCACGGTGGTTCTGGTTCTTCGGTAGAGGAAATCCGCGAGGCAAACAGCTACGGATCAATCAAGATGAACATCGACACTGACATGCAGTGGGCGATGTGGGAAGGCATCTTGAACTACTACAAGAAAAATGAAGCCTATCTGCAAGGACAATTGGGTAACCCAGAAGGTCCGGATAGTCCAAATAAAAAATATTACGATCCACGCGTTTGGTTGAGAAAAGGCGAAGAACAGTTTGTGAAAAGATTGGAATTGGCCTTTGATATGCTCAATGCGGTGGGAAGAAACTAAGTTGCTTACCCTTACCCTTCTGAAAAAGTCACTTGTCATGAGTGACTTTTTCTTTTACTTATTTACCTATGAAAAATATCCTGATCGCAAGCAGTTTGGCAGCACTAACAATTTTGGCTTCCTGCCAGTCCAAAACCACTCCCGAAGTCAAAAACTACTGGCCTCAAGCAGGCGTCACCTACGAGATTTTTGTCCAATCTTTCCATGACTCCAATGGCGACGGAATCGGTGACTTCAATGGCGTAACCCAAAAGCTGGATTACATCAAAGAACTCGGCGCCAATGCGATCTGGTTTATGCCTATCATGCCTTCGCCGACCTATCACAAGTACGATGTGACCGATTACAAGGCCGTGCATCCGGACTACGGAACAATGGATGATTTCAAAAAACTACTTGAGGAAGCTCACAAGCGTGACATCAAGATCGTAATCGATATGATCATCAATCACACTTCTACGGAGCATCCTTGGTTTCAAGCCTCCAAATCCGGTCGAGACAATGAGTTTCGGGATTACTATGTTTGGGCTCAAAAGGATACCATTGCGGCATTTTTGGATAAAAAAGTCATCACTCTTGACTCAGACAACATCCGTCAGTGGCACGACCCGGGACAAGGGGAGGATTACTACTACGGGTTTTTCTGGGGAGGAATGCCTGATTTGAACTTTGACCATCCTAAGGTGAGGGAAGAAATCTATGATATCGGACGATTTTGGCTGGAGGAAGTAGGCGTGGACGGTTTCCGACTGGATGCCGCCAAGCATATTTTCCCGGATGATAGACCGTTGGACAATCACGCCTTTTGGAAGGAGTTCCGTGCCAAGATGGAAGCCATCAAGCCGGATGTGTATTTGGTAGGAGAGGTGTATGACAAAAAGGAGATTGTTGCCCCATACCTACCCGGTTTGCCTGCACTGTTCAATTTTGACTTTCATTACACCCTGATCGAATCGCTGAATTCCGGTGATGGCCAATTGCTGTTGCAAAAGCAAAAAGAGGTTTTGGACTTTTACCAAGGCATCACGCCCAACTTTATCGATGCGATTTTCTCTTCCAATCACGATCAACCTCGATTGCTAAATGACTTGAAGGAAAATCCTGCTAAGTACAAACAAGCGAGTGCGATCCTGCTGACCATGCCTGGAGCGCCTTACCTCTATTATGGTGAGGAAATCGGCATGCTAGGACTGAAGCCGGACGAAAACATCCGCGAGCCTTTCCTTTGGGATGCGCAAGCCAAAGATTCAGGTCGAGCTGCTTGGATTGCTGCCAAGTACAGTACCGATGCGACGGTGACTCCACTGGCGGCACAGCGAAAGGATCCAACCAGCTATTTCAACCATTACAAAAATCTGATCACTTTGCGAAATTCCTATCCAGCCTTGGCGGTAGGAAGTTTAGAACTGAGTAAGACAGCCTATTCCAAGGAGATCATGGCTTATCACCGAAAAACCGCCGAGCAGGAACTCTTCATCGTTCACAACGTCGGAGGGACTGAGTCTGCAATCGAACTTCCCGAGGGATTTGATACTGCTCTTTTCACCTTGGGTAAAGGACAAATCCAATCCGGGAAACTGACTCTGGGAGCTAATTCCAGTGTGGTGTTGAGCAAATAGAAAAAGAAGAGGCCCGATGTTGAATCGGGCCTCTTTTGTGATCTAAATTCCTGATCGTTCTCAGGTAGAAAGAATATTGGCGATTCTGAGGTCTTCGTCATCGACTTCCTTGTCATCTACGATGGCTTTGACGATCGGGGTATAGACGATCTTATTGTTGATCGTGCCGGCCATCACGTCGTATTTGCCTTGCATGAGTCCTTCTACCGCTGCCACGCCAAGCTTGGATGCTAGGAGTCTGTCGAAAGAAGTTGGGGCACCGCCACGCTGCAAGTGTCCGAGGATGGTAACCTTGATGTCGTAGTAGGGAAGGAATTTTTTCACTTTATCTGCGATTTCCTGTGCCGAACCACTTTTTCCACCTTCAGCTACGATCACGATGTTGGATGATTTTTTGGCTTTGGTTCGTGACTTAAGCTTTTCTACGAGCGTTTCGATTGGTGTCTTGCGCTCAGGGATCAAAATCGCTGCTGCCGCACTACCGATTCCCGCATTGATGGCGATAAATCCTGCATCACGACCCATTACTTCCACGAAAAACAGACGGTCGTGGGAAGTAGCGGTATCACGGATTTTGTCTATGGCTTCGATGGCCGTATTGCAGGCGGTGTCAAATCCGATAGTCAGGTCTGTTCCGGAAAGGTCATTGTCAATCGTACCGGGAAGTCCGATGGCAGGAATGCCGTATTCCTGATAGAAGAGGTGAGCGCCTGTAAGCGAACCGTCGCCTCCGATTACCACCAGGGCATCGATACCGTGACTTTTCAGGTTATTGTAGGCTTTCTGCCTTCCTTCGGGTGTTCTGAATTCGTCGCTTCGTGCAGATTTGAGGAAGGTTCCACCTCGTTCGAGTACGTGGGTGATGTTTTTGGAATCAAGCTTTTTGATGTCATTTTGGATCATCCCTTCGTAGCCACGGTAGATTCCATACATTTCAAGTCCGTAATAAAATCCGGCTCGTACGGCTGCACGAATGGCTGCATTCATTCCGGGTGAGTCACCACCGGAGGTGAGTACACCGATTTTTTTGATATTCTTAGGTTCCATAGGTTTGTGTCAAGGCTTTAAACATGAGCTCGGCCGAAGCGGGATTGGTGGCCAAGGGGATATTGTGCACGTCACAGATTCTCATAAGCATCTGAACGTCCGGTTCGTGGGGGTGCTTATCTAATGGATCACGGAAGAAGATCACTGCAGCAAGTTTTTTCTCAGCGGCCAAGGCAGCAATTTGGGCGTCACCACCCAAAGGTCCAGAGAGTAATCTTTCTACTTGGAATCCGGCTTTTTCGATATGTGAACCCGTGGTGCCCGTGGCTACGAGATCAATATCTACGCGGTGTAAGGCATCGCGGAATCCGCTTAAAAAGTGAACCATGTCGGCTTTTTTACCATCATGGGCGATTAAGGCGATTTTCATCGATTGGGTTTAACTAGGTTTGGCACCAAAGTTAGGGAAATTTTGATTTTTCACTTATTGGCGGAAGTTTATTGTCAATGAGCTGTAGAAACTTGAGGCAAGGAAACCGATTGCACGCAAGAAAATTATTTTGTTGGGAAGAAGTGATTGGGAGAATAAGAGAATAGAGATTAGGAGATTAAGAGAATTTGAGAATGGATAGTAGAGTTTAAGAGACTGGAGATTGGGTCAACTCGTCTTTTCTTCCAGCATCAAAAGAAAGGCGTATTCCAAGGCGAGTTCTTTCAAGGCATTGAACCGTCCTGATGCCCCTCCGTGACCGGCTTCCATATTGGTGTGCAAGAGTAGGAGGTTGGAATCGGTTTTCTTGTCCCGAAGTTTGGCTACCCACTTCGTAGGTTCCCAATACTGCACCTGGGAATCGTGCAAGCCAGAGGTAACCAAAAGGTTGGGATAGGCTTTTTCCTCTACATTATCGTATGGAGAGTAGGAGAGCATGTATTCGTAATATTCCTGATGCTTGGGATTGCCCCATTCCTGAAACTCCCCGGTGGTCAAGGGAATGCTTTCATCAAGCATGGTGGTGACTACATCTACGAAAGGCACATTGGCGATGACGCCTCTGAAAAGCTCGGGTCTCATGTTGATTACCGCTCCCATCAGCAGTCCTCCCGCACTGCCTCCCATGGCATGCAAGTGCTCCGGTGAGGTGTAGTTTTCGTGAATCAGATGTTCCGCACAAGCGATGAAGTCGGTAAACGTATTTCTCTTTCGGAGCATTTTCCCGTCTTCGTACCAATGTCTGCCTAAGTCCTCCCCGCCGCGAATGTGGGCGATGGCAAAGACAAAACCCCGGTTGAGAAGGCTGAGTCGATTGGAGGAAAAGTAGGCGTCCATGCTGTAGCCATAGGAGCCATAGGAGTAGAGAAGCAGGGGATTTTTTCCGTTTTGGGAGAAAAGGGATTTTTTATACACCAATGAAATCGGTACCATCACGCCGTCTTCAGCTTTGGCCCAAATTCGTTCGGAATAAAATTCTGATGAATCGTAGCCACCGACCACTTCCTGCTGTTTGAGGAGGCTTTTATCTCTGGAAATCAGGTGGTAGTCATAGACCGAACTCGGAGTGGTCAAGGAATTGTATCCAAATCTCAGGATGTCGGTTTCAAATTCAGGATTGGTAGAGATCCAAGCGGTGTAGGTTTCGTCATCAAACTGAAGGGAATGTCCTTCCCCTTCCCAAGGCAGGATTTGAATTTGGGTTAAGCCATTGGAGCGCTCTTGGGTTACTAGGTACTTTGCAAACAGGTCAAAGTCTTCCAAAAGAACGGCAGCCCGATGGGGAATCACATCCTCCCAATTGGCTTTACCCGGATTAGTGACAGGTGCTTTGACTAATTTGAAGTTTTGTGCTTGGTCATTGGTGCGGATGTAAAAATGTTCTCCATAGTGATCCGAAGCATATTCCAAATAGGGGATTCGTTCTTGGAGTACTTGAAAAGCGGAAGTTGGGTTGTTTGCCTCAATAAATCTCACTTCGGAAGAAATGGTACTTTCCGAATGAATCAGGATGAATCGCTCGGACTTGGTTTTATGCACCACGCAGCTAAATTCCTCATCCGCTTCTTCGAAAATCAGTTCGTCGGTAGCACAGTCTGTTCCAAGTACGTGTTTGTAGATTCGGTATGACCGAAGTGTTTCCGGATCTTGTTTGGAGTAGAAAATCGTTTGGTTGTCGGCAGCCCACACGAAGTTCCCGGTGATTTCGGGGATGCTTTCAGGATAGATTTCCCCGGTTTCCAGGTTTTTGAAATAGATCGTGTATATTCTTCTACCCACTTCATCTGCGGCAAAGCCGAGGATTTTTTGATTAGGCGTGGTCGCTGTGCCACCCACTTGGTAGTAGGATTTTCCTCTGGCGAGCTCATTCACGTTGAGGATGATTTCTTCCTCAGCCTCTATCGAGCCTTTTTTTCGGCAATAGATAGGGTATTCTTCTCCCTTTTCGTACCGGACATACCAATGATAGCCGGATTTGAAGTAGGGGACACTCTGATCATCCTCTTTGATTCGGCCTTTCATTTCTTCAAAAAGGCTATTTTGAAACTCCTCGGTCGGTTTCATGACCTGTTGGAGGTATTCATTTTCTTGATTCAGGTAGTCGATGACCTCCGGGTTTTCCCGGTCATTCATCCAATAGTAGTCATCGATGCGCTGATGACCGTGTATTTCTAAAATCTGTGGCTTCTTAGGTGCGAGGGGTGTCTGCATGTACTCGTAAGTTTGCTGCAAGGTTAATCAAATTTGGAGCAGCTTGGTTCGTGAGAAAGTCGGATTTGGTAGGATTTAGCAATTGATTTGATTCCATTTTCAGGAAAAAGAGCTGAGAATTAGGCAAAAGCTTGATATCTGTTTATTTTAAAGACTGATTACTTCCTTTCAAATAAAACAAACAATCAAAATTTTCAACCAACCTTTCATTTTATGGGATTACTTCAAGAATTTAAAGAGTTTGCGGTCAAAGGGAACGTCGTAGACTTGGCTGTCGGTGTGATCATCGGTGGCGCTTTTGGGAAAATTGTATCTTCATTCGTCAACGACGTCGTGATGCCACCATTGGGGTTGTTGATCGGCGGAGTGGATTTCAAGGATTTGGCAATTATTTTAAAAGAATCCTCTACCACTGAAGCTGGTGAGGCGGTGGCTGCTGTGACGCTGAATTACGGGATGTTTATTCAAAATGTGGTGGATTTCACCATTATTGCTTTTGTGATATTCTTGGCGATCAAGGGGATCAATAAGTTTAACAAGAAAAAAGAGGAGGCCCCCGCTGCACCTCCGGCGCCACCGGCACCCACCCCAAGCGAAAAATTATTGGAAGAAATCAGAGACTTGCTTAAGAAATAATAGAAAAGGCCCGAAATTGATCATTTCGGGCCTTTTTTCAATTTCCTTGTCCACGCTGCCGCTGGTAGATGTAGCGGTTAAAATCCCTCGCTATGTCATGAAGCATCAGGACTTGCTTTGAAGTGATGACTTTGGAAACCTCTGCTACAAAGGCTTTTTCCTCATCAATCAATTTCTGCTGAAGTTGTAACCGCTTTTGAATTCGGATTTTTGCTTCTTCTTCCGTGATAGCCTCACCGCCACGATTGAGCTGCGAGATAGACTTCATCGATGCTTCTCGTTGCTCAGTGTATTTGTTGAAGATTGGCCAAAAACGTTCCGCTTGTTCCGGTTTCAGATCAATTCGGGAAGTGATAAATGCGATCCTTGCTGCTTGTAGCTTTTCGGGATCAATATTCTGATTTGGCCTTTGCGCCATGACGTTTCCTGCCAAAAGCAAGAAAAGTAGGAGAAGGTATGGAGTGATTTTTTTCATGACGATGGGATTAGTACCAATTTTCATCTTCGACTTCTAGAGGGAGATCGTCTGGACCAAACTGATCCTCGATGATTTGATCCAGGATTTCATTTGGATTTTCAGACAGTCCTAGCACATCTTCTGATGACCACTGGTTGCTTTCTATGTAAAGTAATGCTTCTTCTTCTAATGTTAGAGGTGCCGTGGGTGCGTTAATCAGTCCAAACTGCCAAATACCCAAGGTGACCAAAACAGAAGCGGCAGCAGCATATCTGATGAAGATACTCGAGCGTTCTCGTTTTGATTTTTGAATGATCCGATCAGGAAGTCCTTCAAAGTATCCCTCGGGGGCCTTGAATTCCTGTAACTTGGGTAACTTTTCCATTGGCATTTAGACTTAGTATCAATCACTTGGTTTATTGATTCAATAAGGATTGTTCGATTTTTTTCACGGCATGATGATAACTGGCCTTCAGAGCTCCTATACTTGTACCTGTCACTTCGGACATTTCTTCATAGCTCAGTTCTTCCTGATATTTCAGGTGAAAGACTAATCGTTGCTTGTCAGGAAGCTTAAGAAGGGCTTTTTCCAGTTTCTTTTGGATTTCTTCCCCAGTTAAAATACCGGGTTGGTCGAGGTAGGATTCCATTTTCTCCTGATGGTCTTCCAGGGAAAAGAAAAAACGCTTTTTCTTCTTTTCCAGAAAGGTCAAGGCCTCATTTGTCGCTATCCGATACAGCCAAGTGAACAGGGAGGAATTTCCTTCAAACTTGTCCAGGCTTCGAAAAGCCCTGATGAAAGTGTTTTGGGTGAGGTCATCGGCATCTTCGTGAATGATCACCATGCGCCGAATCACGTGGTAAACTCTCTTTTGATATGTCTCGATCAGCTGCCTGTATCCTATCTCCTTGGTAAACGGAGACTGGATAAGCCGGAGAATATGCTGATCGTTTTCTTTCATGTTTCGCGATTAGACCTGCTGTAGGGCGTAGGGTTTAAGTTACATGAAAAATGGGTGAGAAAAAGAGGGGAGACGGAAGACGGAAGACGGAAGACCGAAGAGGGGAGACGGGAGACAGAAGTTCGTAGACTGGAGACGGAAGTCTAACTCTTCCAAAGAGTCAAACTTTGGAAAAGATCTCAATAGGAAATGAATATACAGGAAGAGAAAAAGTACTTTCAAAAAGAAAATAGCACTTCTGTCCACAGAAGTGCTATTTTGGAAAAAATGGGTAGGGTGAGGCAACTTTAAATCTCCAGGATGTAATCCAAAATTCCGGCATTTTTTCCTTTCGGTCTAGTAACCAATAGGGGAAGGCTATCATTGAACTGAATCAATCGCTCGGCCATGCTTCCAATAAATAAAGCTGTAGCGGCTGTTCTTCCTTTAGCGCCGATGATGATGCCGTCGGCTTCGATCTCCAAGGCCTTGGATACGATTTCCTGCACAGGATCATCGTCGTCATCTTTGGTATAAATCGGTGTGATTTTAACACCTTTGGTATCGATTTTACGGATAAACTTCTTGTAGTTGATTTCCGCATGCATTTTCATGATGTCAGTAAATTCCTCATAGCTTTTTCCCGTAAAATGATAACCCGAAGGCACAGTAAACACATTTTGGCAGACGATTTCTGCCGTTCCCCCGTGTTTTTCTACGATCATCACGGCTTCCTCAAGAGCATCTTTCGAATATTCAGAGAAGTCGCTCGGAACCAACAGTCGATTAAGTTTGGGTTTGGCACCTTCAGGCACAATCAAGAGGGAACAGGAAGCTCTTCTTGCCAAACGCTGGGAAGCCACACCCGTACCTGGGAGATCCACCTTGCGGCCGATCATGATCATATCGGCTGATTTTTCTTCGGCGAGCTTTAAAATTTTCTTCGAAAGGTTTCCCTCCTTTACTACGTAGCTTATTGCTAATCCCTTGATATCCGGAAAATGCCGGGATACCATTTTTTCCATGGCTTCTGTTCGCTCGTTGATCATGTTTTCGATCAGATTTGGAAACTCTTCGAGGACTTCCTTTGGGATCGAAAGATTCTTGATCACATTGGCGAAGTAGATCTTTTTGGTCTGATTAACCCTCGCGATAAAAGCGGCGTACTCAATAAGGGTCTGATCTAAGGGGGTCTGGTCAAGACAAACAATCAATTTTTTAATCAGATACATAGCGACTTGGATTTGTCCATACAAAGGTAATCCTAGGATAACAATCTCTGAAAGGATTCTCAAAATAAAATTCTGAATCTTTATGGAAGGTGTTATTTCTGGCTCAGAATGGCTGATTTTGCCAGGTTTTTGGAAAAATAATATTTGGTGATGTTTTTTCAGTGTTAATTCTAGGCCCATTGGCCAAGATTAATTTTCAATTCCGACAACGCTCTCGAATGCCTGCCGTATATTTGCAGAGTCCGGGCTGCCGACTTGTTCGAACTTCACAATTTAATTACAATCCCGAGTGAAGCTTTTTCCAAAAACAGGCCTCACCCCGTCTAGACGGGGCCTCGCACAAAACGCAGGATAACAGTGGAAGTTTGCGGCATCCAAGCAGCTCAAATCTTGTCAATAAAAGAGGTTTCGTAACACTCTAAGGCCCGGATTTTTTCACCTTATTTTTGATCCATTCCCACTCTTCTTTTCCCACACCAAATCCTATTGATCCGATCAAAAACAAAAGTAGGACAGCAGTAGATTTGATCATAATACCCAAAAACGGGTGCAAACCCTCGAAACTTAAAAACATCCCTGAAAGTGAGAGCAATCCTACTGCACTGATTTTTACTGTTTCCAGACTAAAAGGATCTAACTGGATTTTTGCCTTCAGGTAGCCATACTTGATCAGATTAAACAGCAACATGACTCCCGCCGAGCCGATGGCCGCACCTTCGATTCCAAAAATGGGAATCAGCCAATAATTCACCCCGATGATCAAAATGCTCATCGCAACTGTAAGAATTAGGTTGGACCGATAAAACTTTGAGAAAACCAGAATCTCACTGTTAACCGAGAAAGCCACATCGAAAAGCTTTCCCAAAGCGATGTAAAACACAACCCACTTGCCTGCCTGATAGATTTCCCGATTAGGTACAAAGTGGTAAATCTCATCAATACTACTCCAAATCAAGGCGAATAAAAGCAGGCAGATGTAGAGTTGCCTGTTGGAAATTTGCTTGTAGAGGAGGTTGATTTCGTTGAGTCTATTTTTTGAAAAATGGTCAGCAATGACTGGCATAGCTACCTGAGAAATAGCTCTCCGTGGTAATTCAATGACCAAAGCCATGTAAAAAGCGATGGAATATATCGCATTGGCTTCCAAGCTGATCATCGAACTCACCATGATGGAGTCGATTTTCATGATCAGGGTAGAAGCCGCAGTAGCCAAAAAGGTAATCAGACTAAATCGGATAAATGAAGTGCGGAAACCCTTTGGGAAATGGCCCCAATGAAAATCCAGTTTGAATACTTTCAGCCAAATCAAATAGACCCAAACGCCCAAAAGCGAAAAGCCATATACTCCGATCAGGCCCTGCATTACCTGCTCAAAATTGATCCATTTCAGTAGATAAATGGCTACTAGCACGGATGTCAAAAGACGCAGGAAGACTTCTCTGAAAAAAGTGGGAATGGCGACTTTGACATAGGATCGAGCATAAGCATCCAAGACACTGCTTAGGAGAGAAAATAAGGTGATCAACAAAACCACCCCTAAGAAATTGACTACCTCGGGAGAGTTGGCGGCGAATAGACCGATTAACTCATCTTTAAAGCCAAAAAACAGCATGGAAACCCCCGCAAATCCCAAGAATGAAAGCCCTAAGCTATAGGTGAGGAAAGCAGATTGATGATTTTCCAACCTAGGAAAATAGCGGGTAATCCCGTGTCCAACACCCAGTTGGGCAAATGGTACAAACAAAAGACCAAGATCCTGAATGGTTCGGAAAGTGCCCAGTTCGGTGGTATCCAGTGCATAGGGATAGAGCCAAAGGACATTGATGTAGCCAAGTACCACCCCAATGTAGGAAAAAAACGTGGTCTGTATGCTCTGCTTGGCTACTTTACTCATGGACGAATATTCATCAAAAAAATCGGGAATTCAATGAATCCCCGAATTGGTGTTTATCCTTTGGCGCACTTATCGCAACCTGGTTTGGTCTTTGGAGCAAAGAAAAACTTCCTGACCAGAAAATATCCTGCTCCGGCTACCAATAAAGCGACGATCAGTTGCTGCCACATATCAGGAAAAGAGTTGGTAAGTAATCAATGCCGCCAAATAGGCCAAGGCACTCATGTAGACTGTCTGAATGATTGGCCATTTCCATCCCTTGGTTTCTCTTTTGACGACTGCTAAGGTACTCATACACTGCATCGCAAAGACATAGAAAACCATCAGGGAGAAAGACGTTGCTTTATTAAACGTCCTTTCTCCTGTATTGGCGTTGATTTGCTGATCTAATTTTTGCCGAATGGTAAGGTCATCTTCCACATCGCCTCCAATACTATAAATAGTGGCCATGGTTGAAATGAAGACTTCTCTTGCGGCAAAAGACGTGATCAGGGCGATGCCTATTTTCCAATCATATCCTAAAGGCTTGATGACGGGCTCGATGGCTCGTCCCATGATGCCAATGAAGGAATTTTCCAGTAGCAAAGAGTTGGTTTCCGCTTCAATCGCTGCGATTTGCTCTTCGTCAGAGACATTTTCCAATCGGGCTTCACCTTCTTGTCTGATTTGATCCATTGCTGCGGGAGGACCATAGGAGGCAAGTACCCACAATACAATAGAGATGGCCAAAATGACCTTTCCAGCTTCGAAAACAAAGGTCTTGGCTTTTTCAAACATCGTAATTCCCACATCTCCCCATCTTGGGATCTTATAGGAAGGAAGTTCGGTCATGAGAAAGCTCTTTTCTTCTGTCTTTAGGACAGTTTTCAGAACGAATGCAGTCAAAAGTACCCCTATGATTCCTAGAAGGTAAAGTCCCAAAAGCGCAAGGGCTTGAAGATTGACGAAGCCAAGAATTACCTCGTCGGGTACAGTCAGACCTATCAAAATGATATAAACCGGTAGTCTCGCCGAGCAACTCATCAAGGGAGTGACCAAAATGGTAATCATTTTTTCCTTCCAGTTCGAGATATTTCTAGCAGCCATTACCCCTGGAATCGCACAGGCTACGCCGGAAACCAAGGGCACGATACTTTTACCATGGAGTCCAAAAGGTCTCATCCAACGATCCAGCAAGAAGACCACGCGTGACATGTAACCCGTATCTTCCAAAATGGCTAAAAAGCCAAATAGCAAGGCAATCTGAGGTATAAAAATCACCACCCCACCAATACCCGGGATGACCCCTTCTGCAAGTAATCGGGTAAGTGGGCCGTCAGGCAGTGCTCCCTGAATCCAAGCTCCCAAGTCTGCAAAAACTCCATCAATCAAATCCATGGGGTAGGAGGCCCAGGAAAATATAGTTTGGAAAATCAGCAGAAGGATGGCAATAAATACTACATAGCCAAAAACAGGATGAAGGAATACTTTATCCAGACTGGATTTAGGTTTTGGTTCTGATTTTTTGAAAAGAGATCTGTTGACCAAATCGGTGATCTTTTTGTACCGAATTTTTGTCTCTTCCAGTTGAGCTTCTTCGAGGTTGAATTTTTCGTTGGAGATAAGCTCCTTAAGCCACTGACGATCTGATTCTTGTACGGCCTTGTCTTTGGTGCCAAAGCGAATCATCTGGTAAGCTTGGTAATCGTTGTCAAGTCTGAATTTCTCCTTGACCTGTCGGATGATTTCTGCCGGGATGACCTCGAGAATATCAATAAACTTGGAAGCTTGGGAAAAATTCCGTTCGCTGATCAGGTTTTTGATTTGATCCAGGCCCTTTTGATTGCGGGCGTCTGTTTGCAGAATCGGTACTCCTAGATTTTTGAATAGCTCAAAGGGACGGATTTCCAGACTTTTCTTTTCAGCCACATCAGTCATATTGAGGATGATGGCCAGATTAACACCCAAATCGATCAGCTGAGTAGCCAAAAACAAGCCTCTGGAAAGCTGAGTGGAATCAATCACCATCAATACGTATTCAGGGCGAGTCTCGAGATGGGTATTGCTAAGTACTCGGTGAGCGATGATTTCGTCTTCCGAATTGGGGAAAAGGCTGTAGGTACCCGGTAAGTCCAGGATTTCGAAATTCTCCCCGTTGATCTGAAGCCCACCTGTTTTTTTGTCAACGGTGACTCCGGGATAGTTTCCTATTTTTTGGTTGAGTCCTGTCAGGTAATTGAAAATTGTCGATTTGCCGACATTGGGATTACCGATGATGGCTACTTTGTGGGTTTTCGAAATCGTGGCTTCTGACATGAAATTCAAACTAGTTCAATTCTGATCAATTCTGCTTCGCTTTTTCTGAGTGCCAGAAGCGTCTCTTCCATCTGAAATGCCAAAGGTCCGCCTGAAGGCGCTTTATGCTGTAGGGTGATGTATTTGCCGGGAAGAAAGCCAAGTTCCATCAGGTTGATTTTCAGTGGGGAGGATGCGATTTCCAGAATTTTACCTGATCTGTTGAGAGGGAGTTGGTCTGCGGTCATGGGTTTTTTGATCACCAGTACGCAAAAGTAGGTGTATTTGGAATGAATCTAATGAAAAATAAAGAAGATTTTTGTCAGCTATCCCCGAATACTGAGGACTTGATTTTCTAAAAGAAAAGCTTTCCCACTTTTGAAGCTTACCTCGACATCAAATTCAAGCTTGAGGGCTTTTCCGGGAGATTGCTTGAAACCTAGTTTGAAATTTTCCCCCCAAAAGAAATACCTGCCAGTGCCGATAAACTCCTGTATGGTCGCTAGCTTATCGGTATAAAAAAAGGCCATCCCGAAATAGGAGGAAATGTCCTGCTGTGGGTTTAGCGTAGTACCGTCTGCCAATGTCAAGGCAGTTTTGTTTCGAATCCGAATGTCAATTATTTCATCTCTGGAATAGACTGGCAATGGGCTGCATGCATACGCCAAGCCAAAGGAAGGACCCGGCGAGAAGTTTTCTGAAAGGAGCTTGATTTCAAATTCTTTTACCTCCAGTGATTTGAAAACCTGGTTGTAGGATAAAGTGTCCAAGGGATTAACAGTCTGACCCATAGGACCCAAGGTTAGCAACTGCATGGATTTAATGATCAAATCCTGAGGTGGTGCCGAAGGTCCGCATCCGCAGGAGTCCTGACAAAATATCCCACAACTCATCGGAATAAGTGCCAGAAATGAAAAAAGGCTAATAGTCAGTCCAATCCGTTTTGCTGTCAGTCTCATGGGAAAAATGGTTAGTGGTAAACAGCTTATCAAAAGCTCCCTTTGATGCTCAACGTGAAATTTCTCCCTGGTGCTACAATTCCGGAACTGTAGCTTCGATATTGTTGATCGGTAATGTTTTCGATACCGGCATTTAGCTGTAAAAATGAGGTAAGCTGAAAGCTTGATTGAAGATTAAAGATTAGCCAAGAAGGAGAAAATGGATTGCCCTTGGCATCTGTGGCGTAGAGAGCAGGTTTGTTTCTTTCCTCCATAGGCATCCGCTCAAAAGAAACAGCTGCACTGTATTGAGAAGTCAATTCCACTTTGAACTTTTGGGTGAGGTAGCTTAATCGGGTCATCCCAAAAGCCGGTGCCGCATGCCTGGAAGGACTTGTGCTCTCATCATCCAGCTCCTCTATGCCGCGTTGCCAGTTGTATTTGGAGGTCAAAAGCAGCCTCTTGGTAAATGCAATTTCCACTCCGGCTTGTACACCTTTTATTTCAGCAAAAGCCGCATTTTGTATAGCCAAAACCTGACTGAGCTCGCCATCATAGATGATTTCCGGTGAACCATTGAGTAAGAAAGGCCGACGTACCATGGCCTGGTCCAACAGGGTGTAATATCCTGTAAAATCTATCTTGAGCCAGTTTTGAAAATGCTTGTTTAGGTTGATTTCCGCGTTGTAAGCGTATTCAGGCCTGAGGTTGGGATTGGGTACCATCACAGCACCTGGCTCAGAGTCGAAGATCTTCCCCACATCATCCACATTGGGTGCTCTGAAACCGGTGGAAATCAATGGCCCAACCGAAAAACTGGGTTCCGGAAGATAGATTAAGCCTACATTTCCGGTGACTGAGTGGTAGGTGTTTCGGCTGTTTTCAAAAGGCAGTGGGTAAAACTCCCGATTGTTGGTAAAGTCAGCAGTGAGTCCATTGAGGTTATATCGCAAGGCTGACTGAAATTTCAGCTTTTGGTTGAGCCGCTGATGGTAGCTTCCATAAGTTGCCAAAGAACTCCAGGTGGCATTGGGATACCGTGACGAGGCATTGGAAACGCTTTGGTTGGTCAAATTTCTAGCCAAGCCGGTAGAATTGACTGCATTGATGACACCTTCGACTCCATAGGTCAGAAAACGCTCTTCCCCATAATTTTTAAGAAAATCTGCGTTGATCGAGTAGGCATTTACTTCTTCCTTCCTGTCAAATTCGGTGTTATTTCCAACTCTCCGATCGATTCGGCTTTCCTGAAAATACTGATAGGCACCTACCACTTTTACTTGGTCAAATAACCTCTTGGGTTTATTGTAACTCCACTTCAGGTTATTCATTGCCCAGGTTTGCGGGCCATAGTCCCATCGTGCAAAACGTAGTTTTCCGTCTCTTCTTTCAATCAAGCGATCATAGCGAGGGATATTTCCTGTGGTAGAATAATGGAAGCCATATTCCCAAGTCGTGTATTGGTTGGAGCGGAGTTTTATTTTTTGCATCAAATTGAGCTGATGATAGCCCGTTCCTACTTGAATTTTTGGGTTTGGGTTGGTGATGATTTGATCCGAATCAGAGATTCGCTGCACATAGTCAGGTCTCAGGTAGTTGGGTTGACCATTGACTGAACCCATTTTTAGGTCTCCAAAATCAAAGTAGGAAACACTGCTCAGGAATCCCCATTTCCCTTTTCCGTAGGAAAAATCTCCATGAATTGTTCGTTCGGAATAAGCCGATGAATATCGGGTGAGTACATTTCCGCGAAGAGATTGGTCACCTGTTTCGGGGCTGAGGGTTTCAAAAACCATAGCCCCACCTATGGCATCAGAGCCGTACATCACGGACCCCGGACCAAAAAGCACTTCAGTTTTACTGATGGCAAAAGGATCCAGTGAAATGACATTTTGGAGGTTTCCACTTCGGAAAATGGCCGTATTCATTCGCACTCCATCCACTGCATAGAGCAATCGATTGGCTGAAAATCCCCTGATCATCGGGCTTCCTCCACCCAATTGACTTTTTTGGACAAAGACTTCCCCGGAGCTTCCCAACCAATCGGCAGAGTTGGCGGGGTTGCGCAGGTTGGTGAGCTTTGGATCCAAGAAGCGGACTTTGCCTGCTACATCTTGGGAGCTTTGGTTCCATCGCGAAGCTGAGATCACAGCAATGTCCAGGGTGATGGGGCTAGGGGATAATTCCAATACAAAGTCCTTTGATTTCAAATCTTGCCATGAAAGGTTAAGAGATTGATATCCCAGTAGCTGAACCATCAAATTCTTGCTGCCTGAAAGTGCGCTAATATCTACTTTGCCTCCCGTATTGGTAGTAAAAGAAATTCCCGGACTAATGGAATAAATCAATACACCCGGCAATGCTTGTCGGGATTCTGAATCTCGTACGAGCAATTCTTGGGCATTGAGCCTCAATGCCCAAAAGAAAAGTATTACTAAGAGTAAATGATTCTTGCCTTCCATTTCGAAATAAGTCGCGCAAAATAAGGATTTGCTTTGGCAGGTGGAGTGTGTGATTAGGATGAATGGTGTAAAGTCTGAGTATTTACAACCGGAAAAGGTTTGGGGATGAATAGTAAGAAATTTAGGTTGTTTATGAACGAAAAAAGCCCGGGATTCTACCGGGCTTAGATTTGGGAATTAAACAACTTGTTTTTACGCCTTGCCTCTCAGCATCAGATTCCAATACATAAATGGCAAACCATATTTTTTGAGTAGCCACATGCTGTACTGCTCTTTGGTGGTATCCACAAAGGTGGAAATTAAAGGATCGCTGTCCTTCACATTGTCATATTTAAACTCGCAGAGTAGCATTTTACCGTATCCGGTGACGATCGGGCAAGAGGAATATCCTTCATAGGACTTTTTGCCCACTGTGCCTGCCTCAATAAGGGTGATGAGGTTTTCAACCAAAACCGGAGCTTGCTTTCGAATGGCAGCACCTGTTTTTGCTGTAGGCAAGTGAGCTACATCCCCGATAGAGAAAATGTTCGGATAGCGTTTGTGCTGCATGGTATGGATGTCTACATCTACCCAACCCTTGCCTGGTCCCTCCTGAATGGAAATCTTGGAATCTTGGATGAACTGAGGCGCCATCTGTGGTGGTGCCAAGTGGAGCATATCAAAATGGACTTTGATGTCCAATGCGCCAACCAGTTCTTCACCTAATGGATTGCCCTCCATGATGGTACAATTGCTTTCACCGGGTTTGGAATAGCGAAATGTGATTTCCTGTTTTTCTGCATCGATAGCAACAGGCGCATAGAAAGGCTTGAAAATGATTCCTCGGTCGTGAATAATTTTATTGAGTGTCTTGGCAAATTCAGGAACTCCAAAAATCACTGTACCCGGAGTAGCATAGAGTACATTGGTCTTTTCTCGGATACCTTGCTTTCGGAAGTAATCCTCCGCCATGTACATGATTTTTTGAGGAGCTCCACCGCATTTGATTGGAGTAGTAGGCTGGGTGAAAACCGCATTTCCTCCTTTGAAGTTTTGAAGTACTTCCCAAGTGTGTTCCGGATTAGTATAGTTGGAACAAACGACTCCTTTGTCAAGAGATTCTTTCAATCCAGGAAGTAACTCAGGGGCCATGACCAATCCCGGAACAGGTACCAAGAAATCATAGGTATAGGTCCCTGATGTTGCGGTGACGACTTCATTTTTATCAGGATCGATACTGCTGGCTTTGTCCTTAATCCAATCTACTCCTTCAGGGATGTAGTCGCCTTCATTGCGTTCCGTCTCTTTAAAATCAAAAGCACCTGCACCGACCAAAGTCCACGCGGGTTGGTAATAATGTTTTTCAGACGGTTCAATAATGCCGATTTGTAAGGACGATTTTTTTCTTTTGAGTTGAGCGGCTATGGTAATCCCGGCAGTTCCCCCGCCGATGATAAGAATCTGATAATGTTTCATATTGAGGGTTATTTCGAGGCCTTAAGGTAGATGGGTTGTTTTTAATTTATGGTGATTTTTGTCACGGTAAGTCCTTTTTTGGGTAAAAATTAAAGCACCGGAATAAACCAGAATTGATACTGTGATCTTAGTCACCGAACTGCGAAGGTGTTATTTTTCATTTTTGTTTGATAGATTTAAAACATGACAATAGAAAAACTCAAGCAAGCATTACCCAATATCACTGACCCCAAGCTCCTGCAGCTGATTATGGAAAAGGGGCAATTTCTCGTTTTTGACTCTGGCAAAATTTTGATGGAACCCGGACAATTTATCAAAGCTGTTCCCTTGGTTTTGGAAGGATCGATCAAAATCATGAGAATGGATGACGATGGCAAGGAGCTTTTTCTTTATTACCTGGAACAAGGGGAAACTTGTGCTTTATCCTTGACCTGCTGCTCAGCGGCTAGACCCAGTGAAATCAAAGCAGTGGTGGAGGAAACCGCTTCTTTAGTCTTTATTCCTATCCAATTTCATGAGCAGTGGATGGATGAGTTTAAGCAGTGGAAAGATTTTGTGTCCAGCACCTACCAGCAGCGTTTTCATGAGATGCTTGTGGCGCTAGATGCAGTAGCTTTCAAACGAATGGACGAGCGATTGATGCGTTACATTGTGACTAAGATGAAGCAGCTTAAAGCCAACGAACTTCACACTACCCATCAGGAGATTGCCAATGAATTGGGTACTTCGCGAGAAGTGATTTCCAGATTGCTGAAGCAACTCGAGAAAAAGAAATGGATAGAGTTAGGCAGAAACGTGATTTACATTCGGGATGATTTTGAAGAGTTGATCAGTAAGTGATTACATCAAGATTAATAACGGAATATGCGTGTGATAAGCCATTTGAATAGAATGGCTTTTTTTTATGATCTGTTCCCATAGGTTGCGATGCTCATGGCACATGACCAGGATCATATCCTCGTGTTCATCGAGGTATAAATCAAGTCCATCCATGGTGCTCTCAGCATAGAACGTATGGATGCGAGTGGCTAAGCCAGCATATTTTTTGGCTAAGTAACTCTCGATACCCAATACGGAGAGGTCTTCCAAAAATCCCTGGCTAGTCTGAATGTGAAGGATTTCGAATCCAAAGCTCCATTTCTTGGCCATATTGACCATCCAATCCAAAAATTCCTCCTCATGATTGGCAAATTCTAAAGCCAAAGTCACTTTTCTGATTTCGCTCACTTTTGCCTTGGCCGGTACCACCAAAACCGGACAACTCGCTTCTTTCACTACATTGACGGTGACAGTTCCCATTAAAGCTTTCTTGATTCCGCTTGCGCCTTGAGTACCCATGACGATAAGTGTGGCACCTTGTTCCTCAGCAATTCTCGCAATCGACACAGAAGCGGTTCCTTCTACTACCTGTGACTCCATGGGTACACCGCTTCCTTCATAGGTTTTGATTATTTTCTTCATCAGGTTTTCGGCGTCTTTAAACATGGAGTCCAAAGCCAAGGCAGACTGAGAAGCAAAGTCATAGACCAATTCGACTACATGGACAAGTAAGATTTTCCCATGTTTCTTATCGGCCAATCCCATGGCAAATTCCAAGGCTTTGAGGGAGTTTTCAGAAAAATCTAAAGGAACAACAAGTTTCATGGAGTCGATATTTATGACAGGAAGTTAGGTGAAAATGGCCAGAAAATTAATGGGAAAGCTTACTTTTAGCCAGATGACTTGTCTTTTCCCATGTAACATTAGTCACCGCTTTGCCCTAGTTACACCCACTAATTTTGGGGAACGAAATTTTAACTATCAGACAAAATGGATATAGTCGTCCTTATAGGTTTTGCAGCGGCAATTTTAATAGGAGTAAGTTTGGGTTTGATCGGTGGAGGAGGGTCTATTCTGACTGTTCCTGTATTGGTTTACATTCTTGGGGTAGATCCTGTTTTGGCTACTGCTTATTCCTTGTTTGTGGTGGGAAGTACTTCATTGGTAGGCGCAGGAACCTACATGAAAAAGGGCTTGGTAAATTATAAGACTGCTTTGGTTTTTGCTATTCCGTCATTTATAGCCGTTTTTCTGACAAGGAAATTTCTAGTACCGGCACTTCCTGATCCATTATTTACAGTTGGGCAGGCCATTGTTACCAAAAATATTGGCATCATGGTCTTTTTCGCCATCATCATGTTGGCGGCTTCTTTTTCCATGATAAGGAACAAGAAGTGTGTGGACTGTGATGAAAATGAACCTGTGAAATTTAACTTTCCTATGATTGCTTTGGAAGGGTCTGTAGTAGGTGTAATCACCGGTATTGTGGGAGCAGGTGGAGGGTTTTTGATTATACCAGCTTTGGTATTATTGGCACGCCTTCCAATGAAAATGGCTGTGGGCACCTCCCTCTTGATCATAGCAGCTAAATCTTTGATCGGATTTTTGGGCGATGTCTCCACCCAGACGATCGACTGGCAGATGCTGTTGATCTTTACAGGACTTTCTATTGTAGGTATTTTTATCGGTAGTGCACTATCCAAAAAGATCAACGAAAAAATCCTAAAAACAGGGTTTGGCTGGTTTGTGTTGATTATGGGTATTTATATCATTGGCAAAGAATTAATGTCGCTTTAAACTATGATTCAGGAATATTTCAAAATCTTCCTCGATGGGTATTATGGCTATTGGAATTACCTGACTTCAGAGATCCTTTATCCATCCTGGCACAATTACTTCTGGTGGCTAATCGGTATCTCCGTGGTGGTTTGGATGCTGGAGTTGGCTTTTCCTTGGAGAAAAAATCAGGCCGCTATCCGTGAAGATTTTTGGCTGGATGGATTTTACATGTTTTTCAACTTCTTTCTTTTCTCCCTGATCGTTTATAACTCCGTGTCCAACGTGGCTGTGGAGGCATTCAAGGATTTTTTAGGGCTATTTGGAATCGAAAATTTGGTAGCCATTCAAGTGGCAAGCTGGCCTGGTTGGGCGCAGTTTCTTTTGATGTTTTTGGTGGCGGATTTTATCCAATGGAATGTCCATCGTTGGCTGCATCATAGTCCTTGGCTGTGGGAGTTTCATAAGGTCCACCACTCGGTGGAGCAGATGGGGTTTGCCGCGCATTTGAGGTATCACTGGATGGAAACAGTCGTCTACAAGTCGGTTCAATACCTTCCCCTAGCGATGATTGGGTTTGGATTGGATGATTTTTTCATTCTTCATATGATCACCATTGTGATTGGACACCTTAATCATGCTAATGTGAAAATCACTTATGGACCGCTGAAGTATATTCTCAACAATCCCGTCATGCACCTTTGGCACCATGCCAAATACCTTCCAGAAGGCAGTCATGGCGTCAACTACGGGATTTCGCTGAGTCTTTGGGATTACCTGTTTGGAACAGCTTACATTCCAAACGAAAATGAAAACGAGCCGCTGGGTTTTGATCATATCGAAGAATTCCCCAAGACCTTTTGGCAACAAATCACCTATCCATGGAACAAAAAGAACTAAACAGGCGAATGCCCTACAATAGCTGGAGTTTTGTCATTGTCTTGACTATTGCGCTAGGATTGGCTCCGCTGATGAGTGAGCCTCATCTCTGGGGAAAAATCCGCTGGATTGCAGGTGGTGCGGTAGGTATGAAATTGATCGATTGGGGAGATTTCCTCATGCACGGGGCGCCTTGGGTGCTTTTGGTCAGACTGGCTGTCATAGAAGTCAAAAACAGATTGAAACCATCGAATACCTGATTTATCTCAGGTGACTTTTATTACTGACCCAAGGGTATTAAGTAGACTAATTTTGGGTCATTAAAAACAAAGCAACCATGTTTAACTTCTTCAGTACCAAACCAAAAAATTACGAAGACATTCCAGCAGGTCCATTCCATGACCTAACGCTTCAGCCCAATACTGTCATTCTCGATGTCAGAACTGCCGGTGAATTCGCCGGAGGGAAAATCCGTGGAGCAAGAAACTTGGATATCATGTCACCTTCCTTTTACAGTCAAGTGAAGAATTTGCCCAAAGACAAGACGTATTTGGTATACTGCCGAAGCGGAAACAGAAGCGGTCAGGCTTGTGAAATCATGGCAGATTTGGGATTTGAAAATCTAAAAAATCTAGCAGGAGGCATCATGAGATGGCCTTTTGAAACAGTATAAGTTGAGCTTACCCTAAATGCAAAAGGCTTCTTCGTCCTAGACGTTGAAGCCTTTTTTTTATCTTTTCGAGATTTTATTATGCGCAATACCCCGCTGCATTCTGGATCGGAAAGTATCCATGTCTTCAGGACTTTTTTGGGCATGCTTGGTAGCCCTGCCTTGCACTCTCGCTCGCCACATTTTAAAGGAGCTTCGCTTCATATTTCTGCGCATGAGCTCAATGGTCTCACCTTCGCTTACGCCAAATTGCGCCGTGATGGCATCAAAAGGAGTCCGGTCTTCCCATGCCATTTCGATGATTCGATCTATTTCCTGCTCAGTCAGTTCCTTAATTTTCTTCATGCCCTTCAAACTTTGATTGGCTTGTAAAGTTTTCTTTCCTGATGAAAATTTCAATAGTGTGGTTGAAGCGGGATCTGAGACTTCAGGATCACGAGCCTTTGGCAGAGGCAATCAAGGCAGGATATCCGGTGCTGATGATGTATTGTTTTGAACCAAGTTTGGTGGCAGCACCACAAAGCAGTGACCGGCATTGGCGTTTTGTGTGGGAAAGTATCCAAGATCTTCAAACACAACTGAAGCCATTTCAGGCTCAAGTGATGGTTTTTCATCAGGAAGTGGAGCAGGTTTTTGAAGCTGTTTTTTCCGAGTTTGAGGTTCAGGCCGTCTATTCTCACCAAGAGACAGGTATAAAAATCACGTTTGACCGAGACCTTCGAGTCGCTGATTTTCTTAAGGAAAAAGGGATTGTTTGGAAAGAGTACCTGCAACAAGGCGTAGAGCGAAGACGCAAAAACCGCCACAGATGGAACAATCTCTGGTTTGGGTTGATGAATTCACCCTTGAAACAGCCTGATTTGAGAACAGCAAAATGGGTGAGTCTTTCCAAAACTTTCTGGGAGAAATTTCCTCAAAATCCAATTCCAGAAGAATGGAAAACGCCCCATCTGCTTATGCAGCCGGGAGGAGAGACCAATGGGCGTAAATACCTGAAGAGCTTTTTGGAAGAGCGGGTAAAAAACTACAACAAGCATATCAGTAAGCCCGAACTGAGCCGAAAAGGCTGCAGTCGGCTTTCGCCGTATTTGGCTTGGGGTTGTATTTCACTGCGGGAAGTGTTTCAGCTTTCTTCCGAAAAAGCAAATGGTGGATTTCAACCCCGTAACATCACTAACTTCCAATCTCGACTCAAGTGGCATTGTCACTTTATCCAAAAGTTTGAAATGGAGTCCCGGATGGAATTTGAACCCATCAATCGGGGATTTTTAGGGTTCACGTACACGGCAAATCCAGACTGGATCAAAGCTTGGGAAGAGGGAAGGACAGGCTTTCCACTCGTGGACGCCTGTATGCGTTGTATTTCGGCAACGGGCTATCTTAACTTTAGAATGAGAGCGATGGTAGTTTCGTTTTTGACTCATCATCTGGGACAAAACTGGAAGTCAGGATCCAATCATCTGGCCAGGATGTTTTTGGATTTTGAGCCCGGGATTCATTATCCCCAGCTCCAAATGCAAGCAGGTGTCACCGGAATCAATACAGTAAGGATTTACAATCCCGTCAAGCAGTCGCAAGATCATGATTCGGAAGGGGTGTTCATCCAAAAATGGGTGCCTGAATTGGCCAAATTACCTGATTCGCTCATCCATACCCCATGGGAACTCACTCCATTCGAGCAGCAGGAATTGGACTTTGAGTTAGGGAAAGATTATCCCTTTCCATTGGTAGATGCAGAAAAATCCGGAGCAGCTGCCAGAGACCGAATTTGGTCCGCTCAAAAACGACCTGAGGTAGTAAAAGACGCTGAGCGCGTTTTGGCAAGACATACCTTATCCAAAAGATGGGCTTAAGATGAAAAAACAACATTTACCTACCAAGATGTGTCCGGTATGCAACAGGCCATTCACTTGGAGAAAGAAGTGGGAAAAGAATTGGGAAGAAGTAAAATACTGCTCGGATCGGTGTCGTGGAGATGCCAAGAAAACCAAGAAATCTTAGCGGTAAGCTCCGATATAAAATCCCAACCAGATCAGCAATGGAAGGAAGTAGGCAAAAAGCACCACCAAAGTGCTTTCTTCCAAGGTCCTTCTGCTGATGGCGTGGTATCCCAAGACCCAAAGTACTCCATAAATGATCTCGAAAATATTGAGCACATAAAGGGGGTAGTGGTATTTTTCTGCAACGTGATCCGGTCCGATAACCCACAACAGGGAAAGTGGCTCAAAATTTTGAATTTCGAGGTAGCTGACAATTCCTGAGGGGTTCATGTAAACCAACAGTCTTAACAACTCGGGGAAAATGAATACTATTTCCGCCACCAGGGCAAATTTCCAGAGGTCTTTAAAGTTTGCCTTAAACCCAACCATCAACCCGATTGACCAAAACAGAAATGCGATCACCGTGAATTTCCAAAGAAGGGCAAACGGTGTCCATAAGTAATTCAAGGTGTTGAAAATATGGAAAAACAGCAGGTCCCCTTGTCCATCCAATCGATCAGAGTCAGGAATGGATTCTAAAATCAGCGCATTGGTGAAATACCTGATTAGCAAAAAGGTAAAAAGTAAAACAAGAAAAAAGATGCGTTTATCGAAATCTATTGCCTCGTTTATTCGTTGGGCAAGAGGTGAAGCGGGTTTAGCCATTTTCGGTTGTTAAAGTTGGTAAATCTAGCCGATTGTTTGGAATTCGCCGTAGCTTTGTAGTCGAAACGAAATGAAAGTAATGAGTAAAGGAGTCAAAATGGTGTTGATTTTATCCATGTGGATGGGATTTTTCTATTCGGTCTTAGCCCAAGCTCCATCTCCATCTCCAACTCCACCTTTACCACCTTCCAATTCTCCTTATTTGCTCTTGGACAAAGGGCTTCAGTATCGGATCACCAAGTCGATTAACAGCATGTACAATTTCGATTTTGCAACAGCAGAGCGGGATTTTGCAGTGATCATGTACCAATACCCCAACCATCCACTTCCTGATTTTTTGATGGCTTTAGGTTATTGGTGGAGAATCGAAGTGGATGTGACCAATACGCGCTTTGACAACATCTTTATCCAATACCTTGACCGAGCCAATGAAAAGGCTGAGAAAATGCTGGATGAGGATCCGAAAAACAAAGAGGCGGCCTTCTTTTTGGCGGCCGGATATGGATTTCAGGGAAGGCTGTATAGCGAGCGAAAAAGCTGGGCGAAAGCGACCTTTGCAGGCCGAAATGCCTTGAAATACATGGAAATGAGTAGGGGAGAAGCCGAATTTAACCCAGAACTTCTACTTGGTGATGCGCTGTTCAATTATTTCTCGGTGTGGATACCTGAAAATTATCCTTTGCTGAAGCCTGTGGTAGCTCTTTTTCCCAAGGGAAATAAGCAGCTTGGCCTTCAACAACTGGAAACTGTTGCCTCCAACGCGTTTTATACACGGGTTGAGGCGCAATATTTCTTGTTTAGGCTTTATGCCTCAGAAGAAAAGCGTCCTCATGATGCTTTGAGAATTTCCGAATACTTACATGGCAAATTCCCAAACAATCCCTACTTCCATCGATCTTATGCCCGACACCTCTATACCGTGGGTAGATGGGCCGAATCTGTTGAACAGTCTTACCAAATCCTCGATAGAATTGACCAAAAGCAGTATGGATATGAGGCAAATAGCGGAAGATTTGCAGCGTTCTATCTCGGAGAGTATTTCTACAGAGTAGGAGATAGGGCAGAAGCCAAAAGATACTACCTAAAGACGGTCGCTTACGGAGAAGAGTCCGAATCACAAGAAAGTGGCTACTACTTACATGCGCTGATCCAATTAGGAAAGATTGCCACAGCTGAGAAAAACAAGCGTCAAGCGAAGGGTTATTTTGACATGGTAAAGCGTTATGCCAAGCGAAGTCACCCCGCTCATAAAGAAGCCAGAGATTTTATCAAAAAGAATAAACTTTAATCCAAATACTCCCGTTTTTAACCCACATGACAGGAGATAATTTGAATTTTTTTGATGTTGAGTTTCAAATAGTGTGAATTCTTCGCTTTAGGCCCTAGAATCTTTAACAATATTTTGAAATCCACTCATCAAAAACATTTCACACGATTTAAAACATTCATCAATTATATTAACTTTGCGCAACATAAAATTTTGTAATAAGGATCATCATGGATAATAGCGTTAGAATTAAATTTGATAAAATAGACCGAAGAATTCTTGAAATCCTTCAGGGCAATGCCAAAATAACTAATGCACAGCTTTCAAAAGATATTGGATTGTCTCCTGCTCCGACGTTGGAGCGAGTAAAAAAACTCGAGCAGTCTGGAATCATCAAAAGCTACCACGCTAAGCTTGATCCTGAGAAAATCGGATTGGGAGTAAGTACTTTTGTATTGGTTAGTTTGATTGGTCATAATAAAGGCAACATTGACGCTTTCATGAAAGAGATCAATGAAATTCAGGAGGTCATTGAATGTCATCACATCACCGGTACAGGAGATTTTATCCTCAAGATCATCGCTAAGGATATTACCGCTTATCAAAAACTAATGCTGGAGAAAGTATCCGAAATCAAAGAAGTAGATTCCATGCAGTCCATGGTAATTCTATCTACCTTTAAGGACTCAAAAGTGCTCCCTATTCCTGCTTAATCATTAAATCTAGCTAGTTGAAGGGTGGCATGTCCACCCTTTTTTTTTTGAATTACCATGACTGAAAATCCTTGGAAAACTAAAAGTATTCAAACGATCTATGAAAATCCATGGATCCGGGTAGAACACCATGAAGTAATCAATCCTGCCGGAAAAGATGGAATTTACGGAAAGGCTCATTTTAAAAACCGGGCTATGGCGGTAATTCCAATTGATGAGGAAGGTAATACCTGGCTTGTGGGTCAATACAGGTATACCTTGGAAGAATACTCCTGGGAGATTCCAATGGGAGGAGGACCTATTGAATTGGACAGATTGGAAGCAGTCAAAAGAGAATTGAAAGAAGAAACTGGTTTGACTGCTGAAAAGTGGACTGAGATTATGAGAATTCATACCTCAAACTCAGTGACGGACGAAGTGGGTTACATTTACTTGGCTGAAAATCTCACCCAAGGCGAGACGGAGTTCGAAGAAACCGAAGTACTTCAGATTAGAAAACTTCCTTTTTCCGAAGTCCTTCAATGGGTGATGGATGGAAGAATTACAGATTCCATCAGTGTGGCCGGAATCCTTAAAGCAGCACGGATACTAGGTTATTAACTCATGACACTACGCGAACATTTTAAAACTACTTTTCATTTAGCTTATCCGGTGATGCTCAGTCAGCTCGGGCAGGTGTCTGTGGGGGTAGCGGATAGTATGATGGTAGGCAGGCTCGGTGCATTGCCTCTCGCTGCTGCTTCTTTGGGAAACAGTATTTTTTTCGTCATCATGATGTTTGGAATAGGGGTTTCCATGGGTATCACTCCCTTAGTTTCTGCTGCGGATGGCAAAGGCAAACCCAAAAGAATCTCAAGATTATTCAGCCACGGACTATGGATCAATTTGGCTACAGGTTTGGTTTTGACTTTGATTGTGTTGGGCCTATCGCAAGGCTTACATTTTTTGAATCAGCCGGAAGAAGTCGTAGTGCTTGCTGTGCCTTATTTACTAATCATTACAGCCTCTTTGATTCCTCTGATGATCTTTCAGACGTTCAAGCAGTTGGCAGAGGGTCTTTCACAGACGAGGCAGGCAATGTATATCACCATTTTTGCCAACCTAGTCAATGTCTTTTTGAACTGGGTTTTGATCTGGGGAGTTTGGGGATTTCCAGAATTAGGTTTGAATGGGGCGGGTTGGGCAACGCTGATTTCCAGAATATTGATGATGGTCATGATGGGCGGGTACATCTTGTATTCTCAGCGATATAAGGTCTTTCATCTCCGTTTGGCCATTGTAAAGGCCAGCTTTCCCATGGTCAGCCGAATTTTGAAAATTGGGATACCGACCGGTTTCCAGTTCATTTTTGAAGTGTCTGCATTCAGCACTGCAGCGATCATGATGGGGTGGATTGGCGTCAATGCTTTGGCCGGGCATCAAATAGCCTTGAATCTGGCTTCGATCAGCTATATGATGGCTACAGGATTGTCTACAGCAGGTATGATCCGGGTAAGTAATCAAATAGGAAAAGGTAATCTCAAAGGCATGCGTGAAGCAGGAATGGTGGTCTTTGGGATGGTCATTGCCTTTATGTTTGTCTGTGCGTTGTTGTTCTTTGTGTTTCGATTTTTCTTACCTACTCTCTACATCGATGATCCTGAAGTGATTGCTCTTTCTGCTTCCTTGTTGATTATTGCCGGATTTTTCCAATTGTCTGATGGGGTTCAAGTAGTAGGATTGGGAGTTTTGCGGGGATTGGAAGATGTCAAGGTACCTACACTAGTGACTCTAATGGCTTATTGGGTGTTGGGATTACCCTTAGGTTATGTGATGGCTTTTGAGTTTGGATGGGGAGAAAAGGGCGTTTGGATAGGTCTGTTGACCGGATTGACGATTACGGCGGTGATGCTCTTTTACCGATTCCATCAATTGAGTAAAAAGAAAATCAAACAGCAGTCCATTCAGATCACTCACGATTAATTTCCAACGAAAGATCATCCGGAATTCGGAGTGAAGGAGTATCTTGGTTTCAAATCAATCAGAAACCCATGAAACGACTTTTACTCGCTTTCTCTCTTGCCTTCCTTATTTCCACCTCTTTTGCTCAAGAACCTGCCGTCCTTTCGGTGAGGAAACAAGCCGAGGTGATTGACTCATGGTTGGAGGATCGGATGCAGAATCTCCTTCCCGGCTTGATGACAGAGGCAGGGATTGACATGTGGATCGTGATGTCGAGAGAATACAATGAAGATCCAGTCATCCGCACACTACTGCCGGCCACTTGGCATGCGGCCCGTCGCCGAACCATTCTGGTAATGTATCAGCCCAGTCCGAATGCAAAGGTGGAATCATTTGCGGTGGCTCGGTATGATGTAGGAAAATCATTCAAAAAAGCCTGGAACCCAGAAGCTCAGCCTGATCAATGGAAAGCACTCATGGAAATCATCCAGGCTAAAAATCCCAAGAAAATCGGACTTAACTATGCCAAAGATTATGGCCATGCTGATGGTTTGACACATTTTGACTATGAGGAGTTTATGAAAAATCTGCCTCAAGCGCATCAATCCAAAGTAATTTCTGCTCAGACTTTGGCTGTTCGCTGGCTGGAGACTCGAACTGCCTCTGAAATGGCCGCTTACAAGCACATTCAAGAATTGGCGCATTACATCATTTCCGAAGGACTTTCAGATCGTGTCATTACCCCCGGAGTGACGACTACGGAGGATGTGGTGTGGTTTTACAGAGAGAAAATTAAGGAAATGAAGCTGGATACTTGGTTTCATCCTACCGTCGATATTCAAAGACCTGACCCTAATTCTCAGGAAGCTTCCCGTTCTTTTGCCGTGAGGCCAAGTGAAGAAGTGATCATGCCTGGCGACTTACTGCATATTGATTTTGGAATCACTTACCTCAGACTAAATACAGATACCCAGGAATTGGCTTATGTTCTGAAAGCAGGGGAAACTGAAGTGCCTAAGTATCTTCAGGATGCCTTGGCAGTGGGCAACCGCCTTCAGGATATTTTGACTTCTAACTATGTCGCAGGACGAACCGGAAATGAAATTTTGAGAGCCTCTCGTCAGCAGATGGAAAAAGAAGGGATCCGTGGAAGCATTTACACCCACCCGCTTGGTTTTTATGGTCACTCCGCAGGACCGACCATCGGCATGTGGGACAATCAGGGTGACACGCCCGGAGCAGGTGATTTTCCACTTCATGCCAATACCGGCTATGCGATCGAACTCAATGCAGTAGTATTTGTCAAAGAGTGGAACAAGGATGTGAGAGTCATGCTGGAGGAAGGAGCCTTCTTTGACGGTAAAAAAGTGACTTATTACAACGGTCGTCAAAAGTCCATCTTAGCGATCCCCCGAATAAGCAATTACTTGGGCTATTGATGATGCGAATGGTAGCTCTTTCGGTCTCGCTTAATGAAAATCAGGATTAAAAAGCCCAAAAAGGCAATTGAACCTGAGGAAAGAAATACCAATCGGAAGTTTTCAGGATTATTTGCATAAAGCCATCCTGAAACCACCGCGCCTACACCGATCCCGCTTTCCAAGAAAATATACATGGTAGCCAAGGCCCTCCCTCGAAATCGGTCGAGGGAGCGGTCCACTACCCATGCCGTGGTAGTCGGACTATACATCCCTACCGCTGCTCCAAAAAGCACACCTGAGCCTAGCAAAACGGCCTTACTTTCTGCAAATGCTACGGAACACATCGCCAATACCATCACGGCACTGGCTACACGCATCACAGCAACACGCCCATGACGGTCAGAAGTGCGTCCGGCGAGCAGTCTGATTCCCAAAGAAGAAAGGGTAAAGACTGCGAAAAATAATCCTTTGTTTTTGATTCCAAGGTGTGCAGAAAGGTCAGGAACTATGGTCAGCACCACTCCAAAGGAGAACACCGAAAGAAAAAGGATGATAGAAGGAAGGAGAACTCGCTTTTCGATGATTTCTGTTCGATCGAGTTTGAAAAGACTCAGTCTGAGCGATTCTTTTTCTTCCAAAGTTTCTTTCAACCTAGTCAAAATCAAAATGGAGAAAATCGCAGTAAATGCGGCGCAGTAAAACAAAATCTCGATTGGCCAAATGCTGGCAATCCAGCCTCCAATAGCGGGTCCTGCGGCCATTCCCAAGGAACCAAAAAGGGACTGAATGCCCATAGCTTCGCCTCTTTTCTGAAAAGGAACAATGTCTGCCACGTAGGCTGAAGCTCCTGTAGGAGTAAACCCGGCCGAAAATCCATGGGCAAACCGGAGAAACAAAAAACCTCCCACAAAGCTCAGCAGGGGATACAACAAGCCCACTACAAAGCAAACACTTGCCCCAAACATCATCACAGGAATCCTACCTACTTTATCAGCAAGCTTTCCGCTGAAAGGTCTGGAAAGTCCAGCCGAAAGCGTAAAAAGGGCAATAATCAATCCTTTGTAATCTTCTCCGCCCAATGAGGTCAAGTAAGCGGGAAGCTCAGGAATGATCATGTTGAAGCTGGAGAAAAACAAAAAGCTGCTCATGCAGAGCAAGAAGAAATTCAGTGTAAAAAAAGACGGCAACAGTCGCATTCTCCGGGTCAAGTCTTTAAAGTAAAAGGCCGGAAAAATATCCGGCCTTAATTTTTTTTTCAGTTGTCTTTATTGGCTTCCTCTTCGCTTTGCGCAAGCAGGAAGGCCTTCATGAATTCATTCAAGCCTCCATCCAATACGCCTTGAGCATCCGAAGTTTCATGACCGGTTCGGTTGTCTTTTACCAGTTTGTAGGGGTGTAGGACGTAGTTTCGAATTTGAGAACCAAAGTCCACACGCAGTTTGGAAGATTCGATTTTGGCGATCTCTGCATTTCGCTTTTCCAACTCCATTTGATAGAGTCTTGATTTTAGCATCTGCATCGCCTTTTCCCGGTTTGCAAGCTGGGAGCGTTCTACTTGGCAGACTACCACTATGCCCGTTGGCTTATGGGTCAACTGCACTTTGGTTTCGACCTTGTTTACGTTCTGTCCACCTGCACCACCCGAACGGGAAGTATGAAGTTCCACATCAGCTGGGTTGATTTCGATTTCGATCGAATCGTCCACTTCCGGATAGGCATAAACGGAGGCAAATGAGGTATGTCTTCTTCCCCCTGAGTCAAAGGGTGAGATTCTGACCAAGCGGTGTACGCCTGTTTCGGATTTCAAGAATCCATAGGCCAAAGGACCTTCAAATTCCAGCGTAGCTGATTTGATCCCTGCTACTTCACCGGGCTGTACGTCTACCTCTTTTACTTTGTAGCCGTTTTTTTCTCCCCACATGATATACATACGCATCAGGATGGAAGCCCAGTCGTTACTTTCTGTTCCTCCTGCACCCGGATTGATTTCCAGAACGGCATTGAGTTGATCCTCTTCAGCAGAAAGCATTTTTTTCAGCTCTAGTTCTTCTACAGCTTCTTTTGCTTTAAGGTAATCTGCCTTGAGTTCATCTTCTGATACTTCTCCTGCGGAGAAAAATTCATACAATACCTCCAAATCCTGGATTTTTTGATCCAGATTTTCATAGGCGGTAGTCCAGCCTTTTCTGGCCTGGATTTGTTTCATTGTTTTTTCTGCCTCTTCCGGATTGTTCCAGAAGTCGGGCTGGGCCGAGACGGCCTCAAAGTCTTGGATTTCTACTTTCTTACGATCGTAGTCAAAGATACCTCCTCAAAGCCGAAGTGCGGGCTTTCAAGTCTTTCAGTTGTTCTGAAGTCATCTGTCTAAGTGAAAATTTAAGGTGCAAAAGTCTGAAAAAAATCCCGCTTTTACCAGTGGTGATTTACTAATCGATCCGCATGATAATAATCTGAATACGGTTGGATCCTTTTTGTCTGAAAGTTTTATACCTGATTGGAAGTAACGCCAGGCCCGTACCCACCAATATTCCTGATGTTGTGGCTACACCGGAGGAAATAGAAAGTTCTCCTGTCTGATATAGACTGTTTACAGCATCTACGGCAAACAATAAAGAGCCTGCTCCTAAAAAAAGCCCGGTGAGATTGGTCAATGTTCGGTTTCGGGGATCTTTATGGCGTACATCCAATTCTAAGATATCCGAAGGACTCAAAATGTTTTCTGTCAAGTAGATGTAATCTGTATCCAGCTTGACTATTTGGTCTGTGATGAAATAGCCTAGTTTTTTGCTTTTGTAGGTGATCATCTCACCAGGGTAAAATCTTATCTGAGATTTTTGATTTCCGCCTCTCTTGAGTAAAACAAAATCTTTTGGCTGGGTTTGAGCAAAGGAAGAGGTAATCCAAAACCCAAAGAGCAAAGAGAGAAAGAGTGTTTTCATCAGTTGAAAATAACAAAAACGGGAAGTTTCCTTCCCGCTAATGATCAGATTTTAATGATCCAGTGATGTGGATCGGCGATTTCACCGTATTTGATTCCGTCGAGTTCTTTGAGGATTCTCTTTGCAAAGCTATCCTCAGCGCTTTCCGGTAAGTGATAATCTTTTCCGTTGACCTGGATTTTATTTATAAATGCGATAGTAGCTGCCGTTCCAACGCCAAAGGCTTCTTGTAGGTTTCCACTTTCAAGTGCTTCTTGGAGTTCACCTACTGTCAGAAATCGCTCCTCAAGCGGTTCATTCCAGTCTTTAGCCAGTTGGATGACAGAATCTCTAGTGATTCCTTTCAAAATTGTACCTGTATTGACAGGAGCCGTGATGAGGGTTCCATTGACTTTGAACATCACGTTCATGGTGCCGCTTTCCTCGATTTTACTGTGAGACTTACCATCAGTCCAAAGCAATTGATCATAGCCGGCTTTTTGGGCTTGGAGGGCGGGGTAAAGAGAAGCAGCATAATTACCGGCTGTTTTTGCAGCTCCGGTACCGCCTTCGGTAGCTCGGGTAAAGTTTGTCTCTACCTTGACTGACACGGGTTTGTTGTAATAGGCGCCTACCGGACAGGTGAAAATCATAAAGCGATAGCTCTCAGAAGGCTTCACACCGATGTAGTTGTCCATCGCAAACATAAATGGACGGATGTAAAGACTAGAACCTTTTCCGGAAGGGACCCAATCCCTATCCAATTCGATCAATTGTGTGAGACCTTCCAGGAAGATTTCTTCCGGGATAGCCGGCATGCACATTCTTTCCGCAGATTCATTCATTCTACGGGCGTTGGCATCACCTCTGAAAATCAAAATTTCACCACTCTCGCTCTTGTAGGCTTTCATCCCTTCAAAAATGGACTGTCCATAGTGCAAAGCAGCATTGGCTGGGTGAATTTCCATCGGAGCATAAGGCTCAATTCGAAGGTCGGTCCATTCTCCATTTTTGTAGTCTGCCACAAACATGTGGTCAGAGATGACTTTGCCAAAGACTAAGTTTGAAAAATCGGTTTCAGCAAGTTTTGAATGAGTGGTTTTGGTAACCGGGATGGCAAGAGAGGTCTTCATACTCTTTTCTTTTTAGGCAATGCCTGTGTTCTTATCATTAGAAGGCAGGAAAATTTTCTTGCCATGTTTTCATTTAAAGTCGAGGTTTCCAAGTTACCTCTTCGACTTCGAGTTCTTGGGCCATTTTTCGCCCAAGGACAAAAAGGTAATCTGAGAGGCGATTGAGATATTGGATGACCAATTCTGAAACGGGTTCGAGAGAGGCCAACTCTACCACAATCCGTTCTGACCTGCGGCAAACTGTCCTGGCTAAATGGCAGAAGGATACCGATTGATGTCCTCCAGGAAGAATGAAAGCCGTCAGCAACGGAAGCTGGGCATCCATGATGTCCATTTCCTGTTCGAGTTGCTCGACGTCTTCAACATGGAGATCGGGTTTTTTGACCTTGTCTTTCCCCGGCACAGTAGCCAAATCTGCCCCAATGGTAAACAATCGGTCTTGAATTTCTTTAAGAAAATCAGCCCTGGATTTGTTGACCTCTTGATCTCTCAGTAAGCCCAAGTAGGAATTTAGTTCGTCGATAGTACCGTAAGCATCGATCCTCAAATCTGATTTTGGCACACGAACACCCCCCAAAAGTGAGGTAATTCCCTGGTCTCCTGTTTTGGTATAGATTTTCATCTCTGCCTCGTTTCTTTCAGGGGCAAAAATAAGAATCTATTTCGAAAAGATTGGGATAAATCAGACGAGCATTGCGGCACCTCGAGTCGGGTTTGGATTGATTTTATCTGTTTCTACCAATCCATCTCTCAATCGTACGATTCGATGCGCATAATGTGCGATGTCGTCCTCGTGTGTTACCATAATGATGGTGTTTCCCTTGGCATGCAACTCGTGAAAAAGCTCCATGATTCCATAGGAAGTTTTAGAGTCGAGGTTACCTGTAGGTTCATCAGCGAGGATGATACTTGGGTTGTTGACCAAGGCTCTGGCAATTGCCACTCGCTGACGCTGACCACCTGAAAGCTCGTTGGGCTTATGTTTGGTTCTTTCGCCAAGTCCCACGTTTTCCAAAGCTTTGAATGCCATTTCTTCGCGTTCTGCTTTGGAATAGCCTGCATAGACTAATGGAAGTGCCACATTATCCAAGCAGGTAGCTCTAGGAAGTAAGTTAAAAGTCTGGAAAACAAAGCCGATTTCTTTGTTTCTGATTTCGGCTAGCTCATTTTCACTCATGTCGCTGACATCTTTACCTGCTAAAATATAAGTGCCGGCAGTAGGAGAGTCGAGGCATCCGATGATGTTCATGAGGGTTGATTTACCCGAACCTGAAGGCCCCATAAAGGCGACGTATTCTCCACGATCTACCGTGATACTGACAGATTTGAGGGCCTGAATGATTTCAGATCCCATTTTATAGGTTTTGTTGATTTCGTGGGTTTCAATTACTCGGCTCATGGTAGAAAATTTTGATTAAGATAGTGGTTTAGCTTTTTTATTTGGATTACCAATGTGTCAAAATACGTGAAAAACTGTCAATAGTTAGTCATTTGTAATTTTTCAATTTCATCCCAAGTCAGCCAGGTGCTCATCTCTTGAATAGCCGCGGTGGCGTAGTTGTCCAGGCCAATTCTTTTGGCTGCTTGGACTTTTCGAATCCAAAGCAAAGGGTCCTGGTTAAAGTCACTGGCAGAATTAATGATCTCATAGGCCAATAAAGGATCTCCTGCCCGGTCTGCTGCACTCAACACTAAAGGAGTGAAGTAGGGATTGGCAGTCAATTCTTCCTTCAAACCCAAAAACCGTGTAAATGCACCAAGAGAATTAGCATCCGACCAATCCGGGTTTTTGAGGAAGGTTTGAAGATCATCTTCTGCAGGTACTTTTCCTGCAAGTGCATTACCCAGTTCTGCAAGTTGGCCTTTGGTCAATCCATGCGCCTTATGACTGAGAAGTTTGAGGGCAAAGACTGTTTTGTAATCTTGATTCGAAATGGTTTTCCAGGTTTCGAAAAGCTTCTCTGGAAGTTGTTGGTTGAATTTCCCAAAAAGGATTAGGTCCTCTGAGATTTTGAGATTGGCTTTCTCAGGGAATTTAAGGGTAAATTCAGCAGCTTTGTCTGCAAAACCACCCAATTCCAATATCGCCAAGTGCTGAGACTCTATGGCTTTGAATCCTTTTTCTTCTGCCAAAATGAAATCTTTTGAAGCCTTTTGGAAGTCAAGCTGTTGGGCTTGAATCAATCCGGTCAGATTCAGGTAATAGGCCGCATCTCCGGGATTTCTGAATGCCAATCCATTTAGGTTTTTCACAGCTTCATTGATTCTGCCTGCGCCAAGACTTCTCAATATGGCTGTTTCCTGGAGCTGCATGGTGTAGTCTAGAAAGGCCTCACTTTGGGCCAAAGAGTCTAACTGCTTAATTTCTTTGGTGGGATCTGAAGTGTTGATTTCGGTGACGAGATTACGGTATCCTGCGTGAATCAACATGGGAGAAGTTTCCTGTTGGAGTGAGTTTCGAAGGGATTCCAAATCGTTGGATTCTGGCTTTTCTCCTTTTTTCCTTATTGCTGCAATCTGATTGATTTGGCTGATCAAATCGGTTCCAATCTCCTGAGAAGTTGGTTCGAGACCAAGTTTGGTTTGAAGTGCCGTCCAGTTGGAAGAAGTGACATCTGAGGCTCCTGAATGCTCTTTCAATAGCAAGGCAGCTTCCTCATAACGCTGGGTCAATGTGTAAAATAGTGCCAGATTATTGACCAAATAAGGATTGCCGGAAAAGCGCTTGAGTCCATTTTCCAAGTAATAGATCGCTTCAAAAAGTTTGTTTTCCTGCTGTAGCCGCTCGCTGACCAACAGGATATTATCCACTTGAGGAGCTTCGGCAAAGCTTTGTTCCAAATGCTCTTTGGCCAAGGTGGGTTGATTGAGTTGGAAAAGGATATGCGCAGTCAGATTTTTTGCTTTTGGATTATACCTGTACCGATCCCAACTGTTTTCATAAAGGATACTTGCTTCCAGCTTTTGCTCCGTCTGGTAGTAATAATCACCAAGAATATTGTTGGTCAGGGAGTTAGCCTGAGCTGCTACGATTGCCTCCAAATAGATGGTAATTACCAAAATGGAAATCACTCCTCCTATCCTCAAATGATAATAGGGGAGAGAATGAGGCTTGTACATAATTCGATGCACGGCTTTTCCCGAATTCATCAATCCTAGGAAATTGCTCATCAGGTAAATGAAAAAGAACAGGGTAAAGCCTGTTTGTGAATAGACCAAGAGATGCTTGATCAGCTCCTCAGCAGGTTGATTTGCTGAAACCTCCAATTTCCAGATCAACCAAAGCATCATGGCAAAACCGATCAAATGGAGGGCCTTTATTGTGGATTTAGGCCCAGCTAATTCATCGATTTGATTGATTTTTTCTTGGATCGAGAACCAGCCTAAAATCCCAAGAGGGAAGATCAGGTAGATCGGAGAAAAGGTAGGAAAGGGTAGATTGACCTCGCCTCCTAAGTCCAAAATCAGAAACAAAAGCATCAAAAAATAAATCAGGGCTAATACAAATACCTGAATGGAGACTTTGGTCGCTAGGTTTTGATTTGCTTTAGACAATAGCACAAATACACCCGACAGCATGCCGTGACCTTGCCAGAAAAGCCATGAAATTCCCAAACCTAAGCCAATGATTAAACTTTGCTCAGCTAAATAAAGTGCGGGATTTGGGATGGGACTGAGCTGAAGTAGTATGAAAACTAAAGTGCCAAAGCCAAGGAAAATAACCACCCATCTGATCCAAAATCTGACTTGAGTACCCCAGATATGGAAAAAGACAAGGGGCAAAACGGTTCCTGCCAGAAGTATGATTAATGGAACATTCGCACTTTGTCCGCCGATATTCAGGCCATTGACATTGGACAGGGTAAGTAGAAAAATCCATCCTACCCCTGCACCAAGGAAGGGGAATTTTTTGAACTGGCTAAAGAGCGCCAAAGCGGAGGTAGCAATCAATAGCACTATTCCTCCAAAAAGGTAACTTTCCCAAAGGGTGTATTTGGCCGGAAGGGAGTGGAAATCTTGAAAAACCAAGTAGTTATCCAGTTTGATGGGGATGGTCAACTCGCCGATCTTTTCTGAAGAAAAAGGAATAGCCACGGTGTCCAAGAATGCTGCCGCCTGAATATTGGGAAAGGCTAAAGGTGAAAAAACCAAGGAATAGAGCGCAAAAAGCCCTCCAGTCACTAAGAGCAGGAGGGCAGAAAGTGGTGCAAATCCTGTTGATTTTGCTGTTTTTTGGATCATGTTATTCTAGGACTTTCGGTACTCTAAAGTAGTCTGAATCGCTTTTTGGGGCATTTTTTAAGGCAGATTCGTGGGGCATGTGTGTGCCCACTGTGTCTTCTCTCATCACATTGACTTCAGAGGACATGGTGGTCAGTGGCTCCACGCCTGTCGTGTCCACTTCGCCGAGCTGCTCCACCCAATCCAGGATTTGAGACATGTCTTTGGACATTTTTTCGGCGGAATTCTCATCGAATTCCAACCTGGCCAGATGTGCGATTTTTTTGATGGACTCTTTATCTATTTTCATTTTTTCTAAAATTTTGGACCACGTGTTCCAGAACAATTAAATCTCTGGTTGAAGTCTAATCTCACCGATCAATTGGTTATCTAGATCAAGTTGTTGTTGGATTACTTCGAAACATTTTTCTTTCATGGCCTCGTCTGAATCAAAGTCTTCGGGTTTTAAGGGCTCATGAAGAACCATTTTGGCCGCTTTGCGATGCAAAAGCAATTGACCGTCGTCCGGTAAAATTAGATGATTATAAGATAAGGTGACAGGGATGACTTGGATTTGTTTGTCCAATGCCAGTCTAAATGCCCCGTTCTTGAAGGGTACCATCTTAGGTGGATGTGGGGTGTAGATTCCTCCTTCCGGAAAAAGAACGATCCCACTTCCATTATCAATGGCTAAACCTGCTCTGCGCATGGTCTCGGCTCGACTTTTCACTCTGCTTCTATCCACAGCGATGTGGAGTTTTTTAAAATAGTATCCAAAAAGTGGTGCTTTCCGAATCGAAGCTTTTCCCACAAAAAGTACATCGCCGGGTACAAAACCCATCATAGCCACATCGATATAGCTGAAGTGATTTGCCAAGAAGATATAGGGTTTGCCTTTTTCCAACTGAGCTCTATTCTCAACTTCTACAGGCAAGAAAATCAATGTGAAATAAGTCTTCGCCCAATATTGGTTGATCTTTCTTCCAAATCTCTGCCATCCGGGTACCCAGATGCAGACTAGAAAAAAAGGGAATATTGCCAAGAAGGTAAAGACAAACATTACCCCGGAATAGTAGGTGTACAGTTGTCTGCCCAGTTTAGTCATGGTTAATCATGTGATTGGCTACTTTGATAAAATATCCCATCATAAGTTCTTTTACTTCTTGGTCGGGTTTGATTTGATCCAATGCAGTAAGCATGGCATTCAGCCAATGATCCCTCAATGAAGGGTCGATTTGCCACTCAAAGTGCCTCATCCTCAATCTCGGATGTCCTCTTTCCTCAGAATAGGTTTGAGGTCCGCCAAAAACCTGTAAAAGAAAAAGGAAAAGCCTTCGCTCTGCCGGTTCCAGATCTTCAGGATATAATTTTCTGAGCTCGGGTGTCTTTTCTACTTCTTGATAAAAATATTTCACCAGATGCCTAATTTTCTCCTCACCGATCAGTTCGTATATGGACTGAAATGGATTCATGCCGCAAAACTAGCCAAATCTTGGGATCAGGATTCTAATTTTTTGACACGGAGTGAAGTGCCTTCGGTGGAGATGACAGTTATTTTTTCATCTTTTTCCAAAAACTCTCCCCTGGTGTATGCATCGTAGATTTCACCCTCTATTTCTATTTTACCGCTTGGACGCAGTCTGGAATGGACCGTACCAATTTTTCCCTTCAACTCTTCGGAGTAAATGCTGGAAGTATAACCCTGAGCTCGATCTTGGGTAGTAGCAAGTGTGATATGTTTAAATGCTCCCCACTCATTCACTTTTGGCGTGAGCCAAAATACCAATCCTACTGATCCCAAAGCTGCTAAAATTACCGTGAGCAAGGCACCAAACAATTGAGAGGCAGGAACAAAGGCAAAATTAAAATCTTGGTTGGGAAGCATACCCAATACCAATCCCCCCAAGATCATCACGATTCCCACTACACCAAAAATCCCAAATCCCGGAATGACAAACAGCTCTACCGCCAATAAGATCACCCCGATAAAAAACACCAAGATTTCCCAATTGTCAGCCAAGCCATTTAGGTAATAGGGAATGAAATAGAGTAAGGTCGCCACGATGGCTGCCAGTAGCGGGAAACCTACACCTGGAGTCTGTAATTCAAAATAAATCCCACCTATGATGATCAAAATCAATACACCGCTGATCGCAGGACTAAGGAAAAATGCGATGATCTGATCGACGGAATCTTCCTCATAGTTGGTAATTTCTGCATTTGCAAAGCCTTTAGCAGCAAGAATTTCATCCACTGAATCAAACTCGCCTTCACAAAATCCATATTGAATTGCTTCGGAAACAGAAAAAGTAATTACCGATCCGGCCTCAGAGATGCCCTCGATTTCTATTTTCTCATCCACCATGGCTTCGGCAATTTTGGGGTCTCTACCTGTGGCCTCGGCTGTACTGCGCATCATGGATCGCATGTAAGATTGGTATTTGTCCGGTGCGGCGGCTCCATCTACGCCATTCACCACAGTGGCAGCGCCTATACTGGCACCCGGCGCCATATAGATGCTATCCGAAGCAATAGAAATCAAAGCTCCCGCGGAGGCAGCATCCTTATTGATAAATACATAGACTGGAATTTCTGATTCTAAAATCCGTGTTCGGATCTCATCCGCATCAGTTACGGCACCTCCATAGGTATCCATCTCGATCAGAATGAGATCCGCCTTTAGCTTTTCGGCTTCTTCCATGGCGATTTTTACCCTGCGATTCATCGCTGGATCAATGTCTTTGTCAATCTTGAAGACGTAGACCTTTTTATCAGCTTCCTGTCCAAGCAAGACCGAAGGAATCAAAAGGCTGATGGAGAAAAAGAGGATCAGAATGTTTTTCATGAATAGCAATTGTGCTTGAAAAGATAGCAAATTGAAAAGATTTGTCCGGAAATACCTTTTTGAATTTGATCTGTCTCCTTTTGGGGGTTTTTGAAAAAATGAAAATCTTGATGCTGATAAGAAGGTTCAGATTCCCCTCATAGGCTCTTTTTAGCACTATTATTGCTAAATTCTGAAATATTAAAAAGTATCCTGCCTTTGACCACTAACTCACAGTAACGTTTATGATTTTAAGACCCAAAATTGCTTTCCTTTCTCTTCTACTTTTTTTGGTTGCGCTTCCAAAATTAGAGGCTTCGGTTCTGATTCCAGGTGATTCTATTGGAGTAGAGCGGGTAGGTGATAAAATGTTCATTTTGCACAAAGTATCTCCTCAAGAAACCCTTTTTGGTATCTCAAGAAAATATCAAGTTTCTGTAAGTGATATCCAAAATGCCAATGAAGTGCTGAAGCAAGGTTTGAAAATTGGTCAAACTATTCGAATTCCTTACGAAGGGAAAATTACTTCAACTCCACCTGCTTCCAATCCCGTGAATTCGGCGCCTGTAGCTTCCACTCCTGTAGCTACCACACCAAAATCCATCACACACAAAGTTACCTCGGGTGAAACACTTTTTTCCATTTCCAAAAAATATGGAGTGACTATTGAATCGCTGAAAGAATGGAATAAGCTCTCAGGAAATGGAGTAAAAGTGGGTCAAGTGCTCATAATCAATGATGCTGGTTCCACCCAAACTCAAGTTGCTTCTACTACCAAACCTTCTGAACCTGTTACTGTGAGAGAACAGCCAAAGGTAGAAGAGAAAAAAGTGGAAGCTCCTAAAGCAAAAGCGGAAACTGTAAAATCAAAACCGGAACCGGTAAAGGCTGCTTCTTCACCAGTTGCAACTTCGGCACCTATTGCACCTGGAGACTGGATTTCACATACGGTCAAATCCGGGGAAACACTTTTTTCGCTTTCTTCTGAATATGGAAGCAGTGTAGAAAACCTGATTCAATGGAATGCGCTTACTTCCAACAACCTCAGAGCAGGTCAAGTCATCAAAGTCGGAAGAGCTCCTGAGGGACCGAGCACCGTTCCTATTGTAGGCACTCCAAAAGTCGCTTCATCCACTGCGGAAATGAACGTAGAACCTACCCCGGAAAACACTTCGGGAGGTTTTAAAAATATCAAAGAAACGGGTCAGGCAGAATTGATAGAGGGAACTGGCGGGCATAAAAAGTACCTCGTCCTTCATAGAACTGCGCCTGTAGGCAGTGTGATTCGGGTGAAAAATGAAGAAAATGACCTGACCATATTTGCCAGGGTAGTGGGTACACTTCCAGATACTGGTGATAATTCCAAACTGGTTATCAAACTTTCCCAAGCAGCATTTGACCAACTCAAAGCAGTCAATCAAAGATTTCCGGTAGAGATTCTTTACTAATCTCCATCGAAACAGCTAAGAAAGGCCTCTTTAGAGGTCTTTTTTTTGCTTTTTCTTTTTTAGAGATCAAGCTGAAAATCCCTTCCTTGGGATTCTTAAAGGAGGAGGGTACCTTTGTGATCTGAGTAAGCTGCCATGAATAAATTCCAACTATTCTTCCATCACCTGTTTAGGTTTATTTGGAATGCCATCTTTATCATTTCCTATCCCATTCTGGCTAGTTTCGGACTGATTTTTATCGGCTTGACTTTTCTTTTCTCAAAACTTTCTCAACTTCTGACCAGAATCAGGCCTGAAGGAAATAAAGTGGTGTTTAAAGAATCGGATTGGGAGACCTTGCCTTATTCCGATGAGTTGCTGGAGGCAAAACTGATTAAACAAATCATGTTTGGACCGGCAGGTTTTCAGTTGAGGAGAAAAGATGGAGTACCTTCGGTATTGAGTGATTATGTGTTTGGGAAAAAAGTAAGGGTGATCGAGGAAGGCTTCATTTTAGAAAAATGGAATACACTTGATTCCAAGCAAATGCCGGATTTTGATATTTGTCTTTACAATCCGGACGAAGATAGCCTTCGCTCGTTGACCAATATCAAGTGTTTTGATTGGCATGTGTCGGAAAAAACCGATCAGGAACTTTCCTTCAAATGGTTTGACGGAACACAAGGCGGAGAGGTGAAAGTGGCTTTGTGATGAATGCAATCAAGGATTTTTTGGATGAGAAAGTCATCCAATACAATCAACCGGGGTTTATCACACTAGACCCCATTTCCATACCTCATCGGTTTTCCAAAAAGCAGGATATTGAAATCTCAGGTTTTTTCGCAGCCATCCTGGCTTGGGGTCAGCGCAAAACCATCATTAATAAGTGCTTGGAACTTTTTACTCTGATGGATAATGCTCCTCATGATTTTCTCCTTCATCATCGGGAAGAGGATTTAAGATCCCTGCTGAACTTCAAGCACCGAACCTTCAATGAAGTGGACACGCTTTATTTTGTACACTTCCTTTCTTGGTATTACAGGAGATTTGAGAGTCTGGAGGATGCCTTTTTGATCGGTCAAACTGGGCAAGCAGACAGTATGGAGTCCATTTTGACTCATTTTCATGAGTATTTTTTCAGTCTTCCTGATGCTCCTTCCCGAACCAAAAAGCATATCGCCACTCCTGCCAGAAAAGCTGCTTGCAAGCGGATCAACATGTACCTCCGCTGGATGGTGAGAGACGATGACAAGGGTGTGGATTTTGGACTGTGGAAAAGGATAAAACCTGCTCAACTCATCTGTCCGTGCGACCTTCACGTGGATCGGGTAGGAAGAAAACTGGGATTGATTACCCGAAAGCAAACCGACTGGCAAACAGCTTTGGAGCTTACTGAAAGACTTCGCGAGTTTGATCCGAATGATCCCGTGAAGTATGATTTTGCCTTATTTGGCTTGGGAGTAGAGGAGAAGTTTTGAAAAGTCCACAGTCCACAGACCACAGTCGACTGTGTACCGTGGACCGTTGACAAAAAGAATTAATGAAACTTCTTTACCTCAGGTGCCTCGGCAGTAGCAGAAAGCTCTGAGGCAAATCGCTCTGCATACTGATCGAGGAGCTGCATGATGCGCTCCTGCTTGGGTGATTTTACGATCAAGCCTGCATGGTATTCCAAAGGCACTCGAAAACAAACTTCCGAATCGTCAAAGCTGCTGAGGTCAGGATGCTCATATTTGGATAGGGTGAGGACAATGCCTGCATAGTTTTTAGCCACTTTTGGTAGCTCGTATTTTTTGTTTTTTGCCACGGCATCCTCGATTTTGGCCCATTCAGCCCAGAGATTGATGTCAGTGGCAGCTTCCACCATCTCCGCCAAATGTGCTCCGCCAACACGGGATGCAGTCTCCAAAAAGTAGATTTCTCCATCTTCACGGGACTTGATGAATTCAGTGTGTGAGGCGCCGTTTTTTAGTCCAAAGGCTTTCATGATTGCCTCATTGACCTTCTTGATTTTTTTGTCGTCATCTGAGCCGTAAGGAATATTCGCAGAACGGAAGATGCCTCCGCCTTGTGAAATCTCCATGGGGGTGGCCAAGTATTTGGAAACGGTCAGAAACAACGTCTTCCCCTCCAACTGTAGCCCATCGGCATGGTAGACATCGCCGGGTTTGAATTGCTCGATGAGGTAATAAATCCGGTTGTCGCCCAATTCATCCAAATGCCTCCAAAGGGATTCTTTGTCATACACTTTGATGATGCCATGGGCAGAAGCTTCCGAGCGAGGCTTGAGAACCCAAGGTGCGTCTACCGTATCTGCAAAGTGATTGATATCGGCATTATGAAAAAGGGAGGAAAATGCCGGGACACGGATTCCCGCGTCTTTAGCCTTGATTCGCATGGCGAGTTTATCACGGAAGTAGCGGCCGGTAGTTTGACCCATTCCGGGAATTCTGAAGTTTTCTCTTAAAAATGCCGCTTTTTCCACGTCATAATCATCCAGTGCGACAATAGCATCGACTTTATGCTCCTTCATCAATCCTCCTACACCTTTGAGCAATAAGTCCATATCCCAATCCAGATCCTGTCCCGGCATGTAAAAGATTTCATCGATGTATTCCACCGCCCAAGGTTTGTCGCGAAGCTGTTCTGTGGTTACCAAGAATACACGATTTCCTTGTTTTTTTAGGGAGGTCAAAAAGGCGTTGCCTTTGAAGTAATTGGAGATGCAGAGAAAAGTCTTGGAATCACTCATAGGTAGAAATCTATTTACAGCTTAAGGTCAAAAAAAATCCGGCAAATCAGAAGACTGCCGGATAATTTTTAAAGGATGCTTTCAAAGTAGCGGAGTAGTAGGCTTACGCCATAGGCTGTCCCAGTTTTGGTTTTGGCAAATTCTGTATCTGAAAATGCAACACCGGCGATATCCAAATGTGCCCAGGCAGGATGCTCATGAGTAAATGCCTGCAGGAATTTTGCGGCGGTAATGGCACCTGCAAAAGGTTTACCATGGTAGTTTTTGATATCTGCGATTTCGGAATCCATCTCTTTTGCGTAGCTGTCCCAAATCGGAAGTGGCCAGGATTTTTCGCCGATTTCTTCTCCTGCAGCTTGCAGTCCGTGGGAGATACTGCCATCGTTGGTGAAAAGGGCCGCGCATTCATAACCAAAGGTGCCAATGGCGCTTCCCGTGAGTGTGGCCAAATCGATGACTTGGTCCGGAGAATAGTTTTTGATCAAATACGAAAGCCCATCCGCCAAGATCAGGCGGCCTTCGGCATCCGTATCGATTACCTCAATGCTCAATCCTGCATGGCTTCCGATGACCTCAGACGGCAAATAGGCATCCTTATCAATGGCATTTTCCACTGCAGGTACTATGGTCGTCAGGTTGATAGGCAATCCAAGGTCTGCCACCAATTGGGTAGTAGCCAAAACAGCCGCCGCACCGCCCATGTCTGATTTCATGTGGTGCATGCCTTGGGTTTTGACATTGAGTCCTCCGGTATCAAAGGTGACTCCTTTACCCACCAAACCCACATGCTTGGAAGCTTTAGGATGACGGTATTCGAGGATGATGAATCGTGGATCTTTGGCAGAGCCTCTGCCTACTGCCAAAAAGGCTTCAAGTTTCTCGGATTTGGCTTTTTTGGAATCCCAAACTTTAACATTCAGGTCTAGCTTTTTGCCAAGGTTCTTTGCCCAGTCGCCCAAGTGTTCAGGAGTGATCTTATTGGGAGGAAGGTCTACGAGCTTAAAAGCTTCCATTTTTGCAGAGGCGATTTTTTCGGCTCTTTCTGCCAAGTCTTTGGACTTTTTCAGCTCGTTGAGCACCTCCACTTTGAGCTTGCTGTATTCTTTTGGTTTCTCTTTTTTATAAAAACCTATGGAATAAGCGCCCAGCTGAAAACCCACCAAGGCAGCTTCCACTTGACTAGATTCCATGTTGCCTGGAAGATCCAAAACCACTTCTTTTTCGACCAAGGAAGCATGTTTGGAAAGCACGCGCCGGAAACTGTTTTCAATGGTTTTGTAATCGGGATTTTCTCCCAAACCCAAAAGAAGGATCACTTGTCCATGACTATCAAAACTGTATTGACTGTCTTTTTTTCCTGAGAAAAGTGAGGCGGGAACTGAAATTTTGATGTTTTTAGCCGCAAGAGTATCGAGCACCTGATTTTCAAAAACAGGAATAACCCTTAGTCCTGAGGAAGAAGGGTTTTTGGGATTAAGTTTGAACTGCATGGTAGGGTAGTTGGGAGATTACTCCGGTTTATCACTAAAGAAAAGCCATTCGATGGCTTTTGGAAACTCATCGCTCCAATAAGATTCGTTGTGCTTGCCGTGTTCGTTGATGGAAAGTCTGACTTTCATTTTTCCCTGAAGGCTTTCACGCTTGAGAAGGCGCTTTCTGAATTTGGTCACATGCTCGACCATAGTCTCGCTTTCTTCACCACCTGCATAGAGGTAAATGCGCGTATCCATGGGTTCGAAGATGTCCAAGAATCCAAGTTTAATCTTAGGAATCACCCAAAGGGAAGGCGAAAAGATCATCAGCTTGCCAAATACCTCCGGATACATCAAGCCGGAAAAGATACTCACCAGTCCGCCCATCGAGCTGCCACCGATTCCTGTAAACTCCCTCTCGGGTTTGGTGCGGTAGGTTCTGTCTACAAAAGGCTTGAGGGTATCTGTGATAAAGCGGATGTATTCTTTGCCTTGGCCTTTTCCAAGTACCGTTTTACCTACGTTGTATTCCAGAAGACGCTCTTTTTCCCCATGCTCCACGGCAATGATGATCACTTTTCCAATGCCGTAATCAGACATCACCGCGAGTTTTTTGTCGATCTGCCAATTGCCAAACTCGGCATTTTCATTGAAAAGATTTTGTGCATCCTGTAGGTATAGGACGGGATAATGATCTATGCTCGTGTCGTAATCGTGTGGGAGCAGGGCCCAGATCTTCCTGGTTTTGTTAAGTTGAGGAATTTCAAATTCCTCCGAAATCAAATGGATTTGGGGCAATTGAGATGGACGATAGGGCAGCCAGTTTTTTCGCCATTTGGCTACTTTTTCCACTTTGGTTGACCTGTCATCCTTCCAATGCCTGTTGGGAGTCCGGTTTCCGTGATGGTCAATTTCCACTTCTGACCAGTCCCCTTTGGTAAATTTATAGATAAGTTCGCCTTCAAATTCAGCAGTATTCGGAAAAGCAAATTCATAGACTCCCTCTTTGATTTTCTGCATTTTAAATCGAAAATCCTGAGTTGCCCAATTGTTGAAATTGCCCGAAAGGTAAACCGGTCTGCTATCGTCCTCTTCGGTATGAAGGATGATTTTTTTGGTTTGGGTTCGGGTAGAAGGTGCTACTGAAGTTTCTATAACCATGTTGGAGTAGGTGGTAGGATTAACCCGAGTCGCCAAAAATAAGTTTTAACAAAGGAAGAATGAAATTAAACTCACTTAATCGGGCTCTCCGGGACGGAATCTAATCTCCTCAGGATAGGGAATGGCATGAATTAATTCTCCGTTTTGTATTCTTTGCTGTATCCCTTGCCAAAATGCCGGATCAAATAAATCTCTATGATAAGCTAGAAAATGGGGTTTTAAATCCGCTCTTCCGATCATCCACCGTTTGAAATCCTCCGGAAATACATCATTCTTTTTGATCTCGTACCAAGGCTCGGAAGCATAAATCTGTTCGTAAGTCTCCGGCCTTGGCTTTTCTCTGAAATTCATATCCTCCAAAAACTCAATCTCATCGTAGTCGTAGAAAATGACCCGTTTCTGACGAGTCAGTCCAAAGTTTTTGGTCATCATGTCGCCGGGGAAAATGTTGGCTTGGGCTAATTGTAAAATGGCCCGACCATAGTCCTCTACTGCTTTTTGGCCTTCTTTGACAGAGCAGCTTTCTAGGAATATATTCAAGGGAACCATCTTCCGCTCGGTATAAAGATGCTTGATGATCAGGGTATTGTTTTCAATTCGTAAAAGGGAATTGGCTGTATTTCTCAACTCTTTGATCAACTCCGGACTGACTCTATCCATGGGAATTCGGAAGTGTTCAAATTCATGTGTATCAGCCATCCTGCCCACCCGATCGTGCAAGGAGACAAGCTTGTATTTTTCTCTCACCTCCTGTCGGGTCATATTTTTTGGCGGTTCAAAATGGTCCTTGATCAGTTTAAAGACAATGTTGAGAGAAGGCAAAGTAAACACTGTCATCACCATTCCTTTGATCCCGGGGGCGACTACAAACTGATCGGTGCTTCGCTCCAAATGGTGCAAAAAATCACGGTAAAAGATCGTTTTCCCATGTTTGTTGAATCCGATGGCATTGTAGAGTTCATGGATTTTTTTGTGGGGAATCACGGAACTTAAGAACCCGACGATCTGAGAAGGCACCTCCGCCTCCACCATAAAGTAGGATCTGGTGAAGCTAAAAAGATGACTCATGATGTTGGGATCAAAAATCAGCGTGTCCACATAAATCCCTTTCGGACCATTCAAAACCGGGATGATAAAGGGCATCCATTTTTTGCCCACATAAGTTCTCCCGATTAGGTAGGCTGCTTTATTTCGATAGAAAACAGGCTTGAGTAATTGGGTTTTGGTACCGACTTCTACTTGATATCTAGTCAGAATCACATCTTTGACTCCTCTAATCAAAAATTCAACATCCTGCTCCTTATTCATGAACGGAACTCCAAAATCAAAATCCTCAAGAATCTGACGAATGATTTGCTCCAATCCCATGGAAGCAGGATAAGTGAGGAGTAGGTCGGAATTTTCTCGGATTTCGCAGGTATTGTACCCTTCCATGACATACATGAGTTCTTCATCGAGGGCATTGTTTGGGAAGGTTTTTCTGAATACGGAATTGAAAAAAGTCTCTGCAAGCTCCACATCAGGACGTTTGCTGATCATTTTCTGGTATTCACTTCTTATCAGTTGCCAGATTTGTCGATTGGTGTTGTCTTCGCCAAGGATTTCTTGGAAAACCGAGGAAAGCTGAAACAAGAGATCTTTATACAGCCTAAGTCGCTGCCGATGATTGAGTTGAGTGGCTTGCCAGTTTCGCTGAGCAAAGTAAAGCGGCGCCAGACGCGTATAGGTATTGAAGGTCTCGATGTAGGTAAGAAATCCTTCAAATATTTTGGAGGCGAGGGGATGAGCTCTAGTAGGCATAGGAAATTTGGCAATAAAGGTAAAAAAGGATTATTTGAAGGTCATGATAAAAAATATTTGAATTAAAAGTCTTGATTTTCTGATAATTAAATGGGTTTGGGTCCTGCCGAATAAAATTTTGAAAATTTTTCGCAATCGATTGTTTGGACAGAAAAAAAACATTCTCTACTTTTCGAGTGTATTCATGAATTGAATATCTACAATAGGTTTAATAGGTTTGAGAGCAGGAAAAGGTCGGAGTTATATTCCGGCCTTTTTTGATTTTTAGGGGTAGTGGTTAATCGTATAGGTACATAAAAAAAGGGCGGATTTCGATCAAATCCGCCCTTTTCTATTTTTGGAATTAATTCAAAACAATTGGGAAGGTGATGTCTAAATCTGTTTCTCCACCAGCTTGAACAAAGTTTTCAAAGTTTGGATTGTTTGCTCCTGCGAAGCTTTTGTTTAAATCATGTCTTAATACCACTCTCATTGAGGTATTGTTGGTTCCAGGAGAAGAAGATACTGTGACCAAATTTCTTAGACCTAAAGCGATTCCTCCTGCGTCGGCATAGGCGATCGTCAAAATGTTGCTGGTGAACGCTGATCCCAAGAAGTAAAACTGATGCTCTGCTGCTTCTTCAAGAATTTCCTTGGTGATATCTTCATTTTCAATGGCATTTCGCACTTCAATTGTCATGAGATACTTTTTGCCTTTGGTAAGGTTGATCGTTTGAATGGTAGGTGTTTTGCCTACTTCTATACCTTGGGGATCGCTTGCCTTGAAAGATACAGCTGAACCTATAGGATTATTTGAAGCATCTACTTCCTGAAATTTCAAGGTTACATCTGTGATTACTTCACCTTCGTTTTCTTTCTCCGGATCTTCGCTTTCGCAAGATGCAAATCCCATGGTAAGGGCAGCAAACAGGTAGAGGGGTAGTTTTTGTAGGTTTTTCATAATAATTGATAGTTAGAATTGGTAATTGAGTTTAAGTAAAATGTTGCGTCCCATATCGGCCGTAAAGTACCTGAACCGATTCATGTATTCTCGATATTCCTTATTGAGTAGGTTATTAATCTGTAAACCTACATTTAACTGATTATCAGATAGTTTTATTTTTCTGTTATAGCCCAGATTGATTAATGTGTACGCCGGAGGAGCAGGCGAAAGATCAAATTCGGGCTCTCGGGTTTGTCTTGCTACCACGAGGTTACTGAGGGTAATTCGGTTGGCTTCCTTTCCAAAAGAATAGGCCAATCCCCAGTCCATCCTGTCAGAAGGGATAAATGGAAAATAGGTTTGAGTCTCGGTATTCTTTGCTCTGATAACGGAACCTTTCAGGTATCCATTGAGACGATCAGAGAACTGGTAAGTTCCTGAAAGATCCACGCCGTAAAACAATGCATTGGCCTGCAGATATTCATAGACATTGAAGGTGCCTCTCAGACTGACAAAGGTGCCACCGGTAGGATTTAGATAAATGTATTCATTGATTTGGTTGACGTAGGCTGTGAGTTCGGCAGTTCCTCGTTTCCCTTCATATTCGAGTCCATTCACCCATTTGATGGATTTTTCTGAATTCAGATTTGGATCGCCTATTTCTACAGCAGCAGCCCCGTGATGAAGTCCTTGACTGAACAGTTCATTGACATTGGGTGGTCTCCAAGCTGTTCCCAAATTGGTTGTAAATGCGAAATGGGGACTCAACTGATATAATCCACCCATAAAAGCGGAGAAGTTTTGGTATTTCAAATCAGCTTCTTGCAGGTCATTTCCTACAAACCTTGCCGCACTTACAGTTCTGTAATCATATCTTATGCCGCCTTCTAGTTCCAAAGGCCCTTTTAGGTATTTTTCCATCAAATAGATCCCGCCATTGCTCATGTCATAATTTGGAATCAAGGGTGTCACTCCTGTACCGGGTACATTACTGTTGGCTTGTTGGATTAGATTGATTCCAAAAGATCCACTCCAATTTGAGTTTTTGCTGTGATCAAGAAATAGATCTATGGTATTGGTAAAAAGTTCTAAATCTAGGCTAGGACGCGCATTCAAATCACCTCTTCTTCGATCAAATTCCTGTCTTTGGTTCAGTTGAAACCCATATTGGAAGTTGAGTTTGAGTTCAGGATTAAGATGGTAATGTGTTTTTACTTTGGCCAAATGGTGAGATACCACCTGCTTTGGATTGTTAATTTGATAAGTAAAGTTGGGTTTAAGAAAGGGTTCACCATTTTCGATGATCTCAATCAGATCGGATAAATTGCCGGTATGGGAATCCCTCAAAATCCCAATTTCAGTATTAAAAAAGCTGTAATAGCCTTCTATTCCAAGTTTTTTGGAGCTGTAGCCTACCGAACCGGAAAAGTTGTACTCTGCCATGCCGGTATTGGCTTGGAAATAGCCGGGAGTTCTCACATTCCCTGCTTTTTTTACTGAACCTTGTACTCTATAGCCTAGTCCTTGGATTTTTTCAGAACCTCCTGTATGCGAAGCAGCCAGGTTTCCCATTCTGCTGTTTGATGCTCCAAGCAGATTGATTTCAGTTAGATGTTTTTTACTAGTCGGTAGCGTGGGAGGATTGACCAGAATTACACCTCCCATGGCTTCAGGACCGAATCTTACTGTTTCGGCACCTTTTATTACGGTAATTTCATCTGCTAGAAAAGGATCGATCTCAGGAGCGTGTTCGGCTCCCCATTGTTGACCTTCCAGACGGATCCCATTATTTAGAATCATGATTCTATTGCTATGCAATCCATGAATCACAGGTTTTGAGATGGTATTTCCTGTAGAAAATGTCGTCACACCAGCTACCCTTTTCAGACTTTCTCCTAGGTTTTCACCTCGAGATTGAAGCAGTGCCTCCCCATAAAGCGAACTCACAGCAGTGGTCGTCTGTACTGCCTCCCGATGACCATGGACTTCCACGCCTGAAAGAGCTACCGATTCTTCCTGCATTTTGAATGTCTGGTTGGTGGTACTTCCGCTTAGGTTGATGGTTTGTCTAATTTCTTTATGACCCAAATATTGGACGGTAACTGTGTAAGTTCCCGGACAAAGTTCTCGAACTACAAAGTTTCCGTTTTGATCTGTGGTGCCTCCGGTTCTGGTCTCCAAAATCCAAACATAGGCTGCCTCAATGGGTTGATCATTTTCCTGATGAAGGATCTTTCCTCTTAGTACCAAATCGCATTTCTGAGCCGAAACATGCGTTAAGGCGAATACGAATAGACTTAGCGTGAATATCCCTTTTTGAATCATTGTTGCAAAAGTAGGAGGAGAACAGGAATTAAACCAAAGGTTTTGAAACAAAGTTGCAGAAAGTTTTTTTAAACGCATTTTTAGCATAGCTCAATGGCTTCTTGGGATAAGTCAAGATCGATTTAAATAAAAAAATCCGGCTTTCGGGCCGGATTGTGATGAGTAGTCATGAGTGGGTTATCCCAACCATGCAGACCAAGGGATTCGGCTAATGATTAGTACAAAACCTACTGCATATAGCATGTAGATGCTTCTGAATTTAGCACGGGAAGCTTCTATTTTTTTAGCGCGGATATACCCAATGGAGATGATGGCAATGGCCACGATATTGCTTAATGGGTGTTCCAAAGCCGTAAGTCTTGCAGCTGCGTCTGACATCGCACCGCCACCTGTCAATAGAGCCAATCCAAGCGGACTCACAAAATAAAGGATCAGACCCAAAAGGAGTTGGATATGGCAAATGATGAAAGTGATCATAGCGATCTTGCGGTCACGTTCCTGAAATTCTCTTCCGGAAAGTGAGCCGACCAAGGCCCAAAAGATTACAATGACCAAACCAATGAGGGCCAAATAGGCTAATCCTGAATGTGCGTGCTGAAGTCCTGTATACATAAGTTGCGTATTTATTGAGGTGAAATTAGTACAAAAGAAATAAGAGAAGTGATCAAATTGTTTGAAACTTATTCAACAAACAGGACAAGACCTTTCAGGTACTCAGTTTCCGGATGGAAAATATTAATCGGGTGGTCTGCAGGTTGAGAAAGTTGGTGAAGGATTCTGACTTTTCGCTTACTCTCCATAGCAGCCGCAGTGATGGTGTGCGAGAAAAGACTTTTGTATACCACCTGACTACAGGAGAAAGTGAAAAGAATTCCGCCAGGCTTGATTTTGCGAAGCGCTTCGGCATTCAGTCGCTTGTAGGCTTGGACCGCATTATGTCGAGCCTTGATGTTTTTGGCAAAAGCGGGCGGGTCCAAAATGATCAAATCGAAATCGTCTCCGATCTCCCGGATGTATTTGACCACGTCTGCTACAATGGACTCGTGCTTTCCGGAGAATCCGGCATTCAGACGTACATTTTCCTCAGTCAGCTCAATGGCTTTGGCAGAAATGTCCACTGAATGAACTTCTGAAGCACCTTCTTGAAGTGCCAAAACAGAAAAACCGCCTGAATAGCAGAACGTGTTCAGTACTTTTTTCCCTTTGGAATAGGTGGACACCAACTTTCTATTTTCTCTCTGATCGATGAAAAAGCCGGTCTTTTGGCCCTTTTCCCAATCGATTCGGTATGTTGCGCCGTACTCCTTGACCAAGTCAGTTTCCGCTTTCCCCCAAATCCACTCGTTGGACTCGATACCCAAATTTTTGGGAAGAGTTTCAGCACTTTTGTCGTAGACTCCTTTAAGGCTCTTTCCATAGACGCTTTTCAATGCTTCCGCAACCTCCTGAGTGTGACGGTGCATTCCCACATGATGGGCTTGTATGACGGCTGTCCCGTTGTAATAATCGATGATCAATCCAGGTAGACCGTCACCTTCCCCATGAATCAAGCGATAGACATTAGTGTCTTGATTATCAGTTAGTCCTAATGCGTTTCTTACTGCAAAGGCTGAAGCTATTTTTTCTTTCCAAAAGTGTTGATCGATGGTTCTTTCTTCGAAGGAAATGATCCTGACCATAATCGATCCTTGAGAAAAATGGCCGATTCCGAGAAACTCATTTTTTGAAGAATACACCGCAACCAAGTCCCCATTTTCCACTCCGGAATCTGTCTTGGCGATCGCTCCCGAGAAAACCCAATGGTGTCTTCTCAGCAAAGAGACTTCTTTTCCTTTTTGTAAGATCAGCTTAGGATAGTTCATAAGAGGTGTTGGTTTGGTCAGGGAAAAGCAAGCTTCCTATCATCATAGATAGCCCACTGCCTAAGAGGCCAATGAGGTGTGATTCGTCGGTTTGAAGGTAATTTTCTGAGGCGAGGTATACGATCATTCCGAATACCATAGACATCAAGGCACCCATTTTGGATGCTTTGTTCCAATAAAGTCCTGCAGTAAGCGGGACAAATAAGGAGACCAGCATCAGGATGGAAGCACCGGCTACCAATTCGTAGATGTTGGATTTCCAGGACGCCATTAAAATAGCAATCAAGGCAACAGCCACTACGTTGAATCGGAGAATCCACAGAAAATGGCTTTCCTTTAGTTTTTTACCAAAATAAGGGCGGATTAGGTTTTCGGAGATAATTGCAGCAGGAGCCAGCAAGCCCGAACTTGTCGTACTCATGATTGCTGAAATCAATGCACCAAAAAATACGATCTGTACGGGCATTCCTCCGTGCTTCAGTACCATGGAGGGCAACAGCATTTGTTTGTTTTCGAGGTATAGTTCAGGATATAGGACTTTGGCTCCCAAGGCAATAAACAGGGGAAGTAATCCAAAACTGAGGTAAAAAGCTCCCGCCAAATAGGTTGAACGAACCGCTACTTTCTCTGATTTGGAAGACATCACGCGCTGGTATATGTCCTGCGAGGGAATACTTCCCAATCCCAAGATAATCCAAGCTCCGAGGTATTTGGTCCAGCCTGAAAGGGTAGCTTCAGGAAAAAATTGAAAACTCTCAGGAGGTGCCTGTGCGAATATCTCTCCAACTCCTCCGGCTTCACTGGCTACCATCATTGCCACCCAAAGTAATCCCACCACAATCATGGTGGTTTGAATAAAATCAGTGATGGATATCGCCCACATTCCTCCCAAAAAGGTGTAGAACACTACAATTCCAGCAGAAATCAAAACACCTTGGGTCAAACTGAGGTCAGTCACTGCTCCTAATACCAAGCTCAAAGCTATCAATTGAGCCGCTACATAGCCAAAGTAGGCAGGTATCATAAATACCGAAGCGAAAAACTCGATCCGCTTTCCGAAAATTTTTTTGAAAACGTCACCGATTGTGAGCACATTCATCCGGTACATGGGACGCAGGTAAAACATGCCAAACAGAACTAAACATAGCGCTCCTCCAAAAGGATCTTCGATCACTCCCAATAGCCCTTCCTCCAAATAAACAGAGGAAGCTCCGAAGATCGTCTCCGAACCAAACCAAGTGGCAAAAAGGGCAGAAGCAGAAAGAAAAAGAGGCAGGGATCGCCCTGCCAATACAAAGTCGTTGGAATTCTTGACCAATTTGGAAGACCAAGCTCCTACAGCTACAGTCAATGCTAGATAAATGATGATCGCAGTGAGCAGCAAGGCCTTAGTGCTTAGCTTTTACCGTACATTTTTTCACGAAGCGCCTTGATTTCGGCACTTGCCAAGTAGTCATCGTAAGGCATTCTTCGGTCAATGGTCCCGTTTGGAGTGAATTCCACGATGCGATTACAAGAGGACTGTACAAAGGTGTGGTCATAGGATGACATCAATACCGTCCCGTTGAATTCGATGATGGCGTTGTTGAAGGCTGTAATGGACTCCAAATCCAGGTGGTTGGTCGGTTCGTCCATGACCAAGAGGTTTGGGTTTTGAAGCATCATTTTGGAGATCATGCAGCGAACCTTCTCTCCTCCGGAAAGTACGGTACATTTCTTCAGGGTTTCCTCACCGGTAAATAACATTCGGCCCAGGAAGGTTCTTACATAGGCCTCTTCCTGATTAGTGGAGTATTGTCTCAGCCAGTCGATCAGATTCAAATCAGTTTGGAAATAGGTAGAGTTATCATTTGGCAAATAGGCCTTGTTGATCGTTACTCCCCACTTCAGGTTTCCTTTGGTAGGTTTGATTTCTTCGGTGATGGTTTGGAAGAATTTATTGACAGCCTGCTTGGTCTTGGAGATAAAAGCAATTTTATCTCCCTTGTCCACCATTAGGTTTACATCGGTGAAATAGGTCACTCCATCCGCTTTCAGTTCGAGGTTTTCAGTCATAAAGATCTGATCACCTGCCTCACGCTCAGGCTTGAAAATGATGCCCGGATATTTTCTGCTGGAAGGCTCGATTTCGTCCACATTGAGTTTTTCGAGCATTTTCTTTCGTGCGGTAGCCTGACGGGATTTGGCTACGTTGGCAGAGAATCTGGCAATGAAGTCCTGAAGTTCTTTTCGCTTTTCATCAGCCTTCTTGTTTTGATCGGAACGCTGCTTGAGGGCAAGCTGAGAAGATTCGTACCAGAAGGTGTAATTACCGGAGTAGATTTTGATTTTTCCAAAGTCAATATCCACGATGTGCGTAGAAACAGTATCCAGGAAGTGACGGTCGTGAGATACCACAATCACGAGGTTCTTGAAATCAATCAAGAAGTCTTCCAACCATACGATGGTTTCTGCATCGAGGTCGTTGGTAGGTTCGTCAAGAATCAGGATATCCGGATTACCAAAAAGAGCCTGCGCCAAAAGGACCCGTACTTTTTGGTTACCGGCCAAGTCTTTCATTTGGCTGTAGTGGATATCTTCTGAAATACCCAAACCTGAAAGTAGCGCCGCTGCATCGGATTCGGCATTCCAGCCGTCCATTTCCGCAAATTCCGCTTCCAGCTCAGAAGCACGAATTCCGTCTGCCTCTGTAAAATCTTCCTTCAGGTAGATGGCATCTTTTTCACTCATGATGGCATACAGCTTCTTATGCCCCATCAAGACGGTTTTGAGTACTTCTACCTCGTCGAATTCAAAGTGATTTTGCTTCAATACGGCCATTCGCTGACCTGGAGTGATATTGATCGCTCCTGAAGTAGATTCAATTTCCCCGGATAGGATTTTCAAAAAAGTGGATTTTCCAGCTCCGTTGGCTCCGATCACCCCGTAACAGTTGCCGGGTGTGAACTTGAGGTTGACCTCTTCGAATAGTGTCCTTTTGCCAAACTTGAGTGATAAATTATCTACTGAAATCATGGATATTTTCTGTTTTTGAGAGGCGCAAAGATAGAGAATAATATTTTTTCGGCTTGGTAAAATCAAGCTTTGGCCTAGCTTAATTTAACCCTTAAAGAATTTTCAACAGATAAGTTTGAAGTGTTTTTTATATTGACAGGTTGATTGGTATCAAATGCGCGAACATTTCCTCAAAAGATTTCTTAGGGGCCTTATTTTTCTGACTGTCTTGATGACCAGTCCCTTGGTATCTTTTGCGCAAATGTCCACGATTGGGAAGGAGTTTTGGGTAGGTTTTATGGAAAACAACCGAATACTTCCCAGCGGTCCTAACAATGCCGGTGCGTTGGATTATTGGATTATTTTAATCACAGCCAATGAAAATACCACCGGAGCCATCGAATACGCAGGAAATTCCACCGCATTTACACTTGGTCAAGGTCAGCAGTACACGTTGCGAGTTTCTTCGCTGGATATTGACATGCTCCATAGGAGCTCAGGAATAATTGAAAATAAAGGAATTCATATCACTTCGTCCGGTAAAATAGCGGTGCATGCATTCAATGAACGGTATCGAAGTGCGGACGGAACAGTCGTTCTTCCCATCGGAGCCTTGGGAAAAGATCATTACATTACTTCTCATTTTGAAATAAATCCCCAATCTAACCTTAACGTCAATAACGAAAGCACCCTGTTGGTGGTAGGTTCGGAGAATAATACTCGGGTTGAGATCACTCTGACGGAAAATTCTATTTCAGGAAATACCAAAGGTGTTCCTTATGAAATTACTCTAAATCAAGGTCAAAGCTATCAGATCAAATCCCGTGGTGACCTGACCGGTTCCCGAGTACGGGTGGTAGGCGACAATGCAGATGAATGCAAGAAAATAGCTGTTTTTGGAGGAAACAAATGGACTTCTGTGGGATCCTGTGGCAATGCCAATGATCACCTTTTTCAGCAGACCTATCCCATCAATACCTGGGGCACCTCATTTATTCACACCGCGCTCGCAGGCAGAAGCTCCGGAGAACTGGTAAAGGTTTTAGCTTCTGAAGATGGGACTGAAGTACGGGTGAATGGGGCTTTAAAAGGTACCATCAACCGTGGACAGTGGATTCCGCTGGAATTTGGAGTGGATGAATCTGCCAAAATTGAAACTTCCAAGCCATCTTCCGTCACTGTTTTTGCAAAGAGTGTTTCCTGCAATCAGCCTAATGCTCCCAACTCGGATTTTGGAGATCCATTTATGATCTCATACAGTCCTGTAGAGCAGTTTCTGACCCAGCTAACTTTTAATGCGATCAATTTGCCTTCTATCGTCAACCATTACGTGAATATTGTAGTGAAGACTGGAGATCAAAATCAAACCCGACTGGATGGTCAAAACATCGGATCCAATTTTTCTCCGCTGCCCGGTGATCCCAATTTTCAGATTGCTCAGATACCCATTTTTCAGGGGGTTCATCAGCTATCCAATCCTTCAGGATTTGCGGCCTACGTGTATGGATTTGGGGAAATTGAATCTTATGGCTATGCTGCCGGTGCCGCTTTGAACAACCTGAATTTTCAAACGGATACGAAGTATGAATTTGAGGTCACGGGCGAAAAGGTGGCTTGTCTTAATCAGGATGCGGACTGGAGTATCAATCCGGATAATCCGAACTTCACCTATTTTGTCTGGGATTTTGGGGATGGTTCAACTACCAAAGTGGGGAAGGAGGTAACCCATAAGTTTACTGCCCCAGGGTCTTATGAGGTAAGAGTCGTAGCTTCATTGAGTCCCAATTCTTGTGACAACCAAGAGGAGATTTCATTTGAAGTCCAGGTGTTGGAGACCAAAGCGGTATTTATTGGCGAACAGTCCGTGTGTCCCGATGTGGAGGAAGTGATGTACCGAATCAAAAACAAAGAGAATATAGGAGAGACCAAGTTTGAAGTGGTGGGAGGGGAGATTATGCAATCCTTTGGAGATTCTGTTCTTGTGAAGTGGGGGCCTGCAAACTCAAATGCATTGGTTCGATTGATTCCCTATACCCCTTCGGGTTGCCCTGGGGCTCCGATTGAATATCCGGTCGTTATCAATCAACGGATTATAGTTACCGAGGCAGTGGGACCTAATGAGGTTTGTTTTGATCCGTCTGTTACTTTTACTTACTCAGCACCAAATCCGGGTCAGGGACGAGGCTATGCCTGGACAGTAACTGGAGGGGTTATTGTGAATGGCCAAAACCAATCTAAAATTGAAGTCCGCTGGGATCAGCCTGATGTAGTAGGAACTGTAGTGTACACAGCTTTTAGTCTAGTGGATAATTCTTGTGAAGGCACAGCTCCTGCTATCTCGGTGAAAGTGTCCAAAGAATTTACACCGGAGATTGAGACACTCACTACCATACTTTGTTCGGGAGAATCTACAGGCGCAATTCGATTGAAAGTGACGGGAGGCGAACCACCTTATACTTATTCTTGGTCACATGATTCCAAGCTCAATCAGCCATTTGCAGAAAAGTTGCCTGCTGGTGTTTATAGTGTGAAAATCACCGATAAGTTGGGGTGTGAAAAGTCTATTAATGCGATTCAAGTCACGGAACCCTTGCCTTTAGTATTGGCAAAAGCTGTCCCTCAAGGCACTTCTTGTTATGGGAAAAAAGATGGGCTCATTTCAATTCAGGTCCAAGGTGGAGTACCTCCATATTCTGTCAACACTCCTGGGCAAAATCAATTTTCTTCTCAGATCGAACTATCAAATCTAGGAGCAGGCCAATACGATTGGAAAGTCATTGATTCAAATGGTTGCGTGATTCCGGTTACTTTTCAAATTACTTCCCCTCCAGCCTTGGTGGTAGATGTGAGATTGGAAAAGCCTGCCTGTCCCGGAGGTAGCAATGGAGAACTTTTTGTCACTCCTGGAGGAGGTTCTGGTCCTTTTATCTACCGCTGGAGCAATCCGACATTGAGTGGGCAGTACGTGGTAGGCTTGGCCAAAGGTGAATATGAGTTGGAGGTGGAAGACAATCAGGGCTGTGTGTCGCTCGGTAAAGGGATTGTGAACGAGGAAGCTCCCCAAATTCGAATGCCGAATGGTTTTGCACCCACCCAACTTACCGGATTTTATGCAGGTGTTTCAAACTGTGACACCCGATTTGAGTTATCCATCTATAATCGTTGGGGCCAATTGATTTATTTTGGTTCTGAAGGTTGGGATGGCATGATTTCTGGAGACTTCGCCCCGCCGGGAACCTACTCCTATTCAGTGAATTACTATTACCAGTTGGAAGGGAAATCCATCCGACAAAATTTAAAAGGTTCTTTTGCCCTAATCAGATAAAAAACTAAAACCTAACTACTTTGCGAGACCCGAAGCATTAAAATGAAACAACACAAAAGATTCACCCTGTTTTTTGTGTGCGTTTTATTTTTATTGAGCCATTCGTTATCAGCTCAAAGCACCATTGGAAAAGAATTTATTGTTGGCTTTATGGAAAATAACCGTAAAGCTAATCAGCCTGATAAAGCGGTGATCGTCATCACGGCCAATGAAGCCGCGTCCGGTGCAATCTCTTACCAGGGACAAACTATTCTATTTACTCTTACCAAGGGGCAATCTATTGTTCAAGAATTTGTTTCGACGTCCCAGGATGTCATTCATCGGGATTCTGAAGTGGTGGAATCCAAGTCAATATCGATTTCTTCCAGCGGCAATGTTTCGGTCTACGCTTATAATTTCAGACAAAATAGTTCGGATGCGACCTTGGTTTTGCCTCTTAATGCACTCGGGGATGAATATTTTGTGACCGCTCATTTTAGCCCACTGGCTGCCGGTCCTGACAATTCGGAGAGCACCATGCTGGTAATAGCTACTGAGGATAATACTCAGATTCAGATCACGCCCACCCAATCAACCTTTAAAGGAAATCCTGCAGGTGTGCCTTTTTTAATTACGCTTAATCAAGGCCAGACCTATCAAGTCAAAGCAAATGGGGACTTGACTGGCACCCATGTGAAAGTCCTGAATGCCAATCAGGGCAATTGTAAAAAAGTAGCGGTATTTGGCGGTAATAAGATGACCAGTGCAGGAAATTGCGGAAAAACAGGTGACCACTTATTTCAGCAAGCTATTCCGGTAGAATTCTGGGGTAAATCCTACATCCACGTTCCCTTGAAAAATAGAACCTCGGGAGAATTGGTAAAGGTTTTAGCTTCTGAAAATGGCACTCAAGTGACAGTAGATGGACAACTAGAAGGCACGCTGAATACAGGGGAGTTTTTGACGCTTGAGTTTGTGGTTTCTGAAGTTGCTGTCATTGAAACATCCAAACCATCTGCAGTTACTTTACTTGCAAAGAGCCAAGATTGCAATACTACACCCAATAATATCGGCGATCCTTTTTTACTCACCTACCAGAGTAACGACCAAACTGTTAAAGACATTGAGTTTTATTCTGTCAATGAATTTTTCAATAACGCCAACATCATAGCCCCAACAGCTTCCCTGTCACAAATCAGGCTTAATGGTGTGGCAATTACGGGACAGTTTAGTCCGGTGCCCGGTAAGCCTGAGTTTTCTTATGCTCAAGCGACTCTTCCCGATGGCAAAAACACGTTTACAAGCCCAGAAGGAGCCATAGTTTATGTTTATGGCGCAGGTCAGCGCTCTTCTTATGGCTATTCGGCAGGATTTAATTTGAGTGGAAATACTACCAATTCCAACCAAGTCCAATATGAGTTTTCGATAAAAGGGGACTTGATCGCATGTGAAGGGAAGGAAGGCACTTGGGAGATTCTTACCAAAGACGATCGTTTTACATTCTTTAAATGGGATTTCAGAGACGGTTCTCCCATAGCAGACGGAAAGGTTGTTTCCCATACATTTTCCAATCCGGGAAAATACAAGGTGTTAGTTCTTGCCAGTTCAGGTCAAGGTTCCTGTGATATTTCTGCCGAATACGAATTTGAGATTGAGGTCATCGAAAAGGCTATAGCCACCATTAAGGGCTCGGTGGAAACCTGTCCGGATCAAGAAGTAACTTATACAATTGAAAGTCAAAACTCTGCAGTCAAAGCGGAATGGGGTACAGTGACAGGTGGTGTAATCCTCTCTAAAACTGAAAAAACCATTACGATCAAATGGAACTCAACTGCGACAGAAGGAATCATAAAGGCTCAACCGTATTTACATCCGGCCTGTCTGGGTGATCCGATCGAATTAAACGTGGTCATAGGGAAAGGCGAGCTTCTTGAAGCTCCTGAAGGAATTTCAACTAGTTGTGGAGATTTTTTGGAGCCCATTCCCTACAAAGTTCCTCAACCTTCAGCTTCTGCAACTTACCTCTGGTTGGTCAAAGGAGGTCAGATTGTCTCCGGTGGGTCTTCCTCAGAGGTAAAAGTAAACTGGGATGCGAATGCTGCAGAAAAAGAAATCTCTTACGCCGTTACAGATCCTTCAGCGACGAACTCATGTTCCAAGGAGTCAAAGATTTTGAAATTGGCTAAGTTGGCGCCGATTGAGATTGAAAAATTGATTTTGACTACACCCGATTGCCCTGGGGAATCAAATGGAGCAATAGAATTAACAATCACAGGAGGAACTGGAGCGTATACTTTTTCATGGAGTCATGATTCAAAGGTGAATTCTCCGCTTGCCACCGGACTGAAAGCAGGAACTTATGTCGTAACAATAGCAGATAAAAGTGGCTGTGGAAGTTTGAAAAAGGAAGTTACGATTTCCAATCCCGAGCCTGTGGGACTGGTTGGTGGATTGGAATTGATCCCCACTACCTGTGCTGGTGTCTCAGATGGAGGATTCAGGGCTAAAGTAAAAGGGGGCACCCCTCCGTATTCGGTCGAAGGAATTTCTTCAGCTTGGAATGGCGAATTTTTGGAGGTCAGAAACCTCGCATCCGGAAATTTCTCTCTCTATGTTCTAGATTCAAAAGGATGTTCACTACCTATTTCAGCCAGCATTCCAGAGAATAAGCCTCTTTCGATTTCCTTTACAGAGGTGGCTCCGGGTTGCCCGGGAGGGGCTTCCGGTGGGTTGAATATGTCAATTTCAGGAGGAAAAACTCCCTACCAGATCTCGTGGTCACATGGAGCCCAGATTGATCCTCTATCAAATTCTACCACCAAAACTTTACCTTTTTCAGGGCCCTCAATCAGCGGATTACCTTCAGGGTTTTATACCGCCACAGTAACAGATGCCAATGGGTGTGAGGTGGTGGCAACGGGAAGAATTTCTGAAGTACCTCCATTGGTAAGAGTACCCACCGGTTTTATTCCTGCAGATGGACTTTTTGCACCTGTTTCCAATTGTTCGATTTCTTACTCCTTACAGATTTGGGATAGCTGGGGCCAGGTGGTTTATTTGGGAAATCAGGGTTGGGATGGTTCAATCAAGGGAAAGGATGCCGTCATTGGTGCCTATACTTACCAGTTGACCTACGAATATTCCATTGAAGGAAAGGTTGAACAGATTTCAACGCGAGGAGTTTTCACCTTAATCCGGTAACTTGAGACGAATGATAGCGGGGCAGAATGATGATTTCTTTTCCAAAAAAGCTTGCTAAGTTTCTATTTGTCCTGATTTTTTTTGGACAATCTTCTTCCTTATTTGCCCAGCTCAATACGCTTGGCAAAGAGTTTTATTTTGGTTTTATAGAAAATCACGCCACCTCTTTTTTGCCGGTGACTGGCTCAGTCATTGTCACAGCCAAAGAAAAAACAACTGGTTACATCGAGTATAATAACCAAAAGACGTTTTTTACCCTTGAGGCAGGCCAGCAATTTGTAAAAGACTACGAGGAAAACCGGGATTTCATCCTTCATCGGAATTCGGGTGTGGTGGAGAAAAAATCCATTTACATCAATTCCACTGGCTTGGTGGCAGTGCATGCATTTAATAAGCGCCAGGCCAGTGCCGACGGTTCAGTGATTTTGCCCTTGACCGCTTTGGGAAAGGATTACTACATCACCTCGCATTACGATGAGTTTGAGCCAGGTCTGGATGTATCACCTACCAATAGAAACTTTGAAAGCACGCTCTTGATCGTCGCTGTGGAAGATGACACCGATGTGGAAATCAATCCGACTACCCGTGTTGATTTGAATGGCAACCCAGTGCCCGCTGTGGCGCCGATTCAGATTACCTTGGATGCAGGGGAAACCTTTCAGCTGAAAGCGATCACCGGAGACCTTACCGGTACTCGGGTGAGAGTAGTCAATTCCTCAAATGGAGATTGCAAAAATCTGGCAGTCTTTGGAGGCAATAAAATGACAAGTGCGGGTGAAAATTGTGCTACCTCAGGAGATCATTTATTTCAACAGTCCTATCCGGTAAATTCCTGGGGAAAGTCGTATATCCATATTCCCCTGGCAGACAGGACCTCGGGAGAGATCATCAAAGTAGTCGCTTCCCAAGACAATACTCAAGTCCGTATCAATGGACAGGTACGAGGAACAATCAATCAGGGTAAATTTTTGACTTTTGAGTTTGGGAGAAATGACATCGTCTCCATAGAGACAAGCAAGCCTTCTTCAGTTTCGATGATCGCCAAAAGCGGAAACTGTAACGACCAAAACGATACCTACTCCCGCTATGGAGATCCTTCCTTGGTAGCCCTTAGCCCGGTCAATCAACTGATGAAAGACATGATATTCTCCTCGGTGAAAATCAATTGGGTCCGAACTCATCTCGTCAATATCATTGTCAAAAAAGGAACTGCCAATCAAACGATACTTAATGGTTTACCAATCGGCAATCAATTCAAACCGGTTCCTACCAACACCGCTTATGAGTATGCCAGAATCTCTGTCAACGAAGGAGCCAATCGGCTTCAAAATCCAGAAGGATTTATAGCCTATGCCTACGGTTCCGGTTCGGTAGAGTCTTATGCCTATCCCGTGGGAGCTACCTTGGAAGCTATTCAATTTGAAACGGAGACTACGTACAAGTTTAATGTGGAGGGTGATAAAGTGGCTTGTTTGGGTGAGGAAGGGACTTGGGCGATTTTTCCTGATTTTCCTGGATTCAAGGACTTTACTTGGAGTTTTGGAGATGGAAGTTCGGTGAAGGACGGTAAAAAAGTGACTCATACGTTCCAAAAACCCGGAAAATATGAAGTCTCTGTTTTGGCCTCTACCGGGGAAGGAAAGTGCGACAGCGAGGAGACTTTTCGTTTTGAAGTGGAGGTATTGGAGGTTTCTGGTACACTTGAAGGTCCCGAGTCAGTATGCCCTTTGATTGATGAGTTTGTGTACACGTTTGTCAGCTCCCAACCAGTTGGTCGTTTGAAGTGGGAAGTGGTAGGAGGTACGGTGTTAGAAGAAAAGGATAATCAGGTCAAAGTAAAATGGGGTGCAGCTTTGCAGCCTGCGAAAGTGAAAGCCATGCCATTTACAGCGGCGGGATGCCCGGGTAAAGAAGTGGAGCTTTCCATTCTCATCACCGAAACGCTTGAACCCAATTTGCCTAAAGGAAGTAGCGGTATTTGCGGTCCCAATTTGCCTTTGATTTATGAAGTACCTTTTCCATCTCCGGACCGAACCTACACCTGGACCCAGGTAGGAGGCACACTGATCTCAGGACAGAATACGCCCAAGGTTGAAATCCTATGGGATATCAATGCCCCGATTAGGTCTGTTTTTTATGAGGAGAACAGTAACATCAACGGAGCTTGCTCAGGTGTGTCTGAGGTGCTTGAAGTGAAAATATACCCCGAACTGAAGCTGGCCACATCCACTGCAATTGATCCGCTGTGTCCGGGACAATCCAACGGAAGCATCCAGCTTGTGCCGTCGGGCGGATCGGGAAAATACACCTATACCTGGTCTCATGATGCCAAACTTCAGACAAACATGGCTACTGGGCTGGAGGCTGGAAGCTACACCGTCACCGTGAAAGACGCTTCAGGTTGTGCAGCGATCAGCCAAATCATAACGCTTAAAGATCCCCAGCCCATTCGATTGGATGAACCAGTGATAGCTGAGGATAATTCGTGTTTTGGAGGAACTGATGGGGTGTTTAGACTAAAATTGGTGGGTGGTACACCGCCCTTTTCTGCAGTGGGATTCACTACTACTTGGGATGGAACTTTCCTTGGAGTACAAGGAGTAGGACAGGGGAAGTATCAACTTACCGTGCTGGATAGCAAAGGCTGCACACTTCCTGTGGAGGCCGAACTCGTGGGCCCTGAAGAAATCAAGGTCGAAGTGGAGGTACTCAAGCCCGGCTGTGCGGGAAGTTTGGATGGTGCGCTTTCTTTGCAAATCAGCGGTGGAGTAGCTCCTTATCAGGTGGTTTGGGATAATGGAAAAACCGGAACAGTCCTCGACAAATTACCTCCTGGAGAGTTTACTTATACAGTCACTGATGCCAAGGGCTGTGCACTGGTGGGATTGGCAGTTGTCAATCAAGCCGAGCCACAGCTGAGAATGCCAACGGGCTTTGATCCAAGAGATGGTGTTTTTCAGCCTGTTTCCAATTGCAGTGTGTCTTTCGAACTCATGATTTGGGATCGTTGGGGAGATTTGGTTTTTGTCGGTTCGGAAGGCTGGGACGGCCGGGTCAAAGGGCAAAATGCACCTATCTCCACCTATTCCTATTTGATTCGATACACGTATCTGCTCGAGGGTGTCGCAACCACCTCTGAAAAATCCGGCATTTTTACCTTGATTCGATAGGTTTTTAAAGCTCCTAATCCGAGGATTTGAATAGCTTTGCTAAAGCTAATTTTTCCCAATTCATGAAGAAAATATTGATTACAGGCGGTGCCGGTTACATTGGTTCTCATACGGCGGTGGAGCTTTGGAATGCCGGAATGGAGCCGATCATCCTGGATGACCTATCCAATACCAATGAGGATGTACTGGATCGGCTCAAAGAAATTACAGGAAAACAGTTTGTGTTTTACAAAGGTGACTGTAATGATAAATCGCTTTTAGAAAAGATTTGTGCAGCTCATCAGATCGAGGGCGTCATTCACTTTGCCGCTTTCAAAGCGGTAGGAGAGAGCACCCAATTCCCTTTGAAATATTATCAGAATAACGTGGGATCGCTGCTTGTTCTTCTCCAAGTAATGAAGGAAAATGGAATCCACGACCTGGTATTTTCTTCTTCTTGTACGGTTTATGGTCAGCCGGATGTGTTGCCTGTTACTGAGGCTACCCCGAGAAAAAAAGCCGAAAGCCCTTACGGAAATACCAAGAAAATCTGTGAAGATATTTTGGTGGATTATGTGAAAAGCAAGCCGGGAATCCGGGTGATTGCGTTGCGTTATTTCAATCCGGTGGGCGCACATCCAAGCAGTAAAATAGGGGAATTGCCCATCGGTACACCTCAAAACCTCGTGCCCTTTATCACTCAAACGGCAGCAGGTATCCGGGAGAAATTAACCGTCTTTGGCAATGACTACGACACATCAGACGGAAGCTGTGTGAGGGATTACATTCACGTGGTGGACTTGGCTGATGCGCATGTGAAGGCTTTTCAGTACCTAGCTGAAAAAGGAGCAGATTTTTATGATGTCTTCAATGTGGGTACAGGAAATGGCAATACCGTACTGGAGGTGATCCATGCTTTTGAAAAAGTAAGTGGTGAAAAGCTCAACTACGTCATCGGCCCACGCCGTCCCGGAGATGTGGTGAAAACCTGGGCAGACACCACTAAAATCAACCAAGTCCTGGGCTGGTATCCTAAGTTTTCGCTGGAAGACTCCATGCGAGACAGCTGGAACTGGCAGAAGAGTTTGGGGTAAAAAAAATGCGGGTTTAGGCCCGTTTTTTTTGCTGCTGGGGGGTTGCATCTTCAAAACCCAACCTTATTGAAATCTAAGCCCAAGGATATGACCTCCAAATTTCAAATTTGAAGAAGCCCTGAGAGTATGAGCTTATTACCCCAATCTTTCACAGGTTAATCCGGAGTGTTTCCTGTTTTTAGAATTGATGATTTTCCGCTTTTCTACCGGTAACCAAATAAGGTAAGGTTTTAATCCGATTAGAGGTGCTGTGGACTGTCGTCGGTGGTCAGTCGACGAATATCCGCGATCTTTAGAGCCGTTGACCTACTTAATACTTAGATTGCGGATATTCAAACTAGAATTAATTCAAAATCCTTCACTATGCATTTGAAGCAAATGATTTCATTCCTCGCGCTACTATTCTTCTGGACTAATTTATCAGCACAAGTGGCTGATTTACCGATCACCTTGCAGACCGAAACAGGCAATATAGAAGGTACTCTGCTTGTTCCTGAAAGTAAGAATAAGGTTCTGTTAGTGTTGATCATTGCCGGTTCGGGTCCAACTGATCGAGATGGGAATAACCCGGTGATGAAAAATAACTCCTTGAAAATGTTGGCCGAAGGCTTGGTGGAAAATGGGATTGCCTCTGTAAGGTATGATAAGCGAGGAATTGGAGAAAGCAAAAATGCAGGCGTAAGCGAAAGTGAGTTACGATTTGAGCATTATGTCCAAGACGCCCAAGCTTGGGTGGATTTTTTAAGTAAGGACAGCAGGTTTTCCGAGATTATCATCCTTGGACATAGTGAAGGTTCATTGATTGGGATGATTGCAGCTCAAAATTCCGAAGTAGACAAATTCATTTCTTTGGCGGGAGTGGGTACTCCGGCAGGTGAAATTATCCGCGAGCAATTAAAGCCTCAACCCCCCTTTGTATTGGAGCAATCCCTTCCTATTCTAGAGAAATTGGAAAAGGGAGAGACAGTGGCTGAAGTCCCTCCCATGCTTTTTTCGCTTTTCCGTCCCAGTGTTCAGCCTTACCTTATTTCATGGTTTAGGTACGATCCACGACAGGAACTTTCTAAGCTAAACAAGCCTGTTTTGATCATTCAAGGCACCACCGACCTTCAAGTAGGAGTTGCGGATGCTGAAAAATTGGCTAACGCAACAAAAAGGGCCGAACTGCGCATCCTAGAAGGGATGAACCATATTTTGAAGGAAGCTGAATCAGATCGTGCGAAGAACATTGCCACCTATTCCATGGCTGACCTGCCACTAAAAACCGACTTGGTTAAGAGTGTGATTGAGTTTATCAGAAAATGACCCTGCTTTCTTATTGAGCCCTTACTCAGGATAATTCTCCAAGACAAATGCCTCCGCATTGCCAAAGCAAAAATCATCCACCCATTTTTCCACGTCTGCGCTGGATTTGAAATGAGCAAGGTGAGTTGCTTTTGGATCTTTTCTCGCAAGGTCAATTACCTCCACTAATTGATTGGCCATGGAATCGAAGCTTAGCACGGTGGGGAATGGATTGACCGGATCAATCAACCCTTCGAAATCAGTGCCGATGGTGAGGCATTTCCAAATGGAAGTTTTTTCAGCGGCCGATAGATTCGGATTGGAATAGGCACTTTTCACGAAACCTTCCAGATTTTCCCAAATCAGCTGAATGCTGTTTCGTTTTTTCTCCCTTGTCTTATCCTTCTTGATATCGTCTGAGGTGAGTCCCAAGATTCGTTGGTCAAATGAAAGCCCAATCAAACCTCGTGTCTTGACGATCACCTCAATGTCCTCATCGCAAAGGTTGATGTTCCAGGCATTGAATTTTCCCGAAGGGTCGGTGTAGTCGTCTTTTTCTTTTTTCTCAAAAGTGATATGGTCCTGAAGCGTTTTTATACCCGAATAACCGCAATGGGAAGCAATCACCGGAATTCGGTCACCTTTTGCCAGACGCATTTTCACCAAGTCATAATATTCTACGCGTGACCTAGCAGCCATGTGTTTGACATCAATGAGAATGCGGTAACCCAAGGATGAGTCTGGTTCGCCCGCTAGATTGAGCCCTAAGATTTCTCGTAGGATGCGATGCCCATTTCTGCGAAATCCCTCATTCATATGCGGACGCTGCTTCATCAGGATTTTTCCCATTCCGGGAATCGAGTGGGCATGCCCACAGAGTCGATTGTCAAAGTGATGGGCAAACGTGATGAAAAAGACAGGAACCTCCCACATCTTCTTGATGAACTGAACGCGGTCAGAGATGTCCTGCACGGTCTTGACTCGGTCAGTACCCAATGCGTGTGCCCCTTCAATGGTGAGAATCATGGTGATTTCGGTATCGTCAGCCAAGGAGGTTTGTAATTCAGCTCTGTTTTTTGGGATTCGGTAACAGGCATTTTCTGCGACATAAGAGGCGGGATCCTCTTTTGCTCTTTTTTCTGCCGCTTTTCTTTCTCCCAAAATTGCTCCAGGAACATGCATTTCATTCTTTGGGATTCGGATACCGGAATCTTTGATGACAAAATTTTTCTCCCGAGTTAGGGATTCCCAGTAATCGTAATCAGGAGATTGGAAGTAATCCACGACCTTGTCCGGGATTCGCATGTAAGCAGTCTGGAGTAAATCCCTTCTCAGACCTTTATCTCCCAGTAGGACACTTGCCAAAAAGTGGTACCATTTGTCTTCTTTGATCTTAGGGTCCATGCCCTGAACAAATTCTCGTTCAAGGGGATAAAGCGAATTGAATGTGAGTCGAAGGTTGGCATTCCAGCACTTTACGAGATCGATCTGACTGTAGCTGGCACCCATTTTTCCATCTTCGATCGCTTTAGAATTGGAGGCAATGACGGTCCAGGGGCTGAATTCGCCTTTACGGGTAAATTTCTTTTGCTTTTCCTGCATCTGGAAATGCGCCCTCATGTGGTTGTGGCAATGCAGGTCTGAAAATTTTCTCTTCATGATTTTTTAAAAATTGGTGGATAAAAGTGGAAATCTGAGTTGAATTGAAGCTCATTCAATCCTGAATTCAATAAATTCAACTGCCTTTAAAACAGGATTTAAGGTCAAAAATTCAGCTAATAATTCCAAGGGATGAAGCTAAATGATCCTGCTTTCCATGTGAACAAATTGAGAAATTTGATCAGAGGCGAAGGTCTTTTCCATTCACTTTTGCATTTTGATCCTAAATCTTTGCCCATGAAAAATCCAATCCATCCGCTATCCTTTTTCTTCTGTCTCTTTTTGCTTTTCGCCAGTAAGGATGATGTCAAAGCGCAGCAAAAGAAATCTATTCAGGTGATCGCCTTTGGCTCTTGTAATCGTCAGGATGCTCCCCAGCCGCTTTGGAAATCTATTGTAGCTGATCAACCAGATCTTTGGATGTGGATGGGAGATAATATTTATGGGGATTCACCTGTGATGGATACGCTGAGAGCCAAGTATGCGCGACAAAATGCTAATCCGGACTATCAGGCTTTAAAATCGAGTACTCCGATCATAGGAATTTGGGATGATCACGACTATGGAATCAATGACGGGGGAAAGTATTTCGCTCAAAAGAAAGAATCACGTGACCTCATGTTTGAATTCTTAGGTGTGCCTGCAGATGCTCCGGAAAGGTCCAGAGAAGGCGCGTATGCTTCTCATACTTTTGGAGAAGGAGAAAATCTGGTAAAAGTCATTCTGTTGGATGCCCGCTATTTCCGCGATACGCTGGAGCGGATCAATCGGGTCTATCAAATCAATAAATCGGGAGAAGTATTAGGGGCAGATCAATGGAAATGGTTAGAAAATGAACTCAAGTCAAGTAAAGCAAAAATCAACCTGATCATTTCGGGTATCCAGATGCTTCCCACCGAGCATGCCTATGAGAAATGGGCTAATTTCCCTCAGGAACGTGAAAAGCTCCTGTCCTTGATTGCAAGTTCGGGGGCTAAAACACCGATTTTACTCAGCGGTGACCGACATATTGCAGAGATCATGAAGCTTCAGGATGCTCGGTTTCCAAAGGGACTTTATGAAATCACATCCAGCGGACTCACCCATACCTGGAGTGGAATAGCAGAGGAAACCAACTCATTCCGGGTCAGTGAATTGATCGCTAAGCTGAATTATGGATTGGCGATGATCGACTGGAAAAAAGGAGAGATCACTTTTGAGGTGAAGGGGGAGAATGGGGCGGTATATGCGAGTGAAGTGATTAAACTTGACTAATGACCAATTTTCAATGAGCAATTCTCAATGAACAATAACTATATCACTCATAACCCAAACCAACCATGTTCAACAGAAGAGATTTTATCAAAAGCCTAGGATTGACTTCAGCCGCATGGCTGAGTTTAGGGGACAGCGTTTTGGCTGATATTCAGCGCGAATTTCCGCTTCAGAACCAACCCTTGTTGTTTTTCCCGATAAGAATTAAAGGTAAGGTGAGTGCCGCCGGAAAAGGAATAGCAGGTGTATCTGTCTCCGATGGACGGCTGGTCGTTCAGACGAATGCTTCCGGAGAATTTGACTTGATTTCAGGTTCAGATCGGGATTTTGTATTTGTCTCCCTTCCTTCCGGATTTGAAATTCAGAAGCTTTCCAATGGTTCGGCTTCCTTTTTCCAACGGATTGACAAAAGGAAAACCGAGCAATCCCTGAGTTTTGAATTGAAAAAATCATCAGCATCAGATTCTAACCACCATTTTCTCCTCTTGTCAGACACCCAAATCCAGGATGAGTACGAAGCACATCAGCTTCTCACTGTAGCAGCTCCGGATGTGGTGAAAACCCTTGCCTCGCTTAACGATCCGAATGCATTTGGAATCGGTTGTGGAGATTTGGTTTATGACAAGTTGGAGCTTTTCAAGGAATACAATCAGTCCGTGCAGATGTACAACATTCCCTTTTTCCAGGTAATCGGTAACCATGATATGGATTTTGGAGTGCGATCCGATGCCTGGACGGCGAGCACCTTCAAGGGCCACTTTGGACCAACCTATTATTCCTGGAATCGAGGGGAGATCCATTATGTGGTTTTGGATGATGTGTTTTATCTCGGCACAGGTTCCCGCTACATTGGCCTTTTGCCTGAAGAGCAATTGGCATGGCTTGAACAGGATTTGAAGACAGTGGAAAAAGGAAAAACAGTCGTAGTCTCCCTACATATTCCTACACTCACAGGCGCAGTCAAGCGATACCCTCAAAATGATACGCTTGGAGGAACAGTGAGTAATCGGGAGCATCTCTATCGAATGCTGGAGGGCTACCAAGTTCACATTCTCTCTGGCCACACCCATTTCAATGACAATATGATCAATGGTCATGTCTACGAACATTGCCATGGAACCGTATGTGGCGCATGGTGGTCAGGACCGATTTGTCACGATGGTACTCCGAGTGGCTACGCAGTTTACGAAGCCAAAGGCTCCGAACTCAGATGGAAGTACAAGGGTACAGGATTGGACATCAATGAGCAGTTTAGAGTCTATCTGGTAGGTTATCACAAGGATTTTCCCGATCACATTTCCATTAATTGTTGGAATTATGATCCGGAGTGGGAAATCTCTTGGTTTGAAAATGGCATGAAAAAAGGTACCCCTGAAAAGATTCTTGCGGTAGATCCTTGGAGTGTCGAATTACATACAGGGCCAAATCTACCCGCCCGACGCACTTGGGTGGAGCCACAGCTAAATGATCACATGTTTTTCTTCAAACCTGAAAGCAAGGAAAACTTAACAGTGGAAGTAAAGGACCGATTTGGAAATGTCTATTCCAAGAAGATTTAAGCTTTCTTAAATTCAAAAAACACACCGCTTATTCATCCAAAAGGCGGTGTGTTTTTATAATTAATGTAGTGTTTTGGTCTGAAATTTTGGTGATGAAAAGTTTTTTCGAAGTGGAGAATTAAAGAGTCATGTGCTTCTTGGAGAATCTTTGAATCTGAAGCAACTTGTGCGTTTAAATCACACCTTGCTAAATTCAGTCATTTCCATGAACCTTTCCCATACCCTCAAATCATTTCAAGAGCTGAGTACTGACGAGCTTTATGCCATTTTGAAGCTTCGGTCGGAGGTGTTTGTCGTGGAGCAAAACTGTCCCTATCAGGACATGGATTACAAAGACCAAAAATGCTTCCACCTGATGGTCTATGACGGGGATATTTTGGCAGCATATTGTCGACTGCTTCCTTCTGGAGTTTCCTATGAGGAAATTTCAATTGGTCGGGTCATATCTGCGCCTTCCCACAGAGGAACGGGCGTGGGGAAAATCGTCATGCAACTCGGTATCCGCTATTGCGAGGAGCTATTTGGTGCAGGACCTATCCGAATCGGTGCCCAAGTGTATGCCAAGCCATTCTATGAGGCATTGGGATTTGTCGCAGAAGGGGAGGAGTATCTGGAAGACGATATTCCTCATGTGGAAATGGTCCGATCCTAATGGATAAAAGCAAAAATGGCTCTCAACGCGGAGAGCCATTTTTGTTACTTGCAAACGTGATGTGCCAGTACTCGCTGCACATCGTATACATTGACCGATTTGTTAAACTGCTTGCGGATACTGGGCTGCTGCTCGCTGGAAATCCAGATTTTGAGTTCCGCATCCAAGTCAAACGTACCCGAAGTCTCCACGCTGAATCGAGAGATGCTTTTGTAGCTGATGGAGATGTATTCCGTCTTGCTTCCCGTAATGCCCTGCACATCGACTAGAATCAGGCGCTTGCTGGTAAAAATAAAGGTGTCTCTGACCAGTTTGAATCCCAATTCAAATGATTCCCCTTCGGCTAACAGCTGTCCGTATTTTTTAGAAAGTTCCTCTTGGCTTACCGCCCCTGCATTGCCTAATAAGGCTGAAAATAGTCCCATGGTAGTTGATTTTTTGTAAGCTAAACTAACCTAATTTTTAAATCATGACCCTCATTTCTACAAAATCTCTTATGATTTCATTTTCTCAATCGCTTTGAAAAGGAAAAAGGAACGGACCTCCGTCCATTCCTTTCCTTTTAATCCGAAATCAAAATTCCTAAATCCGATATCCTGCATTACCACGCTATCCCATAATCATCTCCATAATTACTCGCACCACCCCAGAAGGTGCCATGCTTCCAATCAATCCAGATGGCGGTGATAGGTCCCGAGGTTTTATTCCAAAAGTCCATGATGTAACCTTTGCGGAGTAAATCTCTTCGGATCCATTCCGGAGTGTCTTCTCTAAGCGTAATGGCTCCGGGACGGATTTCATGGTCGCCAAAGCTGCTTTGCATTTGGTAAGAGTTGAAGTTGGGAGCCTCGACAGCTTCCTGCACATTCATGTCAAACTCGACCACATTCAGGAAAAACTGCAGGAGGTTCTGATCCTGTGAGTCTCCTCCTTGCACGGAGAAGGCTAAGTAGGGCTTTCCGTCTTTCATCGCCAGGCTTGGAGTCAAAGTCACTCTCGGACGCTTGCCAGGATCGGGTAGGTTGTAAGGATTCAGGTTTTTATCTAGGACAAAACTCTGCATCCGTTGAGAGAGGCCTACGCCGGTATTTCCGGCAATGACTGCCGGAATCCATCCACCAGATGGAGTCACAGACACGACCCATCCTTCCGCATCTGCAGTTTGTACTGAGGTGGTGCCGCTTTGGAAATCTGCTAGGAATTTTTCATCCAAACCTGCTTTTAGATCTTCAGGAGAAAGGGCTGCTACCGTTTGCTTGTTTTTGTTCAGCAGGTTGAGGTAAGGATTGCTTTCCCCTTGGAAAGGGTAGGGGTCGCCTGCTGTGATTTTCGGATCATTGATCTCTCCGATCAGCTTGGCTCGTTCTTTTGCATATTCTTTGGACAAGAGACCTTTCATGGGGGACTTCACAAATGCCGGATCACCGTAGTAAAAATCCCGGTCTGCAAAGGCCAAACTCATCGCCTGATAGACAGTATTGATGTAGTTGGCTGAGTTGTAACCCATCGACTTCAGGTCAAAGTTTTCCAGGATATTCAAAGACTGAAGCAATGCGGGACCTTGGGTCCATTCCTGAAGTTTGTACACATCCACACCTCGGTAGTTGACCTGGAGGGGTTCTTCGATTTTCACTTTCCAGTTGGCCAAATCTGATTCGGTGAAAAGACCGCCTTGCTCTCTCGTACCTCTTACGATTTCTTTGGCGATGTCACCTTTGTAAAAGCGATCATAGGCCGCATAGATGGCTTCTTTTCGGCTTTTCTTGGCTTTCAATGCTGCTCGTTCTGCTTCTACCAGCTTAAGAAGGGTTTGGTAAAGGTCTTCCTGCACAAAGATTTCTCCTGCGGATGGAGCTTCTCTTTGTTCTCCCAAGTGAGGCAAAAACACCTTTTTAGAATAAGGCCATTCTTTGATTCTGGCTTTGTTGTTTTCGATGGCATTGGCAGTTTGGGCTTCGATCGGGTAGCCTTTGGCCAAATCCATCGCCGGCTTGAGCACTTGCTCCAGACTCATGGTACCAAACTCTGCCAACATAGTCATGATTCCACCTGGAGTACCCGGAGTTGTAGCCGCCAAAGGACCAAATTGGGGAGGATAAGCCATTCCTTGGGACTTGTAAAAATCTACGGTGGCACCGGTTGGAGCAACGCCCATGGCATTGATTCCGATGACTTTTTTGGTCTTTGGATTGTAGATCAGGGCTTGGGTTTCTCCTCCCCAAGAGAGCACGTCCCACATGGTGGATGTAGCGGCAATCATGGCGCAGGCAGCATCCACGGCATTTCCACCTTGCTGGAAAATCATGGAGCCTGCAGTCGCTGCAAGAGGTTTTCCGGTGATTGCTACCCAGTTTTTTCCATGAAGAATGGGTCGATTGTTGGGTGTGGTACCTGCACCGAGTCCGGGCAATCCTTGAGCAAAAGCATTCCAAGAAATAAGCAGGAATGCCAGGAAGTAAATCTTTTTCATGTGATTATAATTTGATTTTAATATGCCACATGGAATGCCCAGTTTAATCATTTCCCTGTGTGAGAAGCCATTCTTAAGGGCATTTCATGTGATTATAATTTGATTTTAATATGCCACATGGAATGCCCAGTTTAATCATTTCCCTGTGTGAAAAGCCCTTCTTATGGGCATTTCATATGGGTGAAGATTGGGGTTTATTTTTCGTCCATGAGTTGACTCATGATGGGCACAAATCCGGGAAATAGGGAATTGTAGTAGGTGAAGACCTGAAAGATAGATCCTGCTACTTTGAGGTCAATTTGATTTTCTTCTGCGAAGGCTTCCATTTCGGCTGCTTTGTCCCCAAAAATCAGGAAAAACTCCTTCCGTTTTTTGGGTACTTCAAACATGTCCTTTCCTCTCAAGAAGTAATACACATTTCGCTTCACAATCTGATCGTTCCGGTTGCCCACCATCAGAGCCACATTGTAGTTGGATTCCTTGAAAACCGCAAGTGTTCTTCGCATCAATGGTAATTCCCCTTCGACAAGCACTTCAAAAAATCCCAAAATAGGAGCGCCCTCATCTCTGAAATCCATCCCATTCACAAAGTAGCGAGGCACTTTATAGCTGCTGTCCATCCACACTATGTTTTGAACTCGCAACCCTTGCAGCGTTGTCACTTGTAGGGTTTCGGGTTCCAGCAGTTCAAATTGATTGGCGTTGATGTTATATCGTACTCTGTAATTTTCGAGTACTTGCTGATCTTTGTAAAGAAGGATAGAGGCTAGATTCCATTTTTTATCGAGGTAAAAATTGCCTTCCACTTTTTTGGGTTCGGGAGGGATTCCGTAAAACATATTCCCTCCTATAAAATTGGGCCTATCCACGAGCAAGCGGCTTACATTCGCGCTTCGGATGGTTTTTTGCAAAGCAGCGCCTGTTCCTTCGCTGCCGAATTTGACTAAATACAAATTGTCCAAGTTGAGGTCGCTGCTGATTCTGACAACCTTTTCATAGAGATTATACCCCGACATGGTAATGGCTAAGGTGTATTTTTCTGCTGTGATTCCTTTGAGTGAAAAGTTGCCGGTGGCCCCACTTAAGTCTCCGAATTGAGTGTTTCTCAAGGTTACTGTCGCCCCTTCGATAAATTCTTGCGTGTCGGCATCTAAGACTCTTCCTTGGATAGTAAAGGTTTGAGAATAGGCACCCATGTAAGAGAATAGAAAAAGAAGAAAGACAATTAATTGGCGATTGAAAAACAAGTCAGCTTTCATGGTCGGTTTTACAGAACTTTAATATAAACCAAACTCTCCCGGTATGCTAATGGATTTGTGTGGATGAGAAAAAATGAAAAATATCCTTCAAGTTATCCTTTCTGATGCGAATAGATGCTTACCTATCGAGGCATCTTTCAAGAAATACTTCCCGCTTAACTTCAGCTAAAATCCTGTATATTTGATCGATCGGTGTTTTGCCGATTCCTTTTTACCTAATAAAATCACCTTAAATTGAATTTTCAGTCCTTTAATTTTGAGTCCTCTCTCCAGGAAGGACTCGATGCCATGGGTTTTGATCAACCCACCCCGATACAGCAAATGGCTATTCCGGTCATTCTTGAAGGTAAAGATCTCATCGCCTGTGCTCAAACGGGTACCGGCAAAACAGCAGCTTTTGTTCTTCCGATCCTCAACAAAATATCCAAATCAGGTTCGAGTACGCTGAATACCCTGATTTTGGCACCTACCCGCGAGCTCGCTATTCAAATTGATCAGCAGATCCAGGGTTTTTCCTATTTTTTGGGAGTAAGTTCTGTTCCTATCTACGGTGGTGGTGACGGGGTCATTTGGGAGCAGCAGAAAAAGGCTCTTGAAACAGGTGCAGAAATCGTAGTGGCTACTCCAGGTCGCCTTATTGCCTTGCTAGCAGGAGGAAAAATGGATCTCAGCACTTTAGAGCATTTGGTGCTTGATGAGGCGGACCGTATGATGGATATGGGCTTTTCCGATGACATCCTGAAAATCGTCAATTACCTACCACAAAAGCGTCAAACGATTTTGTTTTCGGCTACGATGCCTCCAAAAATCCGTCAGTTTAGCATGAAGATCCTCAATAAACCGGAGGAGATTTCTATTGCAATCGGAAAGACGGCAGAGGGAGTGACTCAATCGATGTATTCGGTTTACGACACGCAAAAAGAAGAATTGGTTCGTCACATCCTATCCCAAAAGCAATATGAGGCAGTAATCATTTTCTGCTCGACCAAGGATAAGGTCAAGGCATTGTACAAAGTGCTGAAAAAAGGATTTGACGTGGAAGCATTTCACTCAGACCTCGAGCAGATGGAACGCGAAAAGATCATGTCAGCCTTTAAAAATAAGGCTGTTAAAATTTTGATTGGTACAGATATCATTTCCAGAGGTATTGATGTGGTTGGAATCGAGTTGGTGATCAATTACGACACGCCAAGTGATCCTGAAGACTATGTGCATCGCGTAGGAAGAACAGCCCGGGCTGACAAAGAAGGAGAGGCCATCACTTTTGTCAATCCAAAAGACCAACACAAGTTTGTCCGGATAGAGAAGTTGATCGGAATGAGTGTGACTCAAAATCCACTTCCCGAATCCATGGAAAAAGGCCCCGAATATGCTGGAGATAAGCCTAAAAAGGATTTTTCTTCTGCTGCTCCGGATCGAAACAAGAAAAAGAAAAAGAAGAAAAAGCCAAGCGGTCCGGCTTCAGAAACCCCTCGAGAGCATCAAAAGCCAAGACCTGAAACAAGAGCTCCAAAATCGGATCAGTCGGTAGAAAATTCAGCTCCAAGGCCAGAATCAAAGCCGAGCAAATACAGCCAAAGAAAGAATGTGATCGAGCCTTAAAAATAGAATGTAGCTATTGGTTTTTAAAAAGTACTTCAGGTATCTTGAAGTACTTTTCATTTTTAAAACCAGCACATTATGCAAAATTTAAAGCTTAAATCAAGTGGTTCTTTTGTCTCGTACCTTCAGGAACTTTTGGGAAAACTCGGCTACCCAATCCCAGCTACAGGTTACTTTGGGACAATCACAGAAAATGCGGTAAGAGACTTTCAGCAAAAAAACGGATTGGTCGTTGATGGGGAAGTAGGAGTTAAAACCTGGACCTTGCTCAATGAGAAAACCAAGCCAGCCCAGGTTTTGGGAGACAAGTTTCTCGGTGAGCAGGATCTCATGGACTTTGCTCAAAAACATCAACTTGAGCTTGCAGCTGTCAAAGCAGTCAATGAAGTCGAAAGCAGTGGAAAGGGATTTTTGATGGATGGAAAGCCTAAGATCCTTTTTGAAGGTCACATTTTCTGGAATCAGCTCAAAGAAAGAGGGATCAACCCGAGTTTGATCTCAAATCCTTCCAATGCAGACGTACTCTATCCAAAATGGACCAAGACCCACTACGTAGGTGGCCCAAAAGAATACGACCGACTGGAAAAAGCCGCAAATCTTCTTCCTGACCCAAAAGTGCGTGAAGCTGCATTAGCTTCAGCTTCCTGGGGAAGTTATCAAATTATGGGTTTTCATTTTAAAAAGCTTGGATATGCATCCATTAATGAGTTTGTGGATCAGATGTACATCCATGAAAGAAATCAGTTGGAGGCCTTTGGTAGATACATTAATGCCTTTGGCTGTATTACCCATTTGAAGGCAAAAAACTGGGCAAAGTTTGCCAATTGCTATAACGGGCCCCTTTTCGCCCAAAACAAGTACGATACCAAGCTTGAAGCTGCTTATCGAAAACATCTCAACCGACCATGAAATTAGAAGAACTCAATCTCTTGTTTCAGAGAGATTTAACTAAGCTTGAACAAGAGCTTTTGAGCTACTCCAGTGAACATTCTATTTGGCTTGTAGATCATCAGATTGCTAATTCAGCCGGAAATCTTGCCCTTCATCTGATTGGTAATCTCAGGCACTTTGTAGGCTTGGATTTGGGTGGATTTCCCTATGAGCGAAATCGCGAACGAGAGTTTGGTGCCAAAGGTGAACCAAGAGAAGGAATCCTTCAAGAATTGCAGGAGGTGAAAAGAATAGTGGAAATGTCGCTTTTGAATTTTCCGGAAGAGCGATTAAGCGATATCTCTCTTCATGCCTTTTTTGGCTATCCCATGAGTATAGGATATTTCTTGATTCACTTGTATGGTCATTTCAACTACCATCTGGGACAGATCAACTATCATCGAAGGATGATTGAATGAGGTATCAAATTTTGTTAAAGTGAGATGAAAAAGCTGATTTTCGAAACGAACGTCAGCTTTTTAGTTTACTTTAGATTATGCAAAGTTTCCTCTTAAACCTTTTATTGTTTTATGCCATTCTTTTTCTGACCAATGTACCAGCTTACTTTTTGGGACTTAAGTTTGAAGGAAATGAAGCTCGCAAGCGATTGTGGTTTGAGCCGCCAGGCTTTGTCATTCCGATTGTTTGGGTGATTCTCTTTTTTCTATTGGCCTTGTTGCGATTTAAGCTAGAGCAGATTCAGGCGGAAGACTTATCAAGTATGACATTGGTATTGGCATTTATCTGTGCGAGTTATGCTTATTATACCTTAGGGTTGGAAAAGTTAACCGGTATCTCAGCTTTGAAATTTGGCCTGGCAGGAAATATCGTGGTGATTTTGGCTGCCCTTTGGGTAGGTCGTATGGTGTCAGACCTGTCTGCAAACCTTTCTTACTTGGTTTTTCCAATCGTAGTGTGGACGTTTTTTGCCACCATGATTATTTTAGGGCAGCTTCGTATGAACAAGGGTTAATGCGAAACTTCCCGCTTGTCTAAAGCATACATCAGTCCACCCAATCCCAAAATCCCTAATCCTGCTAAGCTTTCCATAGGGCGGTCATAAACCAAATATCCCATTACTGCGGTACTGAAGATCAAATAAATCACCTGCAGCACTGGCTTATAGGGTGTCCTGAAGCCTAGTTCTTTTTTGATCCTTAAAGAGGAGTATACAGTCACAGTTCCCATCAACTGAAGTACAAATCCTGCATACAACATCACTTGCTCAAAAGATCCCGTAGAAAAAAGTACCAAACTGATGAATGTATTAAGCATAATGGCTCGAGTGGGAATACCATGGACATTGACTTTCGAAAGTGGCTTCCAGAGCTTGAAGTCTTTGGCCATCGCATAGGTCACACGAGGACCTACCCATGAATAGCCCGAAATCGTAGCGATAAGTTGAATCCCTATAAAAAAGCTTACCCAAAGGGCCCCCTTAGGACCAAAAAGATTTCCAAAGGCAATGTCTGCCACCTGTACTTTGCCTGATAGTTGATCCACTGAGGCATGCTTAAGTAGGACCAATTGAAGCAGAATATAGATAACCATCACCGATACGGTAGCCCAAATCAAAGCCTTTGGCAGGTTTTTTTGAGGCTGATCTACTTCTTCGATGATGTAGGCAGCAGAGTTCCAACCGGTATAAGCATAAAACACATAGATCAAAGACACTGCAAATCCTGGCATAAGGACTTCATTTTTCCATGAACCGGAGAAATCTAAAGCCGGAAGCTCCACGTCACTGGCATAAACAATCCCAAGCACTATCAAAACGAGCACAAACAGAATCTTGACCAAGGTCATTAAGTCTTGGAATTGAGCGGATCGACTTACTGAAAACATATGCGCGATGGGTACAACTAGCAGAAAAAACAAGCCGGGCAGGTTAGTGTCTCCAAAAAGCGGACTCAGGTAATCATTCATTGCCATGGCAGCAATGGCTATCGGGGCTGAAAAACCCACGACTAAAGATACCCATGCATAAAGATACCCGATGGAGGGATGGATAGTTTCTGATAAAAAAATGTAATCCCCGCCCGTTCGTCGGAAGTGAGTACCCAATTCGGCATAGACCAAAGCCCCAATCAAGGCCATTCCTCCTCCCAGTGTCCAAAGAATAAGAATAGTCCAGGTATTTTGAACCACAGCAAGCTGAAAGCCGAGGCTGGTGAAGACGCCCGTTCCGATCATGTTGGCAATGACCAGGCCTGCGGCGGTTTTCCAGGAGATTTTTGAGGTAGGTTGCATTTGAACTCAAATTAGAAGAAAGGTGAACACAAAAAAAAGCATCCCGATTTTCGGGATGCTTTATTAAATGGATTTGAGTAGAAACTTAGTTTTTTACTGCTTCAAACAGGTCAATTGGGGTGGCCTTTACTTTCTCTTCGAAAGCTTTCCAATCTCCGTTCATGAACGCGTTTACCTTGGCAATTGCCTCTTCAGCGGCTTGTTTTGCCTGAGCTAATAATCGCTCTTCGGTAGCACCCGGAGCGCCATAGCTTGAGTTAGCATAGCTGCGTGGTGCAAAGAGACGCGTCATGGTAGTAGGGTAGAGGCTTCTCACGATTCCTTGGCCTTCTATTTTTGGACCGTTGAATGCTTCTCTTGTGGTATCCAACTTTTTCTTGATGTCTTTAGCTGCGGTTTCCAATGCTTTTGCTTCATCGGTTTTGACATCTTTGATCATTGCGTTAACCTTGTCGATTACCTTTTGAGCATCGTCCAGTTTTCTGGTAGCTGCGGTGACTTCAGAAGAAAGTGCCTCGACTTTTTTGACGAAGACTTCTCTGGCTTGGAGATCAGCCAATTTTGGATCAATTCTAGGATCTGCATGAACCTTGATCGAAGTTTCAGAAGATTCTCCACCGTATTCAAAGACTACTTTGTAAGTACCTGGAAGTGCATCGCCACCGCTTGGTTCGAAGAAACCTCTGCTTCTTCCGCCGCCTTGGCCACCTACGCCAAATCCACCGGTCATTTCAGCGGTAGACTTGCGGTCTAGGTTCCAAATCATACGGTTGACTCCTTTGGTAGGAACCGACTTCAAGGTTCTGATTTGTTCACCGGCAGCGTTGAAGATTTTGACAGTTACTGTATCCAATTTTTCTTTATCGTCATTGATATAGAAGCTCAATCGGCCACCAAATGGTCTGTTTTCTCCAGCATACTTGGCAGAAGCCATGAAGCGCTCTCCATGTGGTTGCTGGATTTCAGCCTGATAGGCATCAGGAGTAGCAAATGCAGTTACTTTTCCTGCAGGTGCTTTTCCAGCGTTTTTAGCAAAAGCTCTCAATGGACGAATGTCATCCAAGACATAGATCGCACGACCAAAGGTACCAATCACCAAGTCAGCTTCTCTTTCTTGAATGGTCATGTCGTAGGTAGAAACAGCCTTAGGATAGCCGTGTTCCCATTTGTTCCAGGTTTTGGCTTTGTCGAATGAAACGTACAATCCGAATTCAGTACCTAGGAATACCAAGTTAGGTTCCTCGGTGTCTTGCTTGATAGAAAGGGTATATCCCCAAACCTTAGAGTCATCTGCAATTCTGGTAAAGGTCTTTCCAAAATCCGAGCTGTGGTAAGCATAGGCCGCAAAGTCATTGTTTCGGTAGTTGTTTGCTACTACCCATACTTCACCGGCATTGTATTTGGAAGCCTGAACCTGAGGAATCCATGACGCTTTTGGTAAGCCAGTCAATTTTGCTGCAACATTAGTCCAAGTCTTACCTCCATCGGTTGTCACTTGGAGATTGCCATCATCTGTACCCACCCAAATGACATTCTTGTCTACCGGAGAAGGTGCGATGGCAATGATGGTGGTGTGATTTTCAGCACCGGTGATGTCAAAGGTCAAGCCACCTGTCATTTGCTGACGCTGCTTGGTGGAATCATTCGTGGTCAAATCCGGTGAGATGATCTCCCAAGTTTCGCCTGAATCCGTGGACTTGTGAAGGAATTGAGATGCATAATACACCGTATTCGCATCATGCGGATCTTGTGCAATGGCTGCATTCCAGTTGAATCTCAAGAACACATCTTTATCCATATGGGTAGGACGGATCGTACGGTTGTGACCAGTTAACTTGTCAAATCGGCTTACATTTCCTCCTTGCGACATGGTGTAGCCATAGCGTGAGTTGGAAGGATGTGATACTACATCAAAACCGTCTCCGAAAGATACTTCCTGCCAGTAAGTGTTTCTGATGCCTTCTAATCTCCAAAGGTAAGCAGGTCCTGTCCAAGACCCGTTGTCCTGCATGCCACCATAGACATTGTATGGAAGTTCATTGTCTACATTGATGTGGTAAAACTGTCCTACTGTGATGCCTTCGGCAAAAAACCAAGTCTTACCCATGTCACGAGAGATGTTGAGACCTCCGTCGTTTCCATTGATCAGTAAGGAAGGATCGTTTGGATTGATGTACCAAGCGTGGTGATCCGGGTGCACCCCTTCGTAAGAAAGTAGTTCGCGGAAGCTTTTTCCTCCATCTTCGGAAATACCTACTCTGGAATATAGAGTGTAAAGACGATTCTCGTTCTTTGGATCTGCATAGATTTCAAAGTAGTAGAAAGGTCGATCGCCAATTTCAGGTTTGTCATTGATCATACTGAATTTTTGGCCTCCGTCTTCAGAAACATATAATGCATTTTTGGAAGATTCGATCAAGGCATACACCTTATTGCTGTTGGCCTTGGAGATTGCCAATCCCATTCTTCCCAATTTACCTTTTGGAATTCCATTTTCTTCGGCGGTGAGTTTTTTCCAGTTTTCGCCACCATCCTGAGTCACATAGAGACCGGATGATTCTCCACCTGATTCAAAAAACCAAGGGTATCTGCGATGCTCCCACATGTTCACAAAAATCTTATTCGGATTATTTGGATCCATGATCATTTCGCCTACACCGGTTTTGGAGTCCACGTAAAGGATTTTCTTCCAAGTCTTTCCACCGTCTGTGGTTTTGTAAACCCCACGATCCTCCTGAGTGCCCCAAGGTGAACCGATTGCTCCTACGAAAACGGTATTGGGATCATCCGGATGAACGATGATTCGGTGAATGGCACGGGTTTTTTCCAACCCCATCAGCTGCCAAGTTTTTCCGGCATCGAGAGAGCGATAGACACCATAACCCATGTTGAGTGAGTTTCTTGGATTGCCTTCTCCGGTACCTACCCAGATGACATTTGGGTTTTTCTGATAAATGGAAATGGCCCCGATGGAATGCACCCGCTCATTGTCGAAAATCGGCTCCCAAGTGATCCCACCTGAGGTAGATTTCCAAAGACCGCCTGAGGCAGATCCTGCGTAGATGATATTCGGGTTTTCATGGACTGCATCGATTGCCGTGATACGCCCACTCATGGCGCCTGGACCGATGCTTCTGGCTTTCATGGATTTAAATTCATCCATGTTGACTTGCTGAGCCTGAACTGCAAAGCTCAGCATAGCCGCCACAATCAAAAGGTAGATTTTGTTCATTTGACTAAGGTGGTTTTCAAATTTGTCCTCAATTAAAGGAAAAGTTTTGGAATGGGAAGCTCGATTTATTCCAAAGGAAAATGGATAAGGGATAAAATGCGATTCTAATTTTACGGTTGGTTTGGGCAGACTTTGACTTTTGATTTTCTTTAAAGAAAAAACAGTCATATGATCAAAAATTGGATGAAGCCTGCGGTTGGGCTTTTTCTTTTTGTAGGAATCACTTCGGTTTCGGCTCAAAATGGCCGATTCCAGCAGGCGGTGGATTACAAAATGGACGTCAAGATGGATGTCAAAACCAACCAATACACCGGAATACAAACCCTCAAGTACACCAACAATTCCCCTGACACGCTGTCACGGGTGTTCTACCACCTCTATTATAATGCTTTCCAGCCTGGAAGTATGATGGATGTGCGATCCAGGACCATTGCAGATCCTGATGCTCGGGTTAAGGATCGAATTTCCAAACTCAAGCCTGATGAAATCGGATACCTTCATACCAAAAGTCTGAAAATGAATGGTAAATCTGTCAAGTTTAAAGAGGTTGAAACCATTCTTGAAGTGGATTTGCCTGAGCCGATTTTGCCTAACTCCTCGGTGATTTTTGAAATGGAATTTGACGGTCAGGTGCCGCTTCAAGTACGTCGCTCCGGTCGTGACAGTGAAGAGGGCGTGCGCTATTCCATGTCACAATGGTATCCCAAAATGGCGAACTATGACGAACAAGGCTGGCATGCCAATCCCTATGTAGCAAGGGAATTTTATGGGATTTGGGGGGATTTTGATGTGAAAATTACCATTGACAAAACCTATGTCCTAGGCGGTACGGGCTATCTCCAAAATCCTAATGAGATCGGACATGGCTATGAAGACGCAGGTGTGAAAGTACCTGCTCCTAAAGGAAATACCTTAACCTGGCATTTCGTGGCACCGAAGGTGCATGACTTTATGTGGGCTGCTGATCCGAAATACAAGCATGATAAAGTCCAGATGGCCAATGGTATCACGGTTCATCATTTCTACATTCCAGGAGAAAAGACTTCTGAAAATTGGGAAAAGCTGAAGGCATACACCCCCAAAGCCATCGAGTATATGTCAAAAATGTTTGGTCAATATCCATACAAGCAGTTTTCGGTGGTACAAGGCGGAGATGGAGGGATGGAATATGCGATGTCTACCTTGATTACAGGGCAGCGCCCTTTGAATAGTCTAGTGGGAGTGATGGTTCATGAGTTGGCTCACAGTTGGTTTCATGGAGTACTGGCTACCAACGAATCGCTTTATCCTTGGATGGATGAGGGATTTACTTCTTACGCCACCAATTTGACAATGGCGTCTATTTTTCAGCCATCTGCAAGCCCTCATCGAGGATCGTATGCCGGTTATTTCCGCTTGGCTAAGTCAGGACTCGAAGAACCCATGTCTACCCATTCCGATCATTACCATACCAATTCTGCCTACAGTTCTGCGGCTTATTCCAAAGGGGCAGTGTTTTTGGAACAGTTGGGCTATGTCATCGGATCTGAAGTAAGAGACAGAGGCATGCACCGCTATTGGAATACCTGGCAGTTTAAGCATCCGAATGTGAATGATTTCATCCGAGTGATGGAAAAAGAAAGCGGCCTCGAGCTGGATTGGTACAAGGAATATTTTGTCAATTCCATCAAAACAATTGATTATGGAGTGAAAGAAGTAAAAGCTTCAAGTGCAGGAACAGATGTAACGTTGGAGCGAATTGGCTTAATGCCGATGCCGGTGGACTTGGTAGTGACCTATAAAGATGGAAGCAAGGAGATGGTTTACCTCCCCTTGGTGATAATGAGAGGGGAAAAATCAGAAGAAGCAGGAATGCCAAAAAGAGTATTGACTGATGCATGGCCTTGGACTAATCCTACCAAAACCATTCAACTTGCCAGACCATTTGCTGAAGTCAAATCAGTGGAAATTGATCCAAGCAAGCGATTGGCTGACCTACAGCCTGAAAATAATAAAGTGGAGTTTTGAGGCTCCACTTTAGCAATTTGATCAAATAAAAAAAGGTGGGTTTAAAACCACCTTTTTTTATTTTCCGGATCAACCAGCGTTTTTCTTGTCTTGTACTTCAGTACGGATTTCTTGCGCCAGGTTTTTCAATTCTTGCATTCCTTTACGAACTCTGGTACCAGCTGCCTGATTGCCTTTGTCGTAGAACTTTTCGAAATCAGCTTCCAAGCTCATTACAAGATTTTTTACTTCACTAAATCTGCTCATAGTAAAAGTTTATTTTTTAGGTTGATGATAAGTTTATTGAGAACCAATATAGCCCAAATACTTTCTATTTCAATCCAGAGGCCTTTTTTTTTGAATTTTTTTTTATTCTCCAAAAGAAAGTGCCAACTCTGAATTTTTGTAGATGCCTGAAGTCAATTTGTCCTTAACTGCCGCAAAAGCTTTTACAGTTTCCTCCACGTCTTCCAAGGTATGAACAGCAGTTGGGATTAATCTCAAGATAATCATTCCTTTAGGTACTACAGGATAAATCACCACTGAACAGAAAATGCCGTAATTCTCTCTCAAGTCCATGGATAGTGCAGCCGCTTCACCCACTGTGCCGTTTAGGACGACAGGAGTTACAGGAGAATTTGATTTTCCGGTGCTGAATCCATTTTCATGAAGACCTTTTCTCAAGGCATGGACGATTTTCCATAGATTATCCTTCAACTGCGGCTGTGATCTGATCAGCTCAAGACGCTTCAATGCACCTTCTACCAACAGCATAGGAAGTGACTTGGCGAAAATCTGAGAACGCATGTTGTACCTCAAAAAGAGAATCACATCTGCATCACCCGCGATAAAGGCACCGATGGATGCCATGGACTTGGCAAAGGTGGAGAAGTAAAGGTCGATTTGATCTTGTACACCTTGTTCTTGTCCGGCACCAGCACCCGTTTCACCTAACGTACCAAAGCCGTGTGCGTCGTCAACCAAGAGTCTAAACTCGAATTTCTTCTTCAGTTCACAGATTTCTTTCAGTTTGCCTTGATCACCCGTCATACCAAAAACACCCTCCGTGATCACCAAGATACCTCCGCCGGTTTCAGCAGCAAGTTTGGTAGCTCTTTCCAGTTGCTTTTCGCAGCTTTCGATGTCATTGTGAGGGAATACATAACGCTTGCCCAAATGCATTCTCAAGGCATCAATGATGCAGGCATGACACTCTGAATCGTAGACAACCACGTCTTTTCTGTCCAAGATCGCATCGATCACAGACATGATTCCTTGGTATCCGTAATTCAAAAGGTAGGATTTCTCTTTGCCTACAAACGCCGCCAATTCATCTTCCAACTGCTCGTGCAGGTTGGTTTGGCCGGACATCATTCGTGCACCCATTGGATAAGCTGCTCCCCATTTGGCTGCTGCATCTGCATCCGCTTTGCGGACTTCTGGATGGTTAGCAAGGCCCAGGTAGTTGTTCAAACTCCAGGTAAGTACTTCCTTACCTTTGAATTTCATTCTTGGAGCAATCTCACCTTCGAGTTTTGGGAATGACCAATAGCCGTCAGCAAACTCAGAGTGTTTGCCCAATGGGCCCATGTTCGTTTTTAATTTTGCAAATAGATCCAAAGCAGTTTGAATTTAGAATAGTGGGGAAATAAGACTTTTCTTTAAAAACGGCCAAAAATAAGACTATTCTACCTTTGAAGCAAAAAACTGTTTTTATGAAAAAACGGACTCCAAAAAGCTCAGATTTATTTCCTTATTTCGTCTCAGGCTGTGGAGCCAACCCAAAAAAACTTTAGAAAAACATGGCAAAAATCAAGAAACTTTTGGTTGCTAATCGCGGAGAAATTGCCCTCCGAATCATGCGAACAGCCCGTGAAATGGGAATCGCTACCGTTGCTGTCTATTCAGAAGCAGATCGCCTTTCTCCGCATGTCAAATTTGCGGATGAAGCAGTCTGCCTAGGTCCTCCTCCTTCCAATCAGTCCTATTTGGTTGCAGATAAAATTATCCAAGCCTGCAAAGACCTTGGAGTGGACGCCATCCATCCAGGCTATGGTTTTCTTTCCGAAAATGCTGCTTTTGCACAAAAGGTGGCCGATTCAGGGATTATTTTCGTAGGTCCTTCCCCTGAGTCTATCGAGGTTATGGGCTCTAAACTCGCAGCCAAGCAAGCTGTCGCCCAATACAACATTCCCTTGGTTCCGGGTACGGAAGAAGCCATCTCAGACCTTGCTGCCGCAAAGGCAAAAGCCTCCGAAATTGGCTATCCTATCCTGATCAAAGCCTCCGCAGGCGGCGGCGGAAAGGGGATGCGAATCGTCGAATCAGAAGCTGAATTTGAAGAGCAAATGCAGCGGGCAGTGTCCGAAGCGCATTCTGCCTTTGGAGATGGAGCGGTTTTTATCGAAAAATTCATCACTTCTCCCAGACATATCGAGATTCAGATTTTGGGAGATCAGCACGGCAATACGGTGTATCTCTTCGAAAGAGAATGCTCCATCCAGCGTCGTCACCAAAAGGTCATCGAGGAAGCGCCCTCCGCAGTCGTGTCACCTGAGATGAGAAAGGCCATGGGTGAAGCTGCTGTCGGAGTTGCGAAAGCTTGTACTTATTATGGTGCAGGTACCGTGGAGTTTATCGTGGACGATAAGCTTAATTTCTACTTTTTGGAAATGAATACCCGACTTCAGGTGGAGCATCCTGTGACGGAAATGATTACAGGCAAAGACTTGGTTCGCGAGCAGATTTTGATTGCAGAAGGTAACCCACTGTCTTTTGCACAGGAAGATTTGGAAATCTATGGTCATGCGGTAGAGATCCGGGTTTATGCCGAAGATCCCAAAAACAACTTTCTTCCGGATATCGGAAAATTGATCACTTATCGAAGACCTCAGGGTCCTGGGATCCGAGTCGACGATGGCTTTGAAGAGGGGATGGATATTCCAATCTACTACGATCCGATGATCGCCAAACTGATCACTCACGGTGCCAATCGTCAGGAAGCGATCGATAAAATGATTCGAGCGATCAATGATTACCGAATCACAGGCATTCAGACCACCTTGGATTTCTGCCGATTTGCTTTGCAACACGAGGCTTTTGTCTCAGGGCAATTTGATACCAAGTTTGTTGAGCGCTATTTTACTCCCGATAAACTAGAACCGGTTTTCACTGATCAGGAAAAAGAAATGCTGGCCGCTCTGGCAGTGGAGTTTTTTGAGAAACACGACCGTAAAATCAATCCTCGGGAGGCAGTGAAATCCCTGCCCTCGACCAACTGGAAAAACCGCCTGATCTGATGGCTGAACTATTACCATTCAGAGCTTGGAGATACAACAAGGAATTGGGCAAAAATCTGGAGGAGCTGACTGCTCCTCTTTTTGATGTGGTATCTGCCAAACAGCGAGAAACGCTTTATCAAAATCCTTTAAACAGCATTCATCTCTCTGTCCCCCAAGGAGAAAATCCTGCTCAAGAAGCTCGAGTCATCCTGGAAAAATGGAAAGCTGAAGGAGTTATTCAGCAGGATCCTGTGCCTGGAATCTATGTGTATTACCAGTATTTCCGACTACCGGGTGAGCACGAGGAGCGTTGCCGCAAGGGCTTTATGGTGCATATCAAAGCGACAGACTGGAACGAAGGTGTCATCCATAGACATGAAAACACCATTGTCTCAGCGGTCAATGACCGAACAGCTCTTTTGCAAGCGACAGAAATACAGGCTAGTCCTACGCATGGACTGTATGAAGATGAAAGTAATGAGCTCGAGCGATTGATGGATAAGGCCATCGCTCAACCGCTTTACGAATTGGAGGATTATCAGGGCGTGAGGGAGGTGTTAGCGGTCATTACTGATGTGCAGACTATTTCCAGATTTCTTGATAAGCTGAAAGACAAAACTATCATTCTGGCGGATGGGCATCATCGTTTGGAAGGTGCGATCGCTTATAGAAAATCCCAAGCATGGAGATTTTCCGAGGCGACCTGGAAAGGGTATGATTATCATCTGATGTACCTGACCAATGTACACGGCAATCACGTGACGATTTTGCCCACCCATCGTTTGTTTTATGGGTTGGAGGTTTCTAAAGCGGAGTTTCTAGTCAAAATTCAAGACTGGTTTGAGGTCAGATCGATCGGAGAAGCAGAGGAATTGGCCAATTATTCTTTTCAAAGAAAGTGGTCCTTTGGACTGATTTGGGAGGATGAAGCTTTTGTGATAAAATTCAAGTCTGAGAAATTTAATCAAGTGAGGCCTGACCTCCCTGAGGTGCTGAGAAATCTTGACCTGGTGATTCTACACCATATTTTATTTGAAAAGATCTTGGGATTGACTGAGGAAAAGCAACGAAGCTCGGATCAACTGGCCTTTGAAAGAAATTTTTCCCGATGTGTCCGTGAGGTCAGGGGAGGAAAGGCTACTTTCGCAATTATCACCCGGGAACTAGAACTCGAGCAAGTGCTTGAAGTCTGTAAATCCGGACAGGTAATGCCGCAAAAATCCACCTACTTTTATCCAAAAGCCCTGGGTGGATTGTTGTTTGCCAGTATAAAGCAAGATGAATTTGACTATGACTATGGAGCCTTTTTTAAGTAAACTGAAGGATATTCGCATCATTTTAGCCTCCAATTCTCCCAGGAGACAAGAACTTCTCAGAGGTCTGGAAGTTGATTTTGAGGTCATGGTACATCCTGTGGATGAAACTGTACCCGCTGAGCTTCCTGCCGAATTTGCGGCTGCCTACCTATCCAAATTGAAGGCAGATAGCTTTCCCCATGAGTTGAAAGACAATGAGCTTCTGATCACCGCTGATACCGTGGTGATCGAAAAGGGTCGGATTTTAGGGAAACCCAATTCGGAACGGGAGGCTTTTGACATGATCAAAAGCCTATCAGGTACCACACATTCCGTCATGACAGCGGTGACCATGAAGAGTGCGAAAAAACGAATCACCTTGGAAGATGAGGCCAAAGTGACCTTTCGGTTTTTGGAAGAAGATGAGATTTGGCACTATGTGAGAAGGTATAGACCTTTTGACAAGGCGGGATCGTATGGCATTCAAGAGTGGATTGGATTCATGGGAGTCACCAGTATTGAAGGGTCCTATTTCACCGTCATGGGATTTCCGCAGCATTTGGTCTATCAGCAGCTGAAAAAGTGGTAACTCACCCCGTGATCTTTTCCCGCAGGCATGTACTACCTCGACTCCATACAGCTACCTCAAGGCGATCCAAGCCGGTTTCCGTTTAGCATTCCTGCTTTTCAGTCTTTGGATCATCTCCGGTTTGAAAAAGCGATTACGGTATTTGTGGGAGAAAATGGATCCGGTAAATCTACCTTACTCAAGGCCCTTGCTCTGAAAATCAATCTGCCAGCGATCGGGAGCCTGGAGCTCGAGCTGGATGATACACTGAATAATTTCAGAGCGTTCAGTGATGGAATAAAATCTCTCTGGAAAAATAAAGCCTATCGGGGCTTCTTCTTCAGAGCAGAGGATTACTTTGGTTTTGTGAAAAGGCTGAGAAGCATTGATCAAGAGCTAAAGGGTGATATCGTGGATTTTGAAAAAAATCTGAGTGGCTACGGGCTCAAAGTGGCGGTAGGCGCGATGCATGGGCAGAAGGATGCCTTGCAGCGCAAATACGGAGACCTCACTCAAGTGTCGCATGGAGAGGGATTTTTGAAAGTACTGCAATCTCGGATCCAGCCGGAAGGGATTTACCTCATTGACGAACCTGAAGCGGCGCTTTCTCCTCAGCGGCAACTCGCGCTTTTTTCTCTGATCAAAAATCTGGCGGCTAATGAAGGCTGTCAGTTTATCATTGCCACGCACTCGCCGATCCTGATGTGCCTACCGGATGCGCAGATTTTTCAGTTTGAGGATCAGGTGAAAAATGTCCCCGTGGAAGACACTGAGCATTTCACGATCATGAAAAGCTTTCTCAATAATCCTGAAGCCTTTTTGAGGTTTTTATAGCAAGAATTTTTTTCTCTTATACCAAAAGGTTTCTACCTACGATGGGCTCGATTAGGGAATGATTGACCTCGCTTGGATTTGCTTTCAACCAATCCAAGGGCTCTAGCAGCAGCTCGTCGGAGAGGTCAAAGGTGCCAAAGTGCATGGGCACGAAGTGCTTTCCTCCCATCTCCCGAAAGGCTTTGGCTGCATCCATCGGACTCACGTGCACAGGATGCATAAACCACTCCGGCTTAAATGTACCCACGCCCATCATGGCAAAATCGGGAGATCCCATCGTATCGGAAATCAGTTGGAAATGCTCACCATATCCTGAGTCGCTCATGAAGTAGAAGCTTTTGTCATCACTTTCTATAAAAAACCCACCCCAAAGCCGCTGATTCGTATCGAGCAATCCCCGTCTGGACCAGTGCCGAGTAGGCACAAAGGTGATTCGGAGCGATTCTTTTAAGTCATAGGATTGAAACCAACCGGCTTCCTGAATCTGATTTTTGGGTAGCCAGGGTTGTAGCAGAGAGGTCATGCTCAGCCCTGTCAGGACTTTGGCATTGGGCAGAATCGTTCCGAGTAGCTTCAGCGTAGCTTCGTCGCAATGGTCCCGGTGATCATGTGAGATGAGAATGTAATTCACATCCCGCAACTGTTGAGGATCGATGGGCAGTTCTGAATAGCGTTTCAGCACCCAATTGTCCAGCCAAACGGGGTCAGTCAGTAGTGTAACTCCACCGATTCGGATCAGGTAGCTGGCATGTCCAAGCCAAATAAGCTGGTCTTTGCCATCTGGGGGAAGTCCATTTATCTTTTCAACTGAGAGTCTTTTGGTGTCCTTTTTCTTTTCCTCTTCCTGGGGATTGCCTCCAAGCTTCCATTTCAGTACTTCATACATGCTCGAGCTGAAGGGATGATGAAGGTTTTGGAAGGTTCCATCGCTGCGGAGCGGGGTGCCTTTCCAGTCGCTTGGCTTTTTAAGGTAGGGCAGTTTGGGATTGGAGGTATGGCTCACAGTGATTTCTTCTTCGGGGCTGAGGTAATACATCAGGGCACTGGCAGGTACGATTCCGGCTAGTCCTGTAAGAAAAGTTCTTCTTTTCATAATTGTGTTGATGAAGTCATTAACAGCCATTTTTCTTGGAAAGTTTAATGGGGTATAGATTCATCTGATTTCTGATTTTGTGACTTCAATGCTACTTCTTGATGAAGTTTTGCACCGACATGAAGTAGGGCATTTGGTAGAAATTCTGATCAAAATACACTTTCGTACCGCATCCGAGGTGCGTGAAAATGGGGTTTAGGATGTTTTGCCGGTGACCGGGTGAGTTCATCCAAAGTCTGACTACCGTCTTGGCAAAAGATAAATAGGTATGGGGTGGAATCGGTGCAGAATACGATGCAGCTAAGTAGCTGAATTCTCCTGGAATCCTCGGTTTGGCTACTTTTTTACCTTCCTCATACTGTATTCCAAATGTACTGCTGATGTTTTCGCCGATATACTTGGGATTGATTCCTTGTTTATTGAGCCGATCTCTGAGTGTTCTTTTGAACTTGATCGGGCTGGTATGGGAATAAAATCGGTGGGTCACCATGTCTTGCGCATGACTTTCGGCGGCTAGCTGGGCTTCTTTGGAAAAGGAAAGGGGAGGTAAATTTTGTTGGACTCTTTCGGCATTAGTCAGGTGAAAAATAGCTGCATGGAGCAGGGGATAATCGACTTTTTGAAAGACTATGGGTTCGTTGAGTGAAGTAAGATTTAAAAACTCGGAAGGGGATAATCCAAAAAAATTACGATCTGCTTGGGTTTGGGTAAATCCATTCGAGGAGATCAGGAGGAGTAAAATTAAAAGTGCTTTTTTCATGCCTACCAAATGACGAATGGAGGAGCCATTTATTTTTTGATATGGATAAAATCTTTTCCAAAAAAAAGCCTCTCGTATGGAGAGGCTTTGGTTTATCAGTTGTCCTGAGGGATATTCAGCAAAAGCTGAATGACTTCTTTAGGTGTGCAGGCTTTGCCCAAAAGTTCATCTTGTAGAAATACTTTCAGGTTGTATTCCAATTCAAAAATGAGCCCATTGACAAAGACCGGATCCATATTGAGCTGTTTTATAAAATGATCGTGCTTTCTCGGACCTGCTAACGTGATGCCGTAGGAGTGAAAAACCTCCACCGCTTTTTTCAATTGTGAGAATTGTTGGTTCATAGTTTTCAGATTTTTGGAGGTAATAATTTATACATCACAGGGGTGACTACTCTGGATAATACGGTTGAACTGATCAATCCTCCGATCAGCACGATAGCTAACGGAGAGATCAACGGATTAGTACTGAGTGCTATCGGAATCAATCCTCCAATAGCGGTAATGGTGGTAAGCACGATTGGTAAAAACCTCACTTCACCTGCCTCACGGATGGCTTCATCCAGTGGCTTGCCTTCCTGTCTCAGTTGATTGGTAAAATCTACCAAGAGGATGGAGGTTTTTACCTCAATTCCAGCTAACGCAATCAGGCCAATAATCGCTACAAAGGACAAAGAGTTCCCGGTAATCCAAAGTGCAATCAACGCCCCAACCATACCGAGTGGAATCACGGATAAAACGATGATCGTGCTCTTGAAAGTTTTGAAAAGCAAAATTAAAACAGCGATAAATAGGAAGACAGTGACAATAATTACCGTGTTGAAGCCTGCAAAGGACTCCTGCCGGGTTTCGTATTCTCCTCCCATTTTGTAGGAATACCCATCCGGAAGCTTCATTTCATCCATTTTCGCAATCACATCTTCTATAACTCGATCGGCAAGGACTCCCTGATTCACAAAGGATGACACAGAAACCGATCGCTCTTTATTAAAGTGGTCAATAGACAAGGTGCTACTTTCAAAGGTCAAGTTGGCTACCTGAGAAAGTGGGATTCCTACCCCTTGAAAATTATTGACATACAAGTTGTCAAAAGATGTTAGCGTGGCTTTTTCCGGTCGAGGAGAAGTCACCAAGATGCTTCTCTCGATATCATTTTGATCTGTAAATGAACCCAAATTGAGTCCTGCCAAGGCCAACCGGACAGTTCGGTCAATGTCGGCGGTATTGATGCCTAGTTGACGGGCTTTGTCCTTGTTGATGTCGACTTTGATGTCTGTTTTTAAATTAGCTACGGGGTTGTTGACGTAAATCGTACCAGCTGTTTGCTTGAGCATGGATTCGACTTTTAGTGCAAGATTTCTCAGCGTATCCAAGTTTTCACCTGATAGTCTTACTTCCACAGGCGCGGTCACCGGCGGTCCTTGCTCAAAGTTTTTTACTTCCACTTTTGCACCGACAATTTGGGAGAACTTGGTTTTGAGCTCTTCGATGATTTCCATTTTTCGGGGAGGGGAGGTTTCCGGCTTGAGCTGGACAAAAATCTGCCCGTAGTCGGTTCGCTCATTTTCAGGAATCTCGTTGTAGTAGATTCTTGGATTTCCTTTTCCCACGTTGGTGGCAAAATTCAATAACTCCGGTATACCTGATAATTCACTTTCTACTTTTCGGGTGATCTCATCCGTAGTGGTCAGGTTGGATTGCAAAGAGGTGGTGATGTTTACCAGGAACTGCGGTTTTTCCGAAGGCGGGAATAAGCTGAATCCGATCACCGGAAATAGGCTTAAGGATCCTAGAAAGACAGTTCCTGCAATCACCAATGTTGCCACCGGTTTCCGGAGTGCTTTCTCCAATAGCGGAGCATAGCTGAGTTGGATTCCTTTTTGAAACCAGTCATATACTTTGTTGGTATGATCCGGACCTTTGTCTTTGAGCATCCAGGTAGAAAGAAATGGAATGATGGTCAGCGAGACCAGCATTGAGGCCAACACACTCATGATGACTGCCATCGGCAAACTGCGGACAAAGTCGCCCGAACCCTCAGGAAGGAAAACCAAAGGCAAGAAGGCAATGATCAGGGTCACGGTACAGCCTACCACCGAAAGTGAAATTTGCTTGGTTGCTTTTAGGGCGGCTTCTTTTTTGGAGTATCCCTCGCGAATCCAGCGTTCGATGTTTTCCACCACCACAATACTGTCATCTACCAAAAGCCCCAAGGCCACTACCAAGCCCACAATGCTCAGCTGATTCAGTCCATAGCCCAATGCATTGAGCAAGACCAATCCGATTGCTAGGGAAAGGGGAATGGAAATCATCACAATGATGGAGGCTCTGTTACCTAGCGGGAGCAAGGTGATGAAAACCAAGGCGATGGCGATCAAGAAATCCATTCCCAAACCACTCAGGCGTCTGTTGACATAGTCAGCCTGATCAAAGGCCACGACCAAATCGATGTTTTCGGGAAGCTGTTTTTCAACTTTTTCAATCGCTGATCGATAGGTTTCCTGCACTTTGGAAATGTTATTTCCCTCTTTGAGTGCTGCAGTCACAAAAACCGACCGATAGCCATTCAACCGTGTCAAATGCTTGGACTCCTCAAAATCCTCGTAAACAGCTGCTACATCTTTTAGCTTGACGTTTTTTCCCTGAAAGCTGTAAATGATGGTTTCGGCAATCTCCTCGGTAGTAGTATAGTTACCGCTGGTTTTGACATTAAAAGATTTGCTGCCTGCTTCTACCTGCCCTCCGGGAATGTTGCTCAGTTCGCTTTGGATACTTCCCAAAATGGCATTGAGCGGAATATTCATTTCAGCAATTTTTTCCAGCCGAAGATCTACCCGAACGAGCTGATCAGGTAGGCCGAATAAATCCACCTTTTTCAGTTGTGTGATTTTTTCCAACTCATCCTGCAGTAATTCCCCTGATTTTTTCAGGCTTTCTCGGGATGCATTTTCGCTGATCAGGGCAATCTGGAGCACATTCACATCGGATGGTCGGACCCTGTTGATTTTGATGGAGAAGATATTCTCAGGTAGCTCAGGGCGTACCGCGTTGACTTCTCTGACGAGTTCTTGATACTTTTCGTCTACATCTTCATTGTAGTTGTATTCTACCACCATTACGGCTACCCCGTCTTTGATTTCGGTTTTGATCCGCTTGATGCTTTCCAGTGCATAGATGGCCTCTTCCAATGGATCGACCACGAGCTCTTCCATGTCTTCGGGGCTGGCACCGGGATAAATTACAATCACGGGAAACTGCGGAGAATCGATCACGGGATCCTCGCTTCTCGGCATGTTCAGAAAGGTGGTCAATCCCACCGCCACAGTCATCAGGAAGATGACCAGTGTAAACTGATAGTTCTTTACAGCAAAATCTGAGATTTTCATTTGTTCTTGATTTCGATTGTAGAACCATCTGCCAAATATGCACTGCCTGTCACGATGAGCTGCGTGTAGCCTTCCAGGCCAGAAATCACTTGCACGGTATTTTGAGAGATATTACCCAGTTTTATTTGGATTTTCTTGCAGGTTTTTCCGTCTGCAGTCACAAACACGTAACCTGTATCACCCTGAGCATCCAAGAGTGCTTGGTAAGGGATTTGCCATCCGTCTTTTTGGGCAGAAGGAGAGAGGGTGACTTTTCCAAACATTCCTGCGGCTAGTTTAAGTCCGTTTTTCGAAATAGGACTGACTTCGATCCAGTAGGTGCCTGTTTGGGTATCTGCAGCTTGACTCTTTCGGATGAGGGTGCCACTTACTCCGGTTTCACTGGTAGCTGGATAAATGGTGGCAGAGTCTCCCAAAGAAAGTTGGTTCAATTGCTGGTCAGTCACTGTAGCCTGAAGGATCCAATTATCGTCCTGGGCCCCATTGACTTGCAGGACTGGTGCTCCCGAGGCAATCAATTGTCCTGCGTTGGCGAATTTTCGGAGAACGAAGCCGCTTTTTGAGGCTCGGATTTGTGAATAGTTCAGGTTAAACTCGGCTGTTTTTACTTGCTGAGCAGCGATATCCAATCCTGTTTTTGAATTTTCCAGCTGCTCCAAGGTGGCCACGCTGTCCTTGAATAATCGCTCTACGCGCTGCTGATCTCTCAGTGCCTTTTCGTAGGCTAGTTTGGCTTGAGTCAGGCCGGCCTGAATTTCAGTCAAATCTAGGGTGGCAAGGACTTGTCCTGCTTTTACTGCATCCCCTTCGTTTACAAGAATTTTGGAAATGACTCCTCCGATTTTGAAGGAAAGTAAAGTTTCATCTTTGGTAGTAAACGTGCCGCTGGCGGTGATTTCGGAGGAAAAGGAACCCGGTTGCAAGGAAATCACCTCTACAGGAATGGCAGCTCCTTTTTGGGGAAGTGAAGATTCCGTTTCAGTTTTGCCGCAGGCTACACTTAGGCCTGTGACTAGGAGTAAGATTACTTTTGAAAAATGGTTCATGGCTTAGGAGTTACAGAGTGGAGTTGTCTTTCTAGTTGGGCGTTTGCTTTGAGCAGTTTGTAGGTGCTGAGGTTTTTTTGAAGCGATGCGGTGGTCAGTTGATTGCGGGCATCAATGAATTCGATCAGGGAATTGACTCCTTCTCGGTAGCCTCGCTCCACCAGTCTGAAATAGGCAGTGGCTGAGCTGAGTTTCTTGGTGGCAGATTCCAAGGCGGCTTTTTGACTGATTAATTCATTTTTTGCCAGCTGTAAGTCCATTTCCAACTTTTGATCGAGGAGTTGCTGTTGGTTTTGGAGGGATTGAATGCTAAGCTGAGCACGTTGGATCTGGTTTCTGTTTCGATTGCCTTGGAAGATGGGTACACTCAGATTTAGCCCCCAAATCAAGTACCTGGACTGGCTGTCAAATCTCCAGTCAAAAGCCTGCGACCCTAAGTCAGCAAAGGTGTTGATCTTCGGTACCCAAAAGTTCTGATTTGCTTTCAAGGCAGTCTGCTGAATCAAGGTGGCCGTTTGCACTCTCAGACTTTCCGGTCTTCCTTGAATGGAAAATTCACCAGATTCACTCATCAACTCCAAAGGGAATTGGGACAAATCCTCTTTGTTGATTTCGGTATTCATAGGTCGGTTGAGCAGGAAATTGAAATAGTTGGCTGCGTTTTTCTGTTGGTTTTTGGCTTCGATGAGCATGGCTTCGATGCTTTCTACTTCACTTTCTGCACGAAGAACAGCAGCCGGAAGTGCTTTGCCGTTGGCCTGGAGCGATTGATTTACTTTTAGGTTTTGCTCCACCAAGCTTTTACTGCTTTCAATTACTTCCACTGCGGTGCTTGCCATGCAGTAGTTGTAGTAGGCGGTTTTGATATCCTGAATCAGATTTGCGCGATAGATGGCCAGCTCGTATTCGGAAAGCAAGGTCTGATTTGCCCGGATTTGCTTTTGAGCCATCAGGTCGCGGTTATACAAAGGCATCGAAACCCGAAATCGAGCATCATAAAAGTTATCCGGCAGAAACTGTTCAGAGACATTTTCCAGCTGTGGAAAGGCACTGGAGCCGGTCAGTTGGTTGAGTGTAGTGTATACTGGATTCAACAGATTACCTATCGGAATATCAATGGTTCGTCCGCCACTTGCCAGGGTGTAATTGCCATTGAAATCCAAGGAAGGCAGAAAGTAGCTTTTAGCATCTTTCAGATCGAGGAGACTTCGTTCCAAGTCAAGATTTTTTTCCTTGAGGACCAGGTTGTTTTTGATTCCTTCTTCGAGGTAACCGTCCAAGATAGACTGAGAGTAACTCGTCGAAGGATAAAAAGCCAAGTATCCCAAAAGAATTAGCAAGGATTTTTTCATAGATGATTATTCAGTGTTTTTAAATTAAACAGTGTTTAATAATGGGGTAAATTTTTTTAGATTCGATCCAGCATTTTAAAGAACTCTTCCAATCCTTCCTCCACGATGGTATGCTGCCGCTCAGGCAGAATGACTTCGCAGCGTTTTCTGATGTTTAGAGAGACCATTCCATGGACAGTAGACCATATCATGTAGGAAAGTGCCTCCGTATCGTGACCCTGGAAATACCCTTGGCTCATGCATTCCGCAATGGTGGATCGGAGGTAATTAAACGTGCCGCCGCCTTCTTTCCAATCGTCATGCTCGGAGTTGGCGACGTGATCGATGGGGGCTTCTTTGATAAACATAAGATCGTACATGTCAGGGTTTTCCATAGCAAATCTTACATAAATACTTCCCATTGCTTTGAGTCTTTCCAATGGATTTCTCACCGAGGATAGCACGCTCATTTTGCTCATCAACTGGCTGAATCCTCCTTGATGCAGCGCATGAAAGATCTCGTTCTTATCTCTGAAATAATGGTAAATGATCCCAGGACTGTATTCGATCAGATCAGCGATATTTCTGATGGAAGTCTTATCGATTCCCTTTTGGAGAAACAAGGATTTGGCTGCCACGAGGATTCTCTCGCGTAGCTCTTCTTTTTCTCTTTCTTTACGATCGCTGATTCCCATTTTTCTATTGAACGTTCAAATGTAATTAAACACTGTTTAATTTTCCAAAACCTTAGAATATTATTTTTGAATAAGTTGGATTAAAGGACGAATGGAGTCCAAGACAACTGGATCAGAGGAGATTTTCCAATCCAAGCTTTGGTAAGTAGTGCTATTGTCATTTCCATGATGAAAGATGATCAGGGATTTGACAAGAGGATAGTTGGTTTTGAAATTTCTCAATGCTTGTGCATACCAATTCGCTCGATTTCCTCCCACTGCCAATGATCCAAATTCGGCAATTAGAATAGGCTTTTTGTAAAGTGAAAGTTCCGGGTAGTGCTTTCCGAAAATATCTTCAAAACTCCACCATTGGCTCCAGGGTGCTACGGTTCCATAATTGAGCGTGCCGGTAGAAATCCAATCCACCCATTCACTTCCGGGATAAAAGGAATTCAACTCTCCATAAGCCAAATGCGGCGCCCAAACCCAAATCACATTTTCTGCTTTAGCGCTCCTGAACAGGCTCACCACATGTTTCCATGCTGCAATGAAGTCCTCAGGCCTGTTGTTTTGAGGTCCCCAAGGGTAGCGATAGGGATCGTTCATTTCATGTCCCAATCTCAGGAAAATGGTAACGCCGGAGTTTTTTGCATCTTCGGCCCATTGAGACAGGTAGGCATCATATTTCCCTTCTATGATTCGCTTAAGTCCACCTTTGTTTGGATCCTGATTGGCAGCAATCCCCTCATTTTCACCTCCGGTAAAATCATTGAGCCAAGGTTCCCAGGTAATCATGGGAATAGATCCCAAGGCAGCGATGGTTCTTACTTTTTCGATGGGAAACCTTTGTTCTTTTTTGCTTCCCCAAGCTGTGTAAATATGCAAAAGAGAAAATGTAGTTCTGAGTGAATCTTCCAAATCAATAATTGGCTGAAAGGAAATATCTACCTGATTGTCATAGGCACCCAATAAAAATTGATCAAGCTGCTGCAGGGAGTCCTTATTCCTCAGGGAGGCACTTAACCATTCCAATCGTTGTGCCCTTGTCTGGGATTTGTTTTTTAGAATATATTCTTCCTCCCATTCGAAAACCGACTGATTGAGCGACTTCAGAAAATTTTCCGCTGGTCCAGATGATTTATCTCCAAGAAAAGCCAATAGGTAGACCAAGGTCAAGCCCAAAACGATGGCAGTAAATACAACAGAAAATCGGGTGAGGATCTTTTTCATTTTTCCTTATTCTCCTTTGTCTTCAATAGGTTTAGGATGTCTACTTTCTCCCAAGGTGATGCAATGTCTAATCTACCCGATTCCCAAACTGCATACATTGCAGCTGATGCCATCAAGAATGGAATCAGGGCGAAAAATAACATTCCATAAGTTATTTCGGCTGTGCTGAGTAGTTGAACATCACTGAGTACTCCGATTCTCTGGTACAAAACTATCCCTATTGTCAAGATGAAAAGTGCCATTTGAATTAGTAATGGTTTTGCAAATGGAGAGATACTTCCAATGACAGCTTGCTTGGCTGTGGGGATGTAGGGGATTTTTTTATTCAAAAGTGAAAGAATAAAACCCAGAAAAAATACCGGCCAACAAGCAAATTTCATGATCATTCCCCTCCAATGGATTCCTTTTTCTGTATCAGGATCACAAAGCCACTTTTGGACATAGAGGTAAATCGCTGAGGAGAAAATTACAACAGGAAATCCATAGGTAATAAATTCCAAAAATGACATTTGAGCAGGGAGCAAACCTGTCCAGAAGTATAAAAATGGGATCAATAAATAGATCAGCGTCGTAAATCCTTCCAGATAATAGGTGCCAATCGTGAGATAGGAAAGTTTTTGCCAAAAGCTAAGCTTGGAGAAAAGTCGTGGGACTTCATCAAACAAGACTTCATGGACTCCACGAGCCCATTTCAGTTGTTGCTTGCAAAAGGAGCCAAAGTCCTCAGGCACCAATCCCCGCGCAACAATCACGGGATGATAAATAGATTTCCAACCTTCTGCGTGAATGCGAATAGCAGTGACGAGATCCTCAGCCAATCCTACGCCATGACCACCTGCAGTTTCCAAGGCCTTTCTTCTGAAGGTGCAGTTGGCACCAATGGCCACTGCACAATTGTATCCGTGCATTCCCATTTGGGTTGGGCCATAAAACGTATAGGTCTGCTCTGCAGCAGCCAATGCTGTAAAGGATCGATATTGATTGTAATACCCCTGTGAAACTTGAACATAACCTACCTGAGGGTCATTGAAAAATCCCAGTACCTCATCCAGGAAATTGGGAAAAGGAATATGATCGGGATCTAAAACCAGTATAAAATCCTCCTCAGTTTTGGAAAGTGCTGCATTGATTTTCCCTGCTTTTGCACCCGGAATTCCTACCAGTTCGAGCCAGACGGCTCCATGTTTTTCAGCTACTTTTCTAAATTCAGGATCTCGGGTGTCATCCAGAAGATAGGTAGTATGCGGGTAGTTGATTTGAGCACATGCTTCCAAGGTCTTTTCAAACATGGACAGTGGCTCACCCGGAGAGCTGGTGGTGAAAATAGCCACTCTTAGACCTCTTGGAGTTTCAGGTTTGACCGGTTTTTTTATTCCCAAATAATTGACCCAACTAATGATCAATCGGGCCATACCATACCAAAATACAAAGGATAGGATAAGGTAAAGCCATAGATTGCCTACATGTTGGGCCCGAAACCACCATTCCGCCATACGCAGGATGGATCCAATCCCTGCAATGACTAGGATTCCCAAGCCAAGTTTTTCCCATCGCGAAACCGACTTAGCTTGGGTAAATTTCCAGAGCTTTTGAAAAGAAGGGTTAATCATTCCAGATTCTAAGATTAATACCGGCTCCCATTGTATTGCTTTCGAAGAAAATCGTGCGTTGATAGGCATGCTGAATTACCAGATTTGCTTTGCTGGTGAGTTTAAAGTTAAACTCGGTAGAAAGTTCAACTGGAGTGTAGGAAGTAGGGTAGAGTTCCAGCACGATATCACTTTCTTTGATAGGAGCATTTCCATTTCCCGGATTCCCATAAAATACCGTGTTGGGATTGTCGATTTGAGCTTTAACCCCTACGTTTCCGGTGAGCTTGAGGGTGATTTTATCTGATAATTGAAATTGAATTTTGGCAAGTGCAGCATGAATCTGCTGGTTGATAGGAGTGAAATATGGCGTGTATACCCCTGGAATAATGGCTCCGGACGGTGTGGAATTTTGCCTATTCAGAATGGGGCGATTCGGTTCAAAGCGTACTTCCTTTGAGTTGGATTGATTAAATGCATATCCCAAATCCATTCGGATGGTGGAGATTTTTAGTACAGGATACAATGCCCAAACAGAAATAGTCTGAACCCAATTCGAATCCTCAAATTCAGCTCTTTGGACCATGGCTTTCCCAGTCCAAGATTCAGCTTGATCTCTTCCGATTTCCAGTCTGTAGCTCATGGGCAATACTTGTTCACTCAAGCTGGCTAAGGTGTAAAAATAAGCTTCCTTATCCAGGGATGCGCTTAAAGTCATTGAGCCGGGTATTTTTTGGCTGACAGCTATCCCATAGGTCACTACGGAAGCACTCCAAGTTGAAGAATTGGCTAATCCTGCCCGAAACATTAAAGAAGTACCCGTAGCCGGCAAAGTGGATTTATTCCAAAATTGGCCCCAGAAAATTCCTGAACCGATAGTATAGGATCGTGCATCCAGCGAATATCCAGGCTGCAAGTAGGTGTTTTGGTAGAAAGATCCTGACGTAGAAAATCTGAAAAATTGAAGGGGTTGGGTATCTGTGGAAAATTCTGATTTGCCGATGATATAGGGTGCAGTGGCTAGCCGAATGGAAGACTTTAAGTCATTTGCCGCTGGATTTTCTGGATAGGTAGTAAGAATCTTGTCAAGGTATCGATAGGAAACTTTTGGGTTACCTCCCGTCCAATAATTCATCGCGGCCATCATTTGGTTGGCTTCAGGATGTTCAGGTTGATCTTTAAGAAATAAAGAAACTATTTCTTGTGACTCCTTGAATAGATTCAATTCGTATAAGATCCTTCCATAATCAAGTTTGATCCATTGCAACTCAGGGTATTCGGAGATTTTTTTTCTGAAAAAGACGTTGGTTTGCTCGAAGTCCTTTGACCAGTAGAAGGCTTGACCTTTGAGGCGGATCATGTTTTCCTCACCGGGATTTGCTTTTTCCAATGCATCCAAAAACAAAAAGACTTCTTTAAAATTCCCCTCATTCAGATAGAATCGAGCTTTTTCAAGGGAATCATAGAAACGTTGAGCCTTTACTTTTCCGATTCCAAAAACCAACAGGAAAATGGTTGTCAAGAGGTATACCTGTTGAAATTTCCAAGAAACCCTAGTTCTGGGCAAGGTGACTTTAATGGAAATTTGAGTATTAGTGGTTAGCACTGGATTCTGGGGAATTGTTGGTTTGATCTGTCGAATTTTTCATTTGCTCACTATCCCATGCATGGTCATTGAGCGAGAATTTTTTACTCAATTCTCCGGAGAGAAGGGTCTCCTGCATTTCGATTTGCTTTCTCACTTTGGAAATATACTCTTGCCTGTTGTTTTTAAACTGCACCAGGACACTTAGCGCTTTTTCGTCATAGTCTCTAAACTGCTTACCCAATCGGTGGACGGTATGTGCTCGGAATCCCAGTTTTCTCAAAGCATCTTCTCCCATTCGGATGGAGGTATCCAAGTGCTCACGGTAGATGTTTTCCACTCCGACATCCATGAGTTCATAGGCGTCAAATCTGTTTCTGGCGCGGATCATTACCTCTAAATGCGGAAAATGTTCTTTGCAAAGCTTCACAATCTTGATGCTGTGTTCGGTACTATCGATGGCTGAGATGAGGATTTTGGCATGTTCAGCACCTGCGGCATGCAGTAGGTCCAGCCTCGTGCCATCTCCAAAATACACCTTGAATCCCATCTGCCTCAGAAAATCCACTTGGTCAGGGTCTGAGTCCATGATGGTGGCTTCTACGCCATTTGCGCGGAGAAATCTCCCTACAGTTGAACCAAAATTGCCAAACCCCAAAAGGATTACCTGATTTTTTTCATTGACCACATCTGATTCGCCGGTGGCTTTTTTTCCATTTTTCCCCTCTTTTTGGATGATGGTTTTGTCAAGAATGAGCATCAAAATAGGACTCAAACCCATACTCAAGGCGGTGACTGCCATGAGGGTATCAGCTGTGACTCGGTCTAGGATCGAAAGCTGGAAAGCAAACGAATAAGTGACAAAAGAGAACTCACTGGCTTGGGCCAATCCAAAGGAGAAATTGAGGTTTTCAGGTACACTTAGTTTCCTGAATTTTCCTATCCCGACTAAAATGAAGGCTTTGACCAAAATCACTCCCAAAGTAAGTCCGATTACCAATGTGGGGTCTGATAGGATCAGAGAAAAATTGATGGTAGAACCAACCGCAATAAAGAACAAACCAAGCAAAATCCCCTTGAAAGGATCCAAGTCGCTTTCTAGGGCATGTTTGTATGGTGAATTGGCTAAGACCACACCCGCGAGAAAAGCACCCAATGCAGGGCTCAATCCTACCAATATCATCAGATAGGCAATTCCGACCACGATGAGCAGGGCAGTGGCTACGAATAGCTCGCGGAGATGTGTTTTTACTACCAATTTTAACAGCGGTCCAAAACCATACCTTCCCAAAAGGATCACCAGTCCGATGGCTGCAAAAATGGCTAAGGTTTGAATCCAACCGGGGAATTGCTCGAAAAACCCACTGTGATCCCCTTGAGCGATCATTTCAGGTGCAGTTAAAGCGAGCAAAGGTAAGATGGCCAAGATTGGGATGACCGCAATGTCCTGAAGCAGGAGCACGCCAAAGGACATCTTGCCTTCTATGCTATCCAGCTGATTTTTTTCTTTGAGCGATTGGAGTACGATAGCAGTGGATGAAAGCGAAATCGAAAGCGCAGCCGTGAGGGAAATATTCCAGGCCACACCAAATGCCAAACCCAATCCGAAAATAGCCAAGGTGGTCAGCAATACTTGGGCGAGTCCTACTTTTAGGATCAAATCTCTCATTCTCCAGAGATTTTTGGGTTCCAGTTCCAACCCGATCAAAAACAGCATCATCACCACTCCAAATTCGGTTCCATGCATGATATCTTGACCTTCGCTTTCATTGGAAATGAACTTAAATACATAAGGTCCGATCAGAATACCTGCAAGAAGATAGCCCAATACTGAGCTCATTCCCAGTTTTTTGGCAAGCGATACGCAAATGATCGCTGCAACTATGTAGATGATGGCTTGTGCAAAAAAACTTTCCATGGTTTAGCCTTTTTGGATATAGGGAAAATCAATCGTTTCCGAATCTCTAAGGGTCAAAATCAGATTGCGATAAACCTCGGCTTTACCTTTGATTTCATCAGGACTCATTCGGTGAGTTCCTCCGATGTGAAAGTGAGGCATATACCTCATCAGGCACAGATAGGCAGTGGCTTCAAAGGGTCTCAGGAAATCTTCCATGCTGTATCGGTTTTTTCCTTCTTCTGAGTACACCTCTTTCGAACCTCCAGAAGTCACCACATTCATCACATACTTATTTTTCAGGAAAACTCCCCCCGGTCCATAGGCCCAACCAAATTCGAGCACCAAATCAATCCATTGTTTGAGCAGTGGCGGGCAGGAGTACCAATAGATTGGATGATGCCAAATAATCACTTCGTATTCAAATAAGATTTCTTGCTCTGCCTGAATGTCAATGTTAAAATCAGGATAGAGTTCATAAAGATCTCGGACTTGGACATTTTCTAAGTTTCTAATCGATCGGATGAGCTCAAAATTGACATCCGATTGTTCAAATTTGGGATGAGCAAAGAGTATAAGGACTTTTCTCATGAAGAAATAATCAAAAGAAGTGGAATGGGTGCTTTGGATCAAACAAATTAGAAAATAGGAATTCAAATTCAGCTTCCTATGGTGGAAAAATGCCCGAAATGGATAAAAAAAGCCTTGATTAAAAATCAAGGCTTTAGGCAGAGTTAGTTTTCAGTGTTAGGTTTTTTCAAAACCAGGTAAAAGCAATAGAGCGTCACTCCAAGTATCAATCCTTGGGTAATGACGGATAGGATGAAAGCTGAAGTGTTCATAAAGTTGATTTTTTTCGGTTGAGAGAAGAATACCACACGATGCCTGTTATGACCAGGAATAACATTGCAAGCTGGGTTCGGGCTAGACCCGAGTACCACATTTTAGCTTCCAAATAGGCTGTTTGGTTTGGATCCGCTGCGACTTGGGCTTGAAGGTCTGCAAAAGTCAGTTTGGAGATCAAGGAACTGTTGTCCAGTGTCCATCCATCACCACTGAAGAGTCCCGAAATGGCAGCATTCCAATCGTTGCCCTGAGGAGTGACAAATGCTGCGATCAAAACCAGGAATAAAAGTACCGGAGTTACATATTTCATGATCCACTTGTATGCACTTGGAATCTTGATGTCCGCTCCTCGATTGAGCTCTTCCCAACCCCGATTCATTCCGAATATCCAGGTAAAAAGCAAAGTTTCAAGGAAAGCAAAAATCACCAAACTGACTGTTCCTGCCCAATAATCATATTCATCGAAATAGCCATATTGGAAAAACAGCACCGTAGGCAAACCCATAACTAAGGAAACAAGGCCAAAGGAAACTGCTCCTTTGACTTTTCCCCATCCAAATTCATCTTTCATAAAACCCATCCAGGGCGTACCCATGGCCAGAGAAGAAGTGATGCCGGCAAAGAATAACAGACCAAACCAGCACACTCCGGCAATAGCGCCGATCATTGGACCCCATTGTTGGAACAGGTACGGCATGGTCTGAAATGCCATTCCAAAACCTGCATTTTGCAATACCCAATCCAACCCTAAAAACCCCGCTGCAATCGGGATAACGATAGCACTCCCAAGCAGTACTTCTACCAATTCATTGGTAAATCCCGCCGTAACAGAATTGAGCGCGATATCCTCATTTTCTTTGAGATAGGAGGCATAACATTGGATCGAACCCATGCCCACCGAGAGTGTGAAGAAGATCTGTCCTGCCGCAGCCAGCCAAACTTTAGGATCGGCAAGCGAGCTATATTGTGGAGTCCAAAGAAAATTAATTCCATCCCACGCATTGGCATCCGGAAAAGCCTCTGAAGCAAAATCACTTCCCATGGTCCAGCCTCTCACTGCCAGTATAACTCCAAAAAGAATCAGCAACGGCATCCCGATTTTTGCCACTTTTTCAATTCCTCCCAAACCCGTGGAGAGGATGTAAACATTGAGTCCCAAAACTCCTACATAGACCAAAACCGGAAATAGAGGAATGCCGAAATCAGCTCCTTGAAAAAGTACATACTGATCAAAAAACTGACTGATCTCCTCTTTGCCCAAACCTGAAAAGGTCCCAATTACACTGTGGATTACATACATGAATGTCCAGGATTCGATGTAGGTATAATAGGCCATCACCGCAATGTTGGTAAAGATTCCAAATACCCCAATGTATTTCCAATACCACTTAGTGCTCATCGAGTCCAAAATGTAAGGGGTACTATGATTGCCAAGTTTGCCACCAAATCGGCCGATACTCCACTCGGTAAACAGGAGAGGAATTCCCATTAAAAGGAAACAAATAAGGTAGGGCAAAATGAAAGCTCCGCCGCCATTTTGAACTGCCTGAACAGGAAATCTCAGGAAATTTCCTAAGCCAACCGCATTGCCTGCCATTGCCAGGATTAGACCCGTTCTTGACCCCCAGGATTCTTTTTTCATAGATGATTGGGTTAGGTAAACTAGATGAATTGAAAGGATGGACAGATTCCTGTCCATCCCGTGCTTGAATCAAAGATGTTTTTGAATGAGTTCAGCCCATTTTTCAGCCAAAAGTGTCTCGCCTGCCAAATCTGAAAACAGCTCAGAATCATAAAATTCGAAGTAAGTGTTTTTCTTGGCTGATGCATGTGTGAACTCCAGTCCGACTTTATCGATAAGTGTTCTTTTGGCCTCTTCATTTCCTGCCTCTCTGGTTTTCCTGGAGATACTCACTTTTTTTACATCAGAAAGGTGAATTGAACACGAAATTTCAAGTTCTCCTAGGAAGGTGTAGAGTAGAACTTTCTTGGAAGGATCGAGGCCAATAGCATATTGATTTCTCCAAGTTTCCAGTTCGGTGGCTTGAACTCCCTGAGATTGTCCTTCAGCTTTGATTTTTTGGAGAAGGAGTTTTTCCTTGGCCTTGTTTTTTTGAATATGATAAATGAATGGTACTGAGAATGCGCAAAACAGCACGAATGACAGGATAGCTGTCACGGGATCGATTGAAAACATGAGTTGATGAGAATGAGGTGAGAAATAAATCTTAATTGGCTATATAGCCTTGAAAGAAAATCTCACCTACCAACTATAGAAATACCGGATAAAAAATTGTCGGATGTCAAGAAGTGATCTTGATTTCTGAAAAAATGAAGAAGAAATATGTGCAATCTCCGTCGATAGAAAACCCGGAATCCATTCTGAATTGAGTTTCGCACTTAACCTCCAATCGATTTCAAAAGGAGGTGTTTTGAGCTCTTCGAATGAGGTTCTGATATGCAAATCCGGACTTGACAGTTCTTTTAAAACTGTTTTGCCAGCAGGATTGGCTTCATACAGGTCTATCTTTGGAGGAAATGAAAAAACGGCCATCATACCTACCACCCAGCAGAGCGAGATAAAGAAAGCAGAAAGCCGTTTTTTCATTTCTTTAGAAACCAATTGACCTCAAATGTAGTCGAAAAGATTTCAATTATTCTAGCGACCGATTAGGGTTTTTTGAGCTGAAAGATTTGGATTTGATCTAGGTCGCCGTTGACTTTGACTTTTTTCCAAGGGGAATTTGGGAAAAGTAACGAAGTCATGACCAGCTCACCTTCATTGACAAAGACTTCTATGGAAGAACCATCCAGAAAAATTCGGATTTCTTTGGCTTCCCAACTCATTGGAGCAGAGTGAAGAGCGGCAAAATCCTCATGGAAATCAGATTTTCCGGCATTGCTTCGATCCACACTTACCAAGCCCATTTCTTTGGAAACTGTTACTTCTTCACCCAATTCATTGCTAAAGGTGATGGAAAAAGTTTCGGGATTATCAACTTCAGCAAGGATTTCTACTGCTTGAGAGGGTAGGTTAGTTTCCTCATGTGAACCCTCGAAAGAGGCAGATCTGAGTGATGCAAGTTCTTTTGCTGGTGATGACTTGAGCAAAAGCGTGCCATCTACATCAAATAGACTCAATTCTCTTGGTAAAGTGGTGGCAGATCTCCAGGTGGAAGTGGGTACTACCTGGGCATACAGCCAATTACTCATCCATCCTATAAATAGGGTCCGGTTTTGTTCCTTTGGCAAATTAGACCAAGTCACACCGGCGTAGTTGTCAGGACCATAGTCCAGCCAACGAATCATGGTATCATCTGGAGTGAATTTTCCATTTTCGAAGGTTCCTATGAAGTATTGGGTTGCTGATCCTTTTTGAGGTCCACCTGGATTAATGCTCACTAGGAGTACCCATTTTTGGCTGCCATCCGGAGCAGTAAAGGGTAGTAAATCCGGACATTCCCACACCCCACCGTGGGCACCGATTTCCTGTCCAAATTCACCTAAAAGACTCCATTCTTTCAAATTGGGAGATCCATAAAACTGAATGCGATCTTTCACAGCCAAGGTCATCACCCAAAGTCTTTGTCCATTCGCTTGGATGACCTGAGATACCTTGGGATCTCGAAAGTCCTTGATTCCCTGATTTGGAAGGACAGGATTTCCTTCAAATTTGATCCAAGTCCGACCTTTGTCCAAAGAGTAGGCAATGGCTTGTTTTTGGTAATCGCCGGCTCCTGACTTTTCACCCGCCATGTCATGATAGGTGTAAATGGCTACGAATGGGGGATTTTCTGTAGTGCCCAATCCACTGGAGTTAGCTTCATCATAGACCGCACTTCCTGAGAAAATGTATCCCAAACTATCCGGATAAATAGCAATAGGAAGTTCTTCCCAATTGATCAAATCTTTGGAAACTGCATGTCCCCAATGCATGGGCCCCCAAACCGTGGTATCTGGATAATGCTGAAAAAACAGATGATACTCTCCATCGATGTAAATTAATCCGTTTGGATCGTTCATCCAGCCCTTTGCGGGGGAAAAATGGTATTCGGGACGAAACTGCTCCAATTGGCTAGGTTCAAAAGTGGCCTGTGGTGTAGTACAAGACCAAGTGAGCAGAGACAGAATAAAGATCAAAAGAGGCGATTTTACCATGATTCGTATTCTTTTTTACCTCAAATCTATTCTTTCTTCTTCAGTTGAGCTGGATTAAATTCTCCAGTAATGAAATTTTCTGTTTAAATATCTTCCAAGGATTTTAGCTTTGCGCTTAATTCATTCTTTTTCCTTTGAAACCAATAGGTAAGAATTAGATCAGCGATCGACATTCTTTAAGGCTTGGTTTCAATTGATCTTTAAAAATTTGTTGAACTAATGAAAGGAATCATTTTAGCCGGAGGATCCGGTACGAGACTTTATCCACTCACCATTGCGGTCAGCAAACAGCTGATGCCTGTCTACGACAAACCCATGATTTATTATCCGCTGTCAGTCTTGATGATGGCTGGGATCAGGGAAATTTTGATCATTACCACCCCTGAAGATTCAGCTGCATTTCAGAAGCTTTTGGGTGATGGGTCTCAAGTCGGTTGTCGTTTTGAGTATGCTGTACAACCGAGTCCGGATGGTCTGGCACAGGCATTTATTATTGGTGCAGATTTTATCGGTGATGACAAGGTAGCTTTGGTGCTTGGTGACAACATCTTTTATGGTTCAGGATTACACAAAACCTTGCTGGAAAATACGAATCCGGAAGGGGGGGTAGTTTTTGCTTATCATGTAAATGATCCTGAGCGATATGGAGTAGTTGAATTTGATGATAATCAAAAGGCAATTTCCATCGAAGAAAAACCTTTAAATCCGAAGTCCAATTTTGCCGTTCCAGGTTTGTATTTCTACGACAATCAAGTGGTAGAAATAGCCAAAAACATCAAGCCCAGCCCTAGAGGTGAGTTGGAAATCACAGATATCAACAATGCATACCTCAAAATGGGGCAACTCCAAGTAGCTATCCTGAATCGTGGGACTGCATGGTTAGATACCGGAACCCATCAGTCACTTCTTCAGGCGGCACAGTTTGTGGAAGTAATCGAAGAGAGACAGGGATTGAAGATCGGATGTATAGAGGAGATCGCCTACCGCAATGGATTTATTGGTAATGAAGAGCTGTTGAAAGCTGCCGATAAGCTTGGAAAGAGCGGATACGGTACTTATTTAAGACGGTTAGTCAAGTAATCAAAAAAGGGGAGAAGCTTAGCTTTCCCCCTTTTTTTTTTGGGGCTTGATCTCGTTCGGCTCTTTCTAGGAATACGGTTCATTTTTACTCTTCCAACAGCTTATGTTGAATCAAAAAATCTTTTAATAATTGAACTGAAACTGGTTTTTGGATAAAGTCTTTTACATCCGGGTAGCTAAATGCTTTCTCCTTATCTGAAAGATCAATGGAGCTGGTGATCATGGTGATGTAGTGGCCTTTTTTCTGGTCATCAGCCAAGGCAGTAAAACCATCCAAGAATCCCCAACCATCCAGGGTTGGCATATTTATATCCAATAAAACCAGGTTAAATCCTGATTTGGTGACATCTTTTGTAGGTTCAGTAATTTCATTCAATGCCAATTCCCCATTTTCGAATTGGTGAATATTTCCCTGATAACCGATATTCTTGAGGATTTTCATGACAAGAATCCTCACCACGATATCATCATCGATTATAAAAACATCTCCAAAATTGAATTTACTCATGGTTTGTGGGGTATTGGAATGATTGAAAAGGAGACAGAATTAATTCTTGCAGTTTTTCAAACGACAAGTATAGGAAATAGCTTTGGGTTTCTTGTCATGGAATAAGGTGATCTGCCCCAATTTAGATAGAATGATTATTGAAAAGCGAAAGAATAAATGAAATGCATGATTTAGATAACAGAAATCTTTGAATAAAAATTTAACCCTTTTCGCAAGGGCATTAACCAAGCACTTGTTCGAGACTCGTCCTTAATATTCCACCCATATTGGAACATTGGAGGAATCGTTCATTTTTATAATGCTTAGCCAATTCTTTTTTCAAAGATTCCACATTTTCTGAGGGAGAGATTTTGTCCTTTTCCATTGTATGGAGTATGTCCTCAATTTCCTTATGCGATGACTTGAGTCTGGTAGCGATCAATGCTCTTTCTTCGCGTTGGTACTGCCTCATTGATTCAGGCGTTATGAAATCCATTCCCAGCTTGATCAGCGCATTATTTTCTTTGAAATACTGAGGAAGGTAAATGGACTTTTTTCCCTCATAAGACTGCTGATCAAAGTCAATGGCCCGAATACGGTAGTGTGTCTCCTCAAAGTCTGGGGTCACATCCACCACAAAATTGGAAGAGTGCATGTCTCCCAGCAGCCTGACAAAGCAACGCTCGTTGAATTTTACAAATTCTTTGGCCAGTCGGATGGGGTTGAGGTTGGGATCATCCATGTGCTGACGCATAAATTTCTCCCCGGGGATTCCTGCTACATGTTCCTCGATCAGGGTGTTTTTGTGTACCAAATAACTTATCCTGTTTGGAGAAAGTAGATCCTCCAGTTCCAGCCCATATACCCGTGATGCATCGGCATTTTTAATGTAGAAATAGTCAAAGTTATCGTTGATCCGATTGACAATTCTCACCCGAAAGGGCTGTGTATTTCCGTAAATGCACAAATCTATTCGGTCTATGTATAAATGCTCCATGACCGACATATCTCCACCTGCTTTGAGCTGAGCGTAGATCTTTTTTACGTTTTGGTGAATTTCCTCCCGATCACTTTGGTCATAAAAAACTGTTTCCCATAGGGTGTCCTGATCTTTGGAATCATAGAGTGCAATCGAATTGGAATACCTTAACAATTCATGGTAATGAATCGGGATATCCACTTCTCTTCCATACTTGATCAAGTAACGACGCAAGCCCGGGCCGATGGGGTAAATGAGCTTTTTCTTACTGATCAAAGCCATGGATTAAAATTTGGTTTGCTGGCTCTTTTTGATGTTTCGATCAAAAATAAAAGGTCCAAACGGAAGGATGGATGCGAGCAAAGCAAAGAAGGTTCTGCCAAATTCCCATTTTAGACTTTGAGCTGTGGGAAACACGAGGTAGATGTATACAATGAATAGAAGCCCATGCGCCCAGCCTACGTAAGTAACAGCCAAAGGCATATCAAACATGTATTTCAAAGGCATGGCAATTCCCAGAAGAATCAGAAAGGATAGTCCTTCGATCAAACTGATCCATTTGAATCTTCGTGCCCATTTGGTTTGTTCAGCGTTCATTTTGTTCCGGTAGATAAGTTGAATAAAACTTGGAGAGAACTCCATAGCTTTCTCTTGAGATTTTTGTCTTCAGAAATGGAGGTTAGTGCATCGGCAAACAAATATTCGGTTTCCTCTTCTGCATAGATCTCATAAGGTGGAGCTGAGATGGCATTGATCGGATGTTTAATTCTTCCAAATTTCAGAACCACGTGGGCATTGAGAGCTTGGAAGTCTTCCATGCTTCGATTTTCCAAAACCTCAGATGATACCATACCAACCTCATTCATGGAGTGACCACATGCATTGATCATTTTGACCAGCATGTCCATTACTTCTGCACTCAGTTCAGATTCTTCATGCAGAATGAGGATCCCTTTGGTGAAATTCCCTTTTAACGGAATCGGTTCGGCTTTGACCTCTTCCTTCACTTTTTCAAGTTCGGATGTTTCAGAACGAACAGGAGGTGAGGAGCTGGGCGGTGAGGCCACAATTGCCTTAGGCATCCCGTTCAAATTTATTCCTGATCCACTTCCGGAAAGTTCCTCTTCCAGTTTTTTGAGATCCTCAGGAATCAGAAAAAGCTCTTCTTCCAAAAACGATTTGAGATTTTCCAGATTGTCATTTTCCATGATGGGAAATTGGCTAAAAAATGCCTGATGGCAAAAAAGCACTGAACTATTCGCGTGGGTTTTTGAGTGAAATGGCGAAAAAAATTGAATTCCAACTAGATAAAAAAAACGCATCCACTCCGACCGTGATGCGCTTTAACTATATGAACGACCAGTGATTTTTTTTACTTCTTAATCGGAGTTTCATCGCAATCCACATCTCCCACGACGTATTGCATGCCATCTAGGAAAAACTGCAACAGTTGTGGATTTTCGAAGCTTTGGGCATTGTGTGAAGGAGAAGCATACATGACTTTCCCTTTTCCCTCTGCTCTAATCCAAGCCACGTAAGTTTTGCCTTCGGTACGTTCTTGACCTTTACGCTGATTTTTGATCTCAGCATTATTGAAATACATCAAGGGTTTGAAATCCAACTCATCGTAGGCATTTTTATAGAAATAGGGTTCGTCTACATGGTTGAATCCCTCTGAAGGAAAAGCTTGAACGAGTGGATGATTAGCATCCTCTAGTCTTACCTGAAAGTTTTGCTGGACAGGATGGTAGTCAAAACTCGCTCCAAGCAAGCGGCTGAAATCCCAAGAATTATTCAGGGTAGTCACACCGCCGTGCAGCACAAACAATCCTCCTCCTTTTTTCACGTAAGCAAGAAGGTTGTTTTCCAATTCGATGGCCTTTTTCATAGATGTGGCAGAATCGACCGCCGTATTTTCTTTGAGCTTATCCCAAAAGAGGTTGCGATGATCACCGATCGAACAGGTATTGTTTAGGATTACTGCATCGTATTTTTTGAGGTTTTTGCCTTCAAACTCGAGGATATCTTTACTGCCTGTCACCGTGAAGGATCCGCTTTTTTCCCCGATGATTTTAATCATTTCTTCGGTGTGTGGGATCACCCAATGTTTGAAGCCTGTATGCAGAGAAAATACCAGGACATGCTTCTTTTTATTGCTGGGAAATCGGGTTTTCTGCGGAGCAAGAGATTGGATTTTGGCTTTCCATTGCTCGTCTAAGGTGACCTCGGGTAGGCCTTGCGCTAGTGAAATTTGGGCGGAAAGCAAGAAAACGATTCCGTAGAAAATATTCCTCATCATAGGACTTAGGTGGGTTAGTTTGGATTCTTTCTTTGAGAATTTGATATCTTCAAACTCGTAGCCCAATAACCTGAATTTTCCATGCCTTTCAAAAGAAATTTACTTCTATTGCTCGTATTTCTAGGTTTTTTTACGCGATCGTTTTCGCAAAAGATTGATTTAAAAGAAACTTCAACTGGTATAGATTTTCTCATTGATAATCAAAGCGTATTAACCTATCAAACTAAGAAAGAACCTGTGCCTGCTGGAGTCAAAGAAGCCTTCAGCAAATCGGGTTTTATTCATCCGATCACTTCTCCAAGCGGTCAAGTCCTGAGTCGAATCCAACCTGCAGATCATTACCATCATTACGGGATTTGGGGACCTTGGACACGAGCAACGATCAGCGGGAGGGAAGTGGATTTTTGGAATTTGGGGGATGAAAAAGGACGGGTTGATTTTTCTCATGTACTTTCCAAGAAGATCGCAGGGGGAGCCGCTGAACTGAATGTCCGTCAAAATCACATCGATCTCAAAGCTCCCGACGCGGAGCGAATTGCGATTGAAGAAGATCTGAGAATCAAAGTAAAGCCTGCCGATAAGGGACGTTACATGGTAGACTATACGACCACCATTTCCACCAAAATCCCCGGTGGAATCTTATTGGATGATTACCGATATGGAGGAGGAATAGGGTTTCGTGCCACCGAACTCTGGGGTGATGACAATAGTACCATTTTGACATCCGAAGGAAAAGACCGAAAAACTGCCGATGGTTCCAACGCCAAGTGGATCCTTGTGAAGGGTAAAACTTCAGATGCCTCAGGCCAAAGCGGCATCTTGTTTCTGAGTCACAATACCAACAAAGCACATCCGGAACCTTTACGAGTTTGGCCAGTGGGACAGTACAATGGAAAAGGAAATGTATTCATCGAATTTTGCCCGATCAGACATGAATCTTGGGATCTTCAGCCCAATAACAGATACAGCTTGAAATACAGAATGATCGTTTTCGATGGGGAATTGAGCCCTGAGGAAGCAGAAGCATATTGGAGAGCATTCGTAAAATAAAACCCGAACAACCTACCTCTTACTAGTTATGGAAAGAAGAGACTTTATGAAAAAAACAGCCATCGCGACAGCGGCATTTGGTATTCCTACCATCGTTCCTGCCTCTGTATTTGGTAAAAATGCCCCATCAAATAAAATCAACATCGGACAGATCGGCTGCGGCCGAATCGCAAGAGATCACGATTTGCCAGGTACATGGCAGCACGATGTGGCGAGAATCGTAGCTGTATCCGATGTGGACAGCAAGCGAATGGCTGATGGGAAAAAACTGGTGGAAGGATATTACACCAAAAAAATGGGTAGTCCTTACCTTGATGTCAAACAATATGGAGACTACCGCGAAATGCTCCTCAATAAGGATATCGATGCGGTGATTATCTCTACTCCTGACCATTGGCACTCTCAGCCTGCCATGGAGGCTGCATTGGCCGGTAAGCATATTTATGTGCAAAAGCCAACTTCTCTTACAATCAAAGAGGGCCGCCAACTCGTAAATGTAGTCAATAAAACAGGTGTAGTACTTCAATTAGGTACTCAGCAGCGATCCAGCGAGCAATTCAGAATAGCTGCCGAACTGGTAAGAAATGGCCGAATAGGAAAAGTGCATACCGTGAGAATCGGTCTCCCCGGAGATCCTTCTGGTCCTGAGGCACCCGCTATGCCGATTCCTTCCAACCTGAATTTTGACATGTGGCTGGGTTCCACTCCTGAGGTTCCCTATACTGAAATCGGTGTCCATCCACAAAATGATTACGGACGTCCGGGCTGGCTAAGACATGAGAATTATGGAGCAGGTATGATCACCGGTTGGGGACAGCATCACTTTGACTCTGCTTCTTGGGGGATTGATACAGAGTTGACAGGTCCTCGATACATTGAGGCAGTGGCAGAATTTCCTAGATCCGGTTTGTGGAATGTCCATGGAGACTTTATGGTCAAAGCAGAATATGACAATGGAGTGGTGATGTTGACTTCAGGTGGTTATCCAAACGGTATCCGGTACGAGGGCACTGAAGGTTGGATTTGGGTGTCAAGAGGGAATTATGTGGCATCTTCCTCTGATCCGGTGGCTCAAGGAAATAATGCCAAAGCTTTGGATGCTTCTGATCCAAAAATTCTTCAATCTGTCATTGGTGAAAATGAAATCCGACTCACCCGAAGCACAGAGCATCATGGCAACTGGCTTGATGCCATCCAAGGAAAAGCGGATTTGCTTTCTCCTGTAGAAATCGGACATCGCGCCTGCTCGGTCTGTCTCATTAGTCATGTGGCGATGAAGGTCAACCGAAAGCTGGAATGGGATCCTTCCAAAGAGCAATTTGTCAATGATGCCGAGGCAAACTCTCACCTCAGCAGACCGCAGCGTAAGCCATGGGGAACAGATTATGTGAAAGTCTGAAAGTTAAAATCAGAAAGCTGAAGACAGAAAGTTGAAAAAAGGAAGCTTTGTTTTACCTGCTTTTAGCTTAAAAAACCTTTCCCAATCAGATTAAACTAAGTCCATTTACCGAAAACATGATATCCAAAAATTATATTCTAGGGGCCTTTTTGGCCCTTTTTCTCGCTAGTTGCGCTCAAAAAGAAATGAATACCGAAAACACTGAATCAGATTCAAGAGTGCGGATTATGACCTTGGATCCGGGACATTTTCATGCAGGTTTGATTCATAAATCCATGTATGCTGATGTGGATTCGACGGTGTACATTTTTGCTCCTGAGGGTGCAGAGCTCAAAGACCATCTTAACCGCCTAGCTTCCTACAATGGCAGACCTGAAAATCCAACAGCTTGGAATTTGGAAGTCTATTCCGGTGCAGATTACCTCCAAAAGATGATTTCCCAAAAGCCAGGTAATGTCATGATGGTAGCAGGGAAAAACGATGTCAAAATCGATTACATCCTGTCCGCGGTCGAAAATGGGATCCATGTTTATGCAGACAAACCATTGGTTATTAATCCGGCTGGATTCAAAAAATTGCTCAGTGCATTTCAGACTGCCAAAGACAAAAATCTTTTGCTTTACGACATCATGACGGAGCGATTTGAAATTACCACCTTGCTTCAGCGCGAGCTTTCGATGATTCCTGAAGTTTTTGGAACACTTGAAGACGGCACGCCTGAAGATCCCGCGATTTCAAAAGTTTCTGTGCATCACTTTTTCAAGTATGTGTCAGGCGCTCCTTTGGTCAGACCGGATTGGTTTTTTGATGTGGAAAAAGAGGGGACGGGAATCGTCGATGTGACTACTCACTTGGTCGATTTGATTCAATGGGAAGCGTTTCCCGATCAGGTTTTGGATACTACTGATGTGAAAATAAATACAGCCAAACTTTGGCCTACTTCGATGACTTTGAAGGAGTTTAGCCAAGTGACCGGGAAACCAGCTTTCTCTGACTTTTTGGCTAAGAATGTCAAAAACGGAAACTTGGAGGTTCTAAGCAATGGAGAAATGAACTACACCCTCAAAGGCAAGCATGCGAAAGTAAGCGTGGTGTGGAACTATCAAGCTCCTGATGGTACGGGAGATACCCACTACAGTATGATGAGAGGTACTAAAGCCAATCTGATCATCCGTCAAGGCAAAGAAGAAAATTACCGACCTGCACTTTATGTAAAACTCCTTGGTTCGGCACAAGCAGACTTGGAAAATGCGGTTAAGCAAACTTTACAGGCAAAGTATCCTGGGATTGATGTGAAATTGATGCCATCAGGGGAATACCAAGTGATGATCCCTGATAGCTATCATAATGGGCACGAGGCGCATTTTGCTCAGGTCACCGAGAAGTTTTTGGAGTATTATAAATCCGGTACTATGCCCGCTTGGGAAGTGCCAAATATGATCACCAAGTACTACACGACGACCAAAGCCTACGAAATGGCAATGAAATAAAGATTCTAAAAAAAACTTTAAAAGGGCTGAGCAGGTTAAACTTGTATTCAGCCTTTTTTTTATGAATCCATCCTCCGAACTTCCTTCCAAAAAACTGACCGTTGCGATTGCAGGGGCAGGAGGGTACATCGGAAGTTGGTTCATTGACCAATACAAAGACCGGTATCATTTCATCGGACTAAGCAGAAGACAGGTTCAGTTCAATCCCTATCCTGAGGTAGAATGGAGGCAAGTGGAGTTGTATTCGATTACTTCTACGGTAGAAGCATTAAGAGGTGTGGATGTAGCTATTTATTTGGTTCATTCCATGAGTGCATCGACCAGGTTGAACCAAGGGAGTTTTGAAGACACAGACCTGCTACTTGCAGATAATTTTAGCAGAGCAGCAGCGCTTAATGAGGTCAAGCAGATCATCTATATCGGAGGTTTGCTTCCGGACGAACCCGAGGAAAAACTCTCCCGACATCTCAAAAGCCGGCTTGAAGTTGAGCAGACGTTGGGCTCTCGAAAATCCAAATTGACTGCAATTCGGGCTTCGATCATAGTAGGTCCAGGTGGGTCAAGTTTTGACATGATCAAAAATCTGGTCAAAAAACTGCCTGTCCTGATGTGTCCCCAATGGACAGAGTCTTTGACTCAGCCCATTTCCCTCCATGATACACTGGTAATATTGGATGCCTGCATCGGCAATCCTAAGGTGTATGATCAAATCATCGAAATCGGAAGTCCAGAGGTGATGAGCTATCGGGAAATGCTTGAGCGGACAGCCCAAGTGATGGAGAAAAAACGATTTGTATTTTCAGTTCCTGTTTTTTCTTTAGGCCTCTCCAAGTTCTGGGTGGGCTTATTTGGTGATAGTCCGCCTCAGTTGGTTTCTCCTTTAGTTGAAAGTTTACGCCACACCCTTTTGGTTAATCCCAGCTATAAATTCAAGCAAAAAAACATGGATTACCTCAGTTACGAAGAGTCGGTAAAAGTGGCTTTGGAAACTGTTGAACGTCCTAAAATGCCTGTCTTTGTCCGTTCAGAAGGGGTGAAAAATACAGTTCGATCTATTCAACGGATGCCAAACAAGGGTCAAAATTCTTCACTTTGGGTAGCCAATCGGTATGCCATTTGGCTTCCAATTTTTTTCAGATTTATTATTCGGGGAAAAGTAAGCGCTAGAGGTGATTTGGGTTTTCATTTGCTATGGGGAAAAGAACCCATGCTGCAACTGACTCAGATACCCGATCGTAGTGATAGTCAGAGGCAGCTGTTCTACATTACGGGTGGCTGGCTGGTGAAGCGTTTTGATTATGGTTGGCTTGAATTTAGAGAAGTGCTTGACAGCAAATACATCATATCCGCCATTCATGAATTTGTGCCACGATTGCCGTGGTTCGTTTATATCCACACCCAAGCGAAACTTCACCTTTGGGTCATGAATAGATTTAAGCATTACTTAGAAAAAAAAGCTGCCCTTTGAAAAATACTTGAATCGAATCCACTTCAAGAAATTTAAATTTAACCACACTATTAAGAATCTACCAGATGAAAACCCTTTCATTTAAAAACGGAGGCCAACTTCCAATTTTAGGCTTAGGAACATGGAAAAGTAAGCCCGGAGAAGTGCGTCAGGCTGTATTTTGGGCAATTGAGGCAGGATACAGACATATCGATTGTGCTGCGATTTATCAAAATGAGCGTGAAGTAGGGCAAGGAATTCACGATGCCATAGCTGAAGGATTGGTAAAAAGACGAGACCTTTTTGTGACTTCCAAGTTGTGGAATGATTCCCATCGACACGAGGATGTGAAGCCTGCCTTGGATAAGACACTCAATGATCTTCGCTTGGATTATTTGGATCTTTACCTCATCCACTGGCCCATCGCTTTCAAGCCTGGGGTAGGTTTTGCGAAGTTGAGAGAGGAGTTCTACACCTATCAGGATGTTCCTTTGGCACAAACCTGGGAAGCCATGCAGGATATCAAAGCTTTAGGCTTGACCAAACATATTGGAGTATCCAACTTCAATCAAGCCAAATTGAATGAGTTGTTGGCCTTAAATGGTGAAAAACCGGAAATGAATCAGATCGAACTTCATCCATTTCTGCCCCAACAAGCGCTTGTTGATTTTTGTAGGGAAAATGAAGTACTGCTTACAGCGTATTCACCATTAGGTTCACCTGATTCCAGAGCTGAGCGACACAAGGATGATCCTACGCTGTTGGATAATCCAGTAGTTAAAAAAATTGCAGAGAAGCATCAAGTAGGCGTAGGTCAAGTATTGATCGCGTGGTCAATTGCCAGATCGATTGCCGTCATTCCTAAGTCAATCAATAAGGATCGGATCAAGGATAATTTAAAAGCAGCTGAGTTGACGCTAGACCAAGAGGATTTGTCTCAGCTAGCCCATATTGGCGTGTCTCACCGATTCGTTGACGGAAGCTTCTTCACCGGTCCTCAAAGTCCTTACAAGCTTTCAGATTTGTGGGATAGCTAAAAATGGAAGTATAAATAACAAAGAGCCCCGAAATTTTAAATTCGGGGCTCTTTGTTTAGTCTTCTATTTCCAGGGCTTCTAAGATATCCGCCAATAAATCAAAGTCCCTTAAACCCGGCTTGATCTCATCACCGCTATCCAATGCCAATCCGCTGATGTATGGATTGGCACTTAGCTGGGCCACATTTTCCGCCGAAATTCCAAATCCTAAAATGACTTTACCGATTGAGGAAAGGGAATGGATAACGTCAAAATGAGCAGGAGTGAGGGTATCTTCTTTGGAAGTTAGATGAAAAGAAAAGGAATGATTTTTTACCTTTTCAGCTAAATCATCAAGGTTACCGAGGTTTTCAAACTGAAGTTTGTAGATCAAATTTAATCTCTCCACTTGCAAATCAAGGAGTGAATCAAGTTGCTCTGATTCCACCCAGGTGATTCCCTGATACTGTTCTAATGTTGCCATTATTTCTTCCGGAGAAGCATCCTTAAACTCAGCGGCAAATTCAATTCCTGAAATCCAACCTGTAATTTCTCCAAAATGAGAGGGGGAGACAAAATGAGGGGAATCAGCTTCCAGACTGAAACCGATCACGTTTGCATACATTCCAGCACAATACCTGGCATCGGTGAGATTGGTGATTCGGTTTATTTTTACAAAAGTTTTTAAAGACATATCCGCTATCCAAGTTTGGTTGCGCTAAGGTAAGCATGCATTTTTTGCGAGAAAAGTAAATTTTGGGTTTGAGGAATTGGGATTTTGGATGTGCTTAAGCTGGAAATTCCTTGTATTTTTAGGCATTGATCGATCTTATGAGGAGCTATCTTCACCTACTTCTGTTTTTTTCTTGTGTAACCTTGATTTCTTGCAACCAAGAAATCGAACCGATACAATTAGACAATGGAAAGGATTTTCAGCCTCTTGTTTTGGGAAATTTTTGGATCTATGAAGTCGATGAGACCATTTACTTTGGAGAAAATGATGCTGAATCTTCCAAGTTTTTCTACAGAGATCGACTGAGATCAAGTTACTTGAATGCCGAGCGTGAAATTGTATTTGTAGTGGAGAGATCCAAGTCCACAAACCGAACTTCTTGGAACAAAGTACTTGAATATTCGCTTCAGGTGAAGAATAATGCCATGGTCAGAACGATAAATAACCAACCAGTGGTTGCTATGAATTTTCCGCCTGAGTTGGGTAAAAAATGGAATGGAAATGCCTTTCGGGCCTTTGCAGCAGATGAATTTGAAATAGATTCAGTAGGAATTAGAACTCTTGAAGGGAAGACCCAAATCCAACTTGCCAGGGTAAATCAGGAAAAATTAGACGATAAAGTCACCCAGCGAGACAACCGATATGAGATTTACCAAAAAGGGATAGGTTTGGTGGAAAAATACGATGAGGTCTTAACCTATTGTTCAAGGAACAATTGTCTCGGTTTGCAATTAATAAATGGTGGATATCGGGTAAAAATGAAATTGGTGGATTATGAGGTGCGATAGGCTTTTAGTTTTGCTTGTATTTTTATTGGGAACTAGTCATGATCTTTTTTCACAAGATCGATATGCGTTTTTTTTCAAATTTAAGCCGCAGACTTCCCTGTCATTGTCCAATCCTAAGGCCTTTTTGACTCAGAAAGCACTTGATAGAAGAACCCGTGAAAACCTGCAAGCAGACAGTTTGGATTTGCCTGTAGCTGAGAAGTATGTAGCGCAGGTTTTGCCATTGACCAGAGATTTACTCTATACCTCCAAATGGCTAAATGCGGCCATTGTGGTGACAGATGAGGCAAAGGCAAAAACTATTCAAGCTTTGCCATTTGTGGACCGAGTCGAAATGGTGGCTAAAGGCTTTTTACTAAGACCGGGTGCAAGGTTGCTTCCTGGTGAGGCTGCACAGACTTTTGATTCAACAAAAATCCATCCTAAGTGGCATCTCAGGCAATCTGAGGTTCAATCCAATGCCTACGATTTTCAAAATCAACTCATTGGAATTGACAAAATGCACCAGTCAGGTTTTACCGGAAAAGGAGTAACTGTGGCTGTGTTTGATGCCGGATTTCCGGGTATGAAAACAGCCAGTTCGTTTGCGCATTTGTTTTCCAAAAATCAAGTTATAGGTCAGAAGGATTTTGTCAGACCTTGGAGGACTGAAGTCTTTGGAGAACATCCCCATGGGGTAAATGTGGCTTCCCTGATCGCTTCCAATGAGCAGGCTAAATTGGTGGCAGGTGCCTATGATGCCAATTTTATTTTTGTCATTACAGAAGAGGTAGCCACTGAATACCGCATTGAGGAATTCAACTGGGTGAGGGCTGCCGAATATGCCGATAGTCTTGGGGTGGATGTCATCAATAGTTCGGTAGGATACATCGATTTTGACGATCCTGCCACGACTTACACCAAACAGCAATTGGATGGCAAGACGACTTACATCACTCGAGGAGCAACCATCGCTGCCAAAAAGGGAATTTTGGTAGTGAACAGTGTAGGTAATTATGGTGGGGCTGGAGTTTCTAGCCTCATTGCGCCTGCTGACGCAGAGGGTATTATTTCCGTGGGTTCTGTGACAACTACCTCTACGGTTTCCAGCTTTAGTTCAAGAGGTCCAACTGCAGATGGTCGTATCAAGCCAGAGCTGGTGGCATTTGGTCAATCCGCAGTGCTCATTAGAGAAAATGGTGCAGTAGGTACAGGTCAAGGAACCTCATTTTCTGCTCCACAAGTTGCGGCGTTGGCTGCTGGACTTTGGCAAGCCAGACCTGAATGGAAAAAAGACCAGCTTATTTTGAATCTGCTCAGAAGTGCATCTCAATACGAAAAGCCTGATAATAATCTTGGTTATGGCATTCCTAATTTTTCCAAAGCCTATTTGGGGGAAATTTTGAATATTGATTCTGAGGAAAAACAGGCAATTGGAATTTACCCCAATCCTTTAACCGATGATCTGTTAACCATTGGTTATGGAGCTAACAAGGAATTGGATTTCAAAGTGTTTGACGTTTCGGGAAGAGTGGTAGTAAAACAAATTTTGCTTAGAGAATCCAAGGAAGTACCCTATCAAGTTGATTTAGCTAAACTTCAACCCGGTCTTTATATACTTCAGTTGACAGATGGGCTTCATGTATCTCGTACCAAACTCATCAAAAAATAACCACCAAGGTCAAGCAGCTTGATCTTCATCTCAAAGTATAATTCCTATGGCTCCTCGAATAGCACCTTCCATATTAGCAGCTGATTTTGGTAATATTCAGCAGGAAGTAGCGATGCTCAATGCGTCTCAGGCGGATTACATCCATGTTGACATTATGGATGGGATCTTTGTCCCAAACATTTCTTTTGGAGTGCCAGTGACCGAAGCGATTCATCGTCACGCCCAAAAGCCATTGGATGTGCATCTGATGATTCAGCAACCTGATTTGTATTTAGAGACTTTCAGAAATGCTGGAGCAGAGATCATAACTGTTCACTATGAAGCTTGCACCCACCTCCATAGAACCCTCCAGGCCATCAAAAAACTAGGAGCAAAAGCGGGAGTGGCGATCAATCCGCATACTCCAGTAGAATTTCTTCGTGATGTGATTGATGAATTGGATTTGGTATGTGTGATGTCTGTTAACCCGGGTTTTGGAGGTCAGCGTTTTATTGAAAACACCTATTCCAAGGTATTGAGGCTAAAGGATTTGTTGACTTCAAAAGACGCTAAAGCATTGATTGAAATCGATGGAGGAGTCAACCTTCAAAATGCGCCTTTACTGCTTGAAACAGGAGCTGATATTCTTGTTGCAGGTAGCTTTGTCTTTACTTCTTCAGACCCTATTGCTACCATCGCTGAGCTTAAGTCTCTTTGATTTTTTAGCCTTACCATTTATCAAAAATTATTTTCCTTTAGACTTTTTAACTTGTCTTTAAAGACGTTAAGGTCTTTATTGATTCATGTTTCATTTTAAAAGTTTACTTAGTTATGAGAAAAATTTTGATGTTTTTGATGCTATTTGGAGGGTTGAGTTTAGCGGCTTTTGCTCAGGAAGAATCAGCTCAAAATGAAGTGACAGATGAGGATCTTAAAAAATTTGCCAATGTGGAGGTCCTGACCGTGGAGTATGTGGAAAATAAGACTGAGGAGCTTAAAAACATGATTTTAAACAACGAGGTAATTGCCGGCGGGGCTAGGTACAATGAAATCAAAGCTGCTTGGGGCAATTCAGCCAAAGAAGAAGAAATTAAATTGACCGAGGAGGAGCGTGGTGCCTACAAAGCCATCAAAGATTTTCAGGATTCATTACAACAATCTGTGGTAGAATATAAAACAGAATTGATTAAAAATGAGGAGGTTTTGGGAGTAAGTATATACAACAAAGTCAATACAGCTATCAAAGCAAATCCTGTTTTGAAAGAAAAATTGGATCAAATGATCCTTTCTATGAAGGAAAAAAAATCTGAAGGAAATTAAAAATTGACCCAAAAGCATACTGGCAAAAGATTTGAAGAAGTCTCCTTAAAAAGAGGCTTCTTTTTTTATTTTCACACCAAAATAAGTCTGAATTCGTTACCCAATCATGATCAGAAAATCCGTTTGCATTGCTCTTTTTCTTTTATCCGCTGTTAGTGTTTCTGGCTTTGGTCAGGATGATGATATTTTTGGAATTTCTTCCAAAGCAAAAAATCCAAAAAGTGAATCGGGAATCGGCAATGCTTACCGGAATGTCTTGGAGATGTTTTCTTTGGAGTTCTCCACTGGGGCAGCCTACCAACAAATGGGTACCACATTTTACTCAGAATTCCCAAATCGTTACCCCATTTCAAAGTTTCAGAATTTAGAAAGTTCTTCTTTTTCGCTGTCTGATACCCTGAGTTTGAGAGGTGGTGATTGGGTGTTGCCCGTAGTCAACGGAGGTGTAAGAATTAATTTGTTCAACCTGCTTACTATCGGCGGAGGCTTTGGAAGAGAATGGGGAAATCTTGCACCCATGCGTGGAAATGACCACGAGTTTAAATTTGAAGGTGCCACTTATCAGATCTCAAAGACCTACGGAACAGTTGGGCTGGTTCTTTTTGATGCCAAACGCAGACAATCCATTTTGAAATGGCAGTATAGAAAATATAGTACCAATAACCTTTACATGCAGTCTGAACTTAAGCAGAGAGCAAGAGCTAACTATCCTTGGAGGTTTATTTTGGAAGGAGAGTTTGGAAATATGAAGCTTACTAAGGCTTATGATCCTGCATTAGATTTGCCAGGCGCACCTTATACTCCGAGATTGGCGGTTTCAGAAGACCCTTATTTTGGAGCATCATTGAGAATGGAATATGATTTTTCAGAATATGCAAAAGTGTTTTTAAAAGGTGGAGGAGAGCTCAGAAAGTTCACCTTTGCATCGAGTGACTTTTCTGAATTTCAGAACATTGAACAAATGGTTTATGGGCTACAAGCAGGCTTCGCTATGAAAATACCCGGTACCAAACGCTGTAAAATACCAGGCTGCGGAGTAGTAATGAAGCACATGCATAATGGAGTTGAATACCGGGGAAGTTCAGTTTTCAGGTTTCAAAACCGAAAAGTGGGACAATGGTATTAATCCCTCAAAATCGGCCTTTTTGATGTGAATTCAGGGTTTTTTAACCTTGTGCTTTTTACTATCTTGCAGCCTTAAATTTGACGCGAGAAAAAGCATTTTATGGCCCAAGGAGAAAACGAGCACATCATTCCAATTAACATTGAAGAGGAAATGCGTGGTGCCTACATCGATTATTCGATGTCGGTTATTGTTTCCAGAGCACTTCCGGATGTCCGTGACGGACTCAAGCCAGTTCATAGACGTATCCTTTACGGGATGCAGGAACTCGGTGTATTACACAACAAACCTTATAAGAAATCTGCCAGAATTGTAGGTGAAGTATTGGGTAAGTACCACCCTCATGGAGATTCTGCTGTATACGAGACCATGGTCAGAATGGCCCAAGATTGGTCTCTTAGATATACACTCGTAGATGGTCAGGGTAACTTTGGCTCCATCGATGGAGACAATGCTGCCGCGATGCGATATACCGAAGCCCGATTGAAGAGGATCGCTGAGGAGCTTCTGGTTGATATCAATAAAGATACCGTTGACTTCCAGTTTAACTTTGACGATTCATTAAAAGAGCCAACCGTTTTACCCGCAAAAGTACCAGCCCTTCTTTTGAACGGAGCTTCGGGAATTGCAGTAGGTATGGCTACAAATATGGCTCCTCACAACCTAGGAGAAGTCATTGACGGCATTATCGCCTACATTGAGAACAGAGATATTACCGTAGCCGAATTGATGAAATACATCATTGCGCCGGACTTTCCTACAGGTGGTATTATTTATGGTTACAATGGAGTTAAAGCTGCATTTGAAACAGGTCGAGGTAGAATTGTAGTCAGAGGTAAAGCCAATGTGGAGGTCAAGGACGGAGGAAACAGAGAGATGATTGTCATCACCGAGATTCCCTACATGGTCAATAAAGCCAACATGGTCGAAAAGACCGCTCAATTGATTAATGAGAAAAAGATAGAAGGTATCTCTGCCATTCGTGATGAGTCTGACCGGTCAGGTATGCGTGTGGTTTATGAACTCAAAAGAGATGCTGTAGCCAGCGTGGTTTTGAATAACCTTTATAAGCAAACAGCGCTACAAACTTCTTTCTCAGTAAATAATGTTGCTCTAGTCAAAGGTCGTCCTTACACACTGAACCTTAAGGATCTGATCGTTCATTACGTTAGCCATCGACATGAGGTAGTAGTTAGACGGACAGAATTTGAACTGAAAGAAGCAGAGAAGAGAGCACACATTTTAGAAGGGTACCTGATTGCATTGGATCACCTAGACGAAGTGATTGCTTTGATCAGAAATTCTGCAGATCCGGAAACCGCAAGAAATGGGTTGATGGAGCGGTTTAACTTAAGTGAAATTCAAGCAAGAGCAATTCTTGACATGCGTCTCCAGAGACTCACCGGAATGGAGCGTGATAAGATCATCCAAGAATACAAGGAGATCATGGCGTTGATCGAGGAGTTGAAAGAGATTCTTGCCAATGAAGACAAACGAATGGAAATCATCAAAACCGAACTTCGAGAAATGAAGGATCGCTATGCTGATGACCGTCGTACCGAGATTGAGCATAATGCAGAAGACTTCAGCTACGAAGACATGATTCCTAATGAGGAAGTGGTAATCACCGTTTCTCACCAAGGTTATGTGAAGAGGACTGCATTGACCGAATACCGAACTCAAGGCAGAGGAGGAGTGGGATCCAAAGGTGTCAGCACCAAAGAGGACGACTGGACAGAATACATCTTTACTGCCTCTACACACAATTATCTCTTGATCTTTACTGATAAAGGGAAATTGTTCTGGCTGAAAACTTACGCAATTCCGGAAGGTTCAAAGACTTCTAAGGGAAGACCGATCCAGAATTTGATCAATATTGAGTCGGATGATAAGATCAGGTCTATCATTCAAGTAGAGAATCTGGAAGATCAGGATTATATCAATAATCACTACTTAGTGATGGTGACCAAACAAGGTGTGATTAAAAAAACCACACTTGAGCAATATTCTCGTCCAAGATCCAATGGCATCATTGCGCTAAACTTTAGGGAAGATGATCAGCTGGTTCATGTGGCGATGACCAATGGAGATCAACACATTGTGATTGCAGCAAAATCAGGAAGGGCTGTTCATTTTCATGAGTCAGCAGTCAGACCAATGGGGCGAACTGCTACGGGTGTAAAAGCTATCACGTTAACGGATGTTAATGACTTTGTCATTGGCATGGTATGTGCCTCCAAGGAAAATGCGACACTACTTGTAGTATCTGAAAAAGGATACGGAAAACGATCCGATCTTGAAGAATATCGAATCACAAACAGAGGTGGTAAAGGTGTAAGAGCTATGAATGTAACTGATAAAACAGGGACATTGGTAGCTATAAAAGAAGTGGTAGATTCAGATGATTTGATGATCATTAATAAATCTGGAATTACCATTAGAATATCCATGGAGCAGCTTCGTATCATGGGACGAGCCACTCAAGGAGTAAGATTGATTAAAGTAGGAGAGGGTGACGAAATTTCCTCAGTGGAAAAAATATCAAGAGAAGAAGTAGAAAGTACCGAATCTTCCGATCTTGCGACTGATTCCTCGGATCCTACAAATGATTCAACCGAATCTGACGTAGAATTAACTGATTAAACCAAACAATAAAGAAAAAAACGCTAATGAAAAAGCTAATTCTCTCAATGGCTATGGTGGCAGTAGCTTCTGTGGCTTTTGGACAAAAGAAGGTAGTAAAAGAAGCCGAGAAAGGTTTCAAACAAGGGACGCTTGACGCTGCTCTTACCGCAATCGAGGGTGCTACTACCAATCCTGAGACCAGTGGTGATCCTGCAACCTTTTTGTTAAAGGCTCAAATTCAAACCAAGATGTTTGCAAGAGATTCTTCAAACACCATGGAAACAGTAGAGATCGGAAATCAGGCAATATCCACCTTCTCAAAAGCTTTTGAGATGGCAGGAAGCAATAAAACATCTCCGGTTGGAAAAGCGGTCTATGCTGAAGAATTGCCAGGTATCCCAGAAAACCTAAAGCCATATTCTCTCTTAAGCCTTAAAAATATTTCTTTCGATAAGGCGCTTAAGATGTATGAAGAGGAGAATCTGGAAATGTCTTATGAGTTTTTCAATCTAGCTGGTGAAATCGATAAGGCAGACTCTACCATTCATTACAATGCAGGATTTCTTGCCAATGACCTAGGAAGATTTGAAGATGCAAAGAGACATTTCAACTACCTCTTCGAAATCCCAGGTTATAACAAAACAAATGCTTACTACTTCATGGTACAGATTCTTAGCACGGAAGAGAAAAATCCTGAAGCTGCTTTTGACATCGTGACAAAGGCAAGGAAAGAATATCCAAACGACAGAGTACTTGCTGAGTATGAAATCCAGCTTTTGCTACAGTTGAATAAAATGGATGAAGCTATGGCTCAAATCAAAGACGCCTTGGCCAATGATCCAAATAACGCAGGTCTTCTGCTAAGATCCGGTTACCTAAAAGAGCAGGCTGGTGATCTTGAAGGAGCCATGCAAGACTATAAAAAATCAGTCGCAGTGGATCCTAATTTCTTTGAAGGAAATTACTACACCGGTGCATTACTTTTGGAGCAAGCCCAAAAAGAACTTAATTCCCTCAATGACCTTTCAGATGCTGAATGGGAAAAGCAGTCTCCGATAGTAGGAAAGAAAGCAGATGCAAACTACAATGAATCAATTGCATTTTTCACCAAAGCACTAGAGATCAAGCCGGATAATACGGATATCATGATCATCCTATTCCAAGTGTATTCCAGGCTGAAGAAAACTGCAGAGATGGATGCTATGAACAAAAAAATCTCCGCTATCCTTGGTGCTAACTGGCAGGATAATTAATTGAATCAATACCTTTGAAAAGGCCGGTCTAGCCGGCCTTTTTTTATGCCCTAGTGGCGGTAAATGAATCACTGGTTCTATACTCAGAATTGGAATAGGGGAGGAATTAGTCTGGTGATAATCACTCTTTGTATAGCTACTTCACTTGTCATCTTCAGTAATTTAATTTGAGTAAATCTCACTTCCATTGATAAAAAAAGCTTTTTATTTCGAGTAGGATTGAAATAGTTTTCGCATCCAATCAAACCCAATATGATCAAATTGAAGTTTCACCCATTTTCATGGACCATTTGTGTGTGGTTCATGAGTTTTTCTGCTTTTGGTCAATCGCTTCCTTCTTCTCAAATCTATCATTCCATTCTTCAACTGAGAGAAACCAAGCGAGTGCTCTATGTAGCTGCTCATCCGGATGATGAAAATACCAGACTCATCGCTTATTTAGCCAATGGTGAGCATGCTGAAGTGGCTTACCTCAGCTTGACTAGAGGAGATGGGGGACAGAATCTTATCGGAAAGGAATTGGGAATCGAGCTTGGGCAGATACGAACTCAAGAATTGCTCAAAGCCAGACAAACTGATGGTGGAAGGCAATATTTTACGAGAGCGCTAGATTTCGGGTACAGCAAAGATCCCACTGAAACGCTTCAAAATTGGGAAAAGGAAAAAGTTCTAGCAGATGTGGTCTGGGCAATCCGGAAATTTCAACCAGATATCATCATCACCCGATTCAATACCATCCCTGGGGTGACTCATGGTCATCATACCACTTCTGCCATTCTTGCAGGTGAAGCCTTTGATTTAGCTGGTAAAACAACAGCTTATCCCCAGCAACTTTCTTATGTGAAACCTTGGCAGCCCAAGAGGATTTTTTTCAATGCCTATAATTTCCGAGGTGAATTCGAACCTGAAGAAGGGAAAAAATACCATGCTTTTGAAGTGGGTGGATACGATCCGCTGCTTGGAAAAACTTATCATCAGATCGCTGCGGATAGCCGAACGATGCATAAATCTCAAGGTTTTGGTTCGACGGCCGGCGCTGGAAATGCTAAAGACTACATTGAGCAGGTAGGAGGTGAGGCTTATTCCAATACTCCTTTTGACGGTGTTGCCAATCGTTGGGAACAGCTACCTGGTGGGAAAGCAATTCTATCTCAGGTCGATCAGCTTTTGAAAAACTTTAATTTCATTCAGCCTGATCAAAATGTGCCTGCTTTGCTTTCTTTGCGAAAGGCTATTTTGAGTTTGAACTCCCAAGAGTCTTGGGTAAAGGAAAAACTCGAGAAATTAGATCAGGTAATTTTCAATGCGTTGGGATTAGAATACGAATATATCGCAAGAAAAGAAGTGGGTTTTCCTGGGGAGAAAATCAAAACCGAACTAGTCCTTACCAACCCATCAAAGATTGAAATAGGTAATGTCTCTTTTCAGGTAATGGAATCTTCTCAAGTAGTAAAATCAGCCAAAGAAAATTTGAGCATTACTCTCCCTATTGAATTCATTATTCCTGAAAACAGCCCATTTTCACAGCCCTATTGGCTGGAGAATCCATTAGATGGTGCGCTATTTTCCGTGTCTGATCAACTAAGAATCGGGGTTCCATTTTCTTCCCAAAACATTGGAGGTAACCTTGCCTTTTCGATTGCAGATCAGCAATTCAAGTTGCCTGTTCAGTTGTTTTACAAACACAATGATCAAGTGGATGGGGAAATCAAACAACCCTTCACCATAGTGCCAGAGGTGGATCTCACTGTTTCCAAAGAAAATGTCTTTTTGCTTTCAGGTGCAGATCCAACAGTTACTGTCACAGTGAATTTTAAAAATCAAATCTTGGATGGAAACCTGGATTTTGAAGGACTTGATTCCACTCAATATAGAATCCTAAGTATCGAGGACATTGCTTTCCAAAAAAAGAGGGTGTTCAAGGTCGCTTTTCTACCAAAAACCAATGGTAAAAAGGTGATCACTGCCAGATTTACGACCTCATTCGGGAAGTCCTATACTCAGGTGACTAAACAGATTTCCTATAAGCATATCCCTAACCTGACTTATTTCAGTCCTGCCCACATCAATTTGATCCAGGCAGATTGGAAGGTTTCCGGTGAAAAGATTGGCTACATTCCTGGAGCAGGGGACGATGTGCCTGGGGTACTTTCTGCACTGGGTTACAAGGTAACTATGATTGGTGCAGAGGATTATTCGGTGGACTATTTGAGCCAGTTTAAAGCAATCGTAGTAGGCATTCGAGCTTACAATACCAATTCTGAGCTAGCTGCTAATCAACAAATCTTGATGGGCTATGTTCGAGCTGGAGGAAATCTGATTGTCCAATACAACACCAGTTCTCCGCTTTTGACCAATCAACTTGGGCCTTATCCATTTACCATTGGTCGTGATCGGGTGACAGTGCAAGAGTCACCTGTTGAAATTTCTTCAGACAGCCCGATTGTTAAAGGGCCAAATCAGATCAATCAAGAAGATTTCAAAGGTTGGGTGCAGGAGCGAGGCTTGTATTTTGCTTCCAACCCAGATGCACACTATCAGCAGCCGTTTACCATGCAAGATCCTGGAGAGAATCCATCCCAAGGAGCTTTGATTCATGCCCAAATTGAGCGAGGTAATTATGTCTACACAGGAATCTCTTTCTTCAGACAATTGCATTCCGGGGTACCAGGTGCTATCAAATTATTTGTAAATCTGATTGAACAGTAAAATGAAAGAAAGGCTGATGAAGTGGTCAAGAATATATCTCGGGCTAATGGCTAGTCTCGTGGTCATGATTGGATTGTTTTACTGGTTATCTGTAGCCTTCGCATGAGTACGCTGGATTGGTCGGTTTTATTCTTCACGCTGGTTTCCATCGCGGTTTTTGGGATTTATAAAACCCGAGGTCAAAAGAGCCTGGAATCTTACCTCAAAGGAAATAAAGACAATTGGTGGACGATTGGTCTGTCCATCATGGCGACTCAGGCTTCTGCGATTACCTTTCTGAGTACTCCTGGACAAGCCTACGAAGATGGGATGAGATTTATCCAGTTCTATTTTGGCCTGCCTTTGGCGATGATCATTATCTCAGTCAGTTTCATCCCGATTTATTACAAGCTAAAAGTTTACACGGCTTATGAGTATCTGGAGAATCGATTTGACCTGAAAACCCGAACCCTCACCTCTTTACTTTTTATCATTCAAAGAGGATTGGCAGCAGGAATCACGATTTACGCTCCTGCCATCATCCTTTCCACACTTTTAGGTTGGAATCTGACTTGGACCAACATCTTCATCGGTGTTTTGGTCATCATCTATACCGTCTCAGGTGGGACTAAAGCTGTATCCATTACCCAAAAGCAACAAATGGCTGTGATGATGGGAGGGATGATTCTGGCAGGAATTATCGTGATCCAATTGTTGCCAATCTCCTTTGGAGAGGCTATGCATGTGGCTGGAAAGATGGATAAACTCAATGTGGTCAGTTTTGAATTTGACCTGGCTGATCGTTACAATATCTGGTCAGGAATGACTGCTGCGGTATTTCTGTTTCTGAGTTATTTTGGTACAGATCAAAGTCAAGTTCAGCGTTACCTATCCGGTCAGACGCTTACTCAAAGTAGAATGGGCTTGATCATGAACGGATTCCTCAAGATCCCCATGCAATTCATCATTTTGTTCATCGGAGTGATGGTGTTTGTGTTTTATCAATACGTGCAGCCACCGGTGATTTTCAATCAGGTGCAAACCGAACAGCTACGAAACAGTGAATACGCTCCAGAATTGGAAATGCTGGAGAAAAAATATTCGGAAAGCTTCGAATCCGGACGAGCTACTTACCAGGAAATGTTAGCTGCTATTGACCAAGGAAAAGAAGAAAAAGCAAATGAACTTAAATCAAAGGTCCAGTCCATCAAATCGGAACAAAATTCTATTCGAGAAGAAGTCAAATCACTAATCGTAAAAAATGATCCTACTGCCGAGACCCGTGACACAGATTACATTTTCATGCGGTTTGTGATGGATTATTTGCCTCCTGGCATTGTGGGTTTGTTGTTTGCTGTGATTTTTTCTGCTGCGATGTCTTCTTCTTCTTCTGAACTCAATGCGCTAGGATCCACGACTACAATTGATTTGTACAAGCGATCAATTAAGAAAGAAGGAACTGACAGACACTATTTGCTTTCCTCAAAAGTATTCACTGCATTTTGGGGATTGGGCGCAATTTTGTTTGCTACTTATGCCTCGTTGTTTGAAAATCTGATTCAGGCTGTCAACTTGTTGGGCTCCTTATTTTACGGGACGATCCTAGGCATTTTCATGGTTGGCTTTTTTATAAAATGGGTCAAAGGACAAGCTGTGTTTATTGGTGCCTTGATGTCACAAGCTCTGATCTTACTTGTTCATTTCAAAAATGGGGAAGGTATTCTAGGCTTCCATTGGGATATCGGATTTCTTTGGTACAATGCCTTAGGGTGTATGGCTGTGATGGTTTTTGCGGTAATTATTCAATTGATGCTGCCGAGAAAGTAGGTGTTTAACTTCCATTTGTGGGATTGCAACGGGAAAAAGTTCTACGTTCTTCCAGGTCGTTTAATCCATTGGTTTCCACTTTCTTTTCCAAGGGTTTTGTTTCAATTCGCTCGCGGAAAACTCATGGCTAATAAAGAGTTTAATCCCGGATGGGGGAATGAATAAAGCCATGAGTTAAGTCTAAGTAATTACCAATTATTAAACTTCCTGCCTTGCTAGCTTAGTGGCAATGATAAAAAAATAACCGGATCTCTCGACCCGGTTTCAATTTCCTTTATTTTATCGTTTTCATTAGCCTGTCATTCAAACCGACATAGTCTGGGTTTTTAGCTTCGATTGCCAGCTTTTTAGACTTATTGGCAGACTCGAGTGCTTCCGTTTTCATACCTAGTGCCAGTTCAATTTTGGCTCTGAGGTGAATGGTCCAATACTTAGGATCGTTGTCGGTAGACTGCTTGATCCAAGTATAGGCTTGGTTCATGTCCTTGTTGTTGATGAAGTAGTAGTTTGCTGCTTGATACAGTAGTGCAGGATTGGTGCTATTGGCATCGATCACCTGCTTTTTGATATCTGCCATGACGATCGGATCTACTTCTGTAGCGATCGTGAAATCTACTCGGGTTTGTTCCCATTTGATCGAAAGGTCAGCGCTGTTGTCCGTCAGGTTGTTGAAGCTCAGTTCGAAGGACTCATATTTTTTGCTGGTTTTAGAAGGGGTAACATTGAATCGGACCTGATCCTCCGCCTGATTATACCCGATCGCTCCCCAAAGTTTGGTGTTTTTGCTAAGGATAATCGTCCAAGAGGATTTTCCAGGAATCGAGTACAACGCGTATGAACCTGCGGGTACTTTTTGCCCCCCAACAATTACTTCTGTTGAGAAAGTCAAAATAGTAGCACCGTTGGCACCTGTTCTCCATACTTCGCCATAAGGTACCAGTTCACCGAAGATCTTTCTTCCTTTGGTACTTGGTCTGCTAAAGTCCGCGGTGACATCCGTCAACCCGACTTTCTGGGATATTTTGGCACTTGGACTGGCTTGTGGCATTTGGATTTGTTGCGCAAAGCTGCTAAACCCGGCAAAAAGAAGAGCCAGAAAAACGAGTTTGAATTTGTTTTGCATATAGGGTAAATAATTTTTGTTTATTGATTGGACTATCGCAAATCCTACTCCAATTTTTGGAATGGTCTGCAATTTGACAGTTTATTCGCTCATTTTGACAGGTTTTTATGCATATTTTATCAGTGGACTTTCTCAAAAAAGAGATTGAGTTAATTTTACTCACCTATCTCTTTAAATTAAAAAATGAGTCTTGCTATTATCAGTCCCGGAAGAAATCCTAAAGTATGGATCGATGCACTTCGTCACCATCAGCCTGACATAGACATTCAAGTCTATCCTGAAATTCATCGACCTGAGGATGTAGAAATGGCCCTGGTATGGCAGCATCCTCCCGGTTATCTCAATTCGTTTCCCAATCTCAAACTGATAAGTTCTTTGGGGGCAGGCGTAGATCATATTCTTTCTGATCCCGCAGTGCCTGAGTCTATGCCTATTGTCAGGATTGTGGATGAAAAGCTTACATGGTCTATGACCAATTATGTGGTCATGGGCGTTTTGAATTTTCACCGTCAGATCACTCGGTACCAAGCTGACCAAAAGAAAAAAGTGTGGGACATGTCCAATCCTGAAATCCCTGTTCGAGTAGGAGTGATGGGAGTAGGGGCCTTAGGTGGCGATGTCATGGATAAACTGAATTATCTCGGATTTCAAGTGTCCGGATTTGGCTTTTCGGAAAAGACGGATTTTCCTTATCCCTACTATTCCAAAAATCAATTGGGAGAATTTCTATCTCAAATCAATGTCTTGGTTTGCCTTCTACCACTGACTCCAGAGACAGAAGGAATTTTGAATTTTGAGCTATTTAAGCAATGCACCAAGGGAACTTACTTGATCAATGTTGCCCGAGGCAAGCATTTGGTGGAAGAGGATCTGATTCCTGCTTTGGATCAAGGTTTTCTTTCAGGTGCCATGTTAGATGTCTATCGGGTAGAGCCTTTGCCACAAGCGCACCCGTTTTGGGAAGAATCCAGAATTCAACTGACTCCCCACATTGCCAGTGTCACCAATCCTTTGGCTGCTTCTCCCCAAATAATTGATAACTTTAATAGAATTAATTCTAACCGGCCTCTTCAAAATCTTGTAAATCGAGAGAGAGGGTATTGATTTTTAGTTATGGAACAGACTTTCACGATTCTTTGCCCGACTGATTTTTCGGAATGCTCCTTGAATGCGATCGAATACGCATGCAGGATTGGTGAGAAGTACCAGGCCAATTTGGTGCTTTTTCACGTGCTCAATCGGGAAGATTACCTGAAACTTTCTCCAAGTGATACTGAAGGTAAGTATCAGGAAGAGTTTGTCTTTCAAAAACTTAAGAATCTTCAAAAAACTGTTTTGGAAGAAAGTCTTGCCAAAGGATTAAAGGATTGTCAAGTCGCATTGAAGGAGGGTAAAATTGTCCAAGGTACCCTGGACTTTGCAGATGAAATCAAGGCAGGATTGATCGTGGTAGGTACAGAAGGGATGAACGAACTGAGAGAAAATATCATTGGCAGCCGATCCAGTCGATTGGTGGAACTTTCAGACAGAGATATTTTGGTGGTGCCCAGAAGAGTTTTCTTCAAAAATCCCAGGAAATTGGTCTTTGCCTCAGATTACTTAGAAGAGGATAAGTTGGCCATCCAAAAAGTGGTAGAATGGGCGACTTTTTTTGATGCCGAAATTGACCTAGTGCATATTTCTTCTTCCCAAAAAGCGATTGAAAAAGCCCTGCATCAGACCATGATCGATGAGATCAAACCTTTTGTCAGGTATGAGAAAATCAATTTCGTGCTGAAATCATTCCGAGATGATCTTGCCCTAGGCTTGGAAAATTACCTTCAAGTGGCCAAAGGTGACATACTCGTGACGCTGAGTAGAAAGAAGAGCTTTTTTGACCAGATTTTCTCTAAAAACCTTTCCAAAAAGATGTCCTATTTTATCAATAAGCCCCTTTGGGTGATTAAGAGTTTTTAGGCTTTTTTCCGCTTAGCAATCCCTTCACAAAACCGGAAAACTCTTTTCTTGCCTCTTCATTACCAAGTACAGACTTCAGCGTTTTCCAAACGTGTCCTGCAGTCAGCTTCTTAGGTTCATTCACGGGAGTGAACTTTGGCTGGGGTATTTCATTGGATTTCTTTTCTCCAATGGCAGGAAGATCATCCTTCTTTTGAGTTGGCTTATAGCCTACAAGTTCATCTGCCTTTTCAAAGCTTCGTTTAGCACGTTCCTTTTGCCCCAATTTTTCCTCAACCAATCCTTTGTTATTAAAAGCAACCGCATCTTCAGGGTCAAGTTCGATGGCCTTTTCATAGTCTTCGATGGCACCTTGAAAATCTCCCATTCGGTCCTTTAAAAATGCTCGGCTGGAATAGCGGTAAGGATTGCGGGGATCCAGATTAGCAGCACGGTCAAGCTCGGAAAGCGCTTCTTCATTCTTTCCCATCAAGTGCAATACCACAGCCCGATCACTGATAAAATCAGTGTTATAGGGTTCCAATTCGGTCAAAAGATCGAAATCGGCCAAGGCCAATTCGCCTTTTCCTAATCTGGTTAGGATTCTGCCGCGATAGAGGTGTAGCTCACTTTTGCCCTTTTCTCTGATAATCAAGTGATCGAAAACAGCGAGCGCTTCTTCAAATTTTCCTTCTTGATAGAGTTGGTAACCAGTATTGAAATCCATTTTCTAAAAGACTTAAGACGCTAGACATAAGATGCAAGACTGAAAATTTCGGATTTCGGAATTTGGATTTCGAATGGGTAATGATGTCGTAAATCGTACTTCGTCAATCGTAATTTACCTGTCTAGCCCGCTGTCTAAACGAGTACACAAAGGTAAACCCCGTTTCCCAAACCAAAGTTTATTTTCCCTCTTTTTGCTTCAAAATCCCTTCGGCTGTTATCTTTAAAGCCAAGAGTAATTCCCCTTATGGCAGTCAGTCCCGAAGCAGTTCTCAAAGACCTCAAAGCGAAGAAGTTTGCTCCCATCTACTTTTTGCAGGGAGATGAACCCTATTTCATTGACTTGATTACCGACTTTATTGAGAAAAATGCCATCCCTGAATTTGAGCGTGGATTTAATCAGTTGGTGCTTTATGGAAAAGATTCTCCCATCAGTACCATCCTGAATAATGCCCGAAAATTTCCAATGATGGCCGAGCGACAATTGGTGGTGGTAAAAGAAGCGCAGAGCATTCCGGATTGGGGAAAAGAGGAGGCTCAAAAACTGCTTATTAGCTACTTAACCAATCCACTTCCGAGTACCATTTTAGTACTTGCTTACAAACATAAAAAGCTGGACGGGAGAAGTTCTTTGAAAAAAGAACTGGAGAAAAAATCGGTTTTTGTAGAGTCTGAGAAAGTCAAAGATTGGAAATTAACCGAGTGGGTAGATGGCTATTTTAGAGAATTGGGCCATCATATTGAGCCAAAGGCCAATCAGTTATTGGCTGATTCGATCGGTAATAATCTGGAAGTCCTGACCAATGAGGTAGGTAAGATGTTGATCAACTTCCCCGAACCCACCAAGTTTACGCCTGATCATATTTCTAAATTCATCGGAATCAATAAGGACTACAACAATTTTGAGTTGTCCAAAGCCATCGGATTCAAAGACGTGGTCAAGGCCAATCAGATCATTCATTATTTTATACAGAATCCCAAGGCTCATCCGGTCATTCCGATTTTTACCTTGCTTTATAATTATTTCAGTAAAATCGCCTTGATACATCGCGCGGGACCTTTGCCCGAAAATCAGCTGGCGAGTGCATTGGGTATTAATCCTTACGGGGTAAAAGAATACATAACCGCTGCCAGAAACTACAAATTGGGCAAGGTAATTGATGTATTCGGATACATCAAAGAGGCAGATCTTCGTTTCAAAGGAGTAGACTCCGGCAGTATGGACGAAGGTGAAATCCTCCGAGAGTTAGTGTACAAGATTTTACACTGATTACCCTAAACCAATTTAATCTACATGAAATACTACCTGGTGCTGCTTGCAGGCCTAGGTTTGAGCGTAGAATCTTTTTCTCAATCTACGCTGTATCAAACCGGCCAACAGCAAGCGTTGGATTACCATTTTGAGCTTTTCGATAAGCAGCTTTTTTCAGCCAGTCTCTATGACAATGCAAGCCTTTTGTCTGAATCACTCACCGAAGAGCAGCGGAAGAATGCCCAACTCAATCGTGCCATGTCGGCCCTTCAGTTGGAGAGCCCGGACGGTCCCGGTTTGATGAAGGCTTACATTTTCGATCATGGTAATCATCCGACCGTGGCCACTGCCGGGCTTTACTTAGGAAATCATTTTTTCTATAAAAGAAATTACAAGGAATCCATTGAAGCATTTGGCTTAGTCAATACCAAAGGACTGAATGAAGAAACCAAAGTAGATGTCCTATTCAAGCAAGGCTATGCTTATTTCCAGTTGAAAAACTACGGGCAGGCAGCGGGATACTTTGATCAAGCCAAGACCTTGAATCAGCCTGTCAGTCCGGATGCCTATTATTACAGTGGATTTATTGCGATGGAGCAGGGAAATACTTCCAAAGCTGTAGCTGATTTGCAGGCGGCAGGGAAGTCTTCCTTCTATGCTACCAAAGTTCCCTATCTCTTGACCGCACTTTATTATCAGCAGGGCAGTTACGATCAGGCAATAACTTATGCGGAGCCTTTGTTGGCTTCGAGTCAAAACTTAGATCGAAGGGAAACCATCCATTTGTATTTGGCCGAAGCCTATTACGCCAAGAAAGATTTTGCCAACGCGGCCAAGAATTATGATGCCTTTATCAATGCCAAAAAAGGAACACTTTCCCGAGAAGAGGTTTACAAGGCTGGCATCTCATTTTTTGAAATCAAAAATTACCAGAGAGCTACAGATTACCTGAAAGTCTCTGCCACTGGAAATGATGAAATCGCTCAGTCCTCTAGTTATTACCTTGGCCATTCTTACATCAAGCTGGACAATTTTGCTTTTGCTTCTACCAGCTTCCAGGCCGCTTCCAAGGTGTCTTTCAACAAGCAAATTCAAGAAGAGGCCTTGTTCAATTTTGCCAAGACCAACCTGCAAAGAGGCAGTTTTCAGATTGCGATCAGCACCTTAGATGAATATTTGGATACCTATCCATCGGGCAGGCATCGCACGGAAGCGGAGACACTTCTTTCTGAAGCATTAATCAATACCAATGATTACTTGCGGGCCATTGAGCAGATGGATAAGATCCGCACGAAGTCGCCAAGAATCCAGTCAGCCTACCAAAAAGTGGCTTTCTATCAGGCGATGGTGGACTACCGGGATCAAAAGTATAAGCAGGCAATTTCTTACTTGGATAAGTCTCAGGGATTTCCTTCAGACAAGGACCTCCTGCTGGAAACTCATTTCTGGAAGGGAGAGGTGCACACCGCTGATGGCAATTTGCCTCAGGCAATTCGATCTTATGAAGCTGCCAAGGCAATGAATCCTGCCAGTAGTCATCCTTTCTTAATCAAAACCCACTTTGGTCTTGGCTATGCCTACTTTAATACGCAACAATATTCAAAGGCCGAAGAGCAATTTCGCTTATATACTGAAAAACTCAGAGGTCGAGATGAGAAGCAAAACTATGACGATGCCTTGCTTAGACTTGGAGATTGTCAGTATGTGCAAAAGAAGTTTGGCGACGCTTCTGCTACTTTCCAAAGAGCTATTACTGAGCGCAACTCAGGAATTGACTATGCTTATTACCGATTGGCGGTGGTCCAAAACTTCCAAAATAGAAATGATGAAGCGCTAGCTCAGTTGGATCGCCTGATCAGTGGATTTTCAAGCAGTTTGTATTTGGAAGATGCGATGTTTCAGCGAGGCCAAATCTACCTGGAAGAGGTCCGCTATGCCGAAGCATCCCGTGCTTTTTCGGATTTGATTACAGGAAGACCAAGCTCACCGTTTGTTCCTTTCGCTTTGGAAGGCAGGGCAGTGGCCAACTTCTCCATGCAGCGATACGATCAGACGATTTCGGATTACAAGTCGATTTTGGACAATCATCCCAATGCGCAAAATGCTGAAACGGCACTGAAAGGTCTTCAAGAAACCCTCGCGCTTCAGGGTAGATCAGCTGAGTTTGGGGATTATGTGGCAAAATACAAAAGCAAAAATCCAGGCTCTGGAAATGTTCAAGGCTTGGAATTTGAGTCTGCCAAGAGTTTGTACATCGATAAAAACTACCCTCAAGCAGCTAGAGCTTTTGAAAATTACCTGAGAAGCTATCCTCAATCTGCACAGAAAGCCGAGGCCTTGTTCTTTGCAGGCGATGCTTTCCTTCAAGCCGGAGATACAGAACGGGCAATCGGTTATTTCAAACAGCTTGAGCGTGAACCTGCTTCTCCTCAGCGTGTGAGAGCCATGCAGAAGTTGGGTATGATAGAGTTGGATAGAAAAAATTATGCGGCGGCAATACCTTATTTGGAGACTGCTTCGCAAAATGCCCGAAATAAGGTGGAAGAAGCTGAAGCGGTGCAAGGATTGATGGTAGCCAATTTTGCTACTCGCAAATATCAGCAATCGATCACTTATGCAGATCGTCTGATGACTTTAGATGGAATCATTCCGGAGTCCACCCCAACCGCTCTTTTGACAAAAGCCAAGGCCCAGCGAGAAATGAATCAAAAGCCTCAGGCTGAAACTACTTTGCAGAACTTGGTCAGAGACCATAAGACCATACAAGGAGCAGAAGGCTTGTATTTGTTAGCTTTCTCTTATCAAGAAAGAGGGGATGTACCAAAGTCAAATGATGCCATTTTTGATTTCTCCGGACCGTTTGCGGATTACGATTTCTGGTATGGCAAGATGTTTTTGCTCTTGGCAGATAACTTCCAAAAGACAGGAGAAACCTTCCAAGCAAAGGCAACACTCGAGTCCATCGTAGAGCGCTCAACTAATGCGGAAATTAAGGCAGAAGCCCAGTCCAAACTCAAAAACCTGAACTAAACCAATGAATAGATTAGCGATATCCTTATTGTTTTCAGGCGCTTTATTGGGTGGCCTGACCTCAGCTTTGGCACAAAATCCACAAAGAGGTGCAGTGCAGGATCAGGAATTTGTGATTCGGAAAGATCGGGTGTTGACCGTGCCGACTCAGCCTCGATCTTTTGAGCGTCTGCCTGTGTTGCCACAGCCCAAGGGCATGGAGGATTTTAATTATGCCATCACCCCTTATTTCCTTTCTATTCCGGCACTGAAGCTACAGCCTACGCCAGTTCAGAAAGACTACCGGCAACCCAAGTTGGATTTGTTTCCTGGTTTTGTACGTGCTGGCTATGGCAATTTTGCTTCTCCTCTTTTGGAAGCGCGCTACATGTCCACGACTGCTGATCCGTTGAACTATGCGGTGAGATTTAAGCACCAAGGTTTTGGAAAAGGTCCTGCGGGCCCTTATGCCGATGGAAGTTCCGAAGCCCATACCAATCTTGGTGGTGATGTCAGTTATTTTCTGGACAAGGCAGAAGTATTTGGTGGATTGAGTTGGGGACAGGATAAGTACTCGTTTTATGGTGAAGATCCTAATTTTAGAATTCCTGATAATGTGGATTTTATAGGGCCTATCGTTGAAAACAATGTCCAAAACAACGTACAGTTCTCCGCCGGGTTCCGTGACATTGAGAAAGTTGGGCCATTTGGTTACGAAGCCAAGTTTGGTTTCAGAAGTTTCAAAGACAGCTATTTAGTTAGGGAGAATGAAGTTGGGGTACAAGGTGTGGGTAAGTTTAGACCAACCGATGACTGGTCAGGAAAAGTTGGGCTGAGCTATTTCTCTACTGCTACGGAGGATTTGAACTATGATCTGACCCGTACTTATTTTGCCATCCGACCAGAAGTTTCTTACATCTATGAGGCTTTCCGATTTACGGCAGGATTGAATATTGTCTCTGAAAATGATTCCCTTCCCGAAAAAGAAAGCGATTTCCGAATCTTTCCTGTGCTAAAAGCCAGCTATCAATTTGCGGATGAGTTTGGATTTTATGGTGAGTTCTCAGGAGATGTAAATCGAAATACCTATTTCAGCTTTGTTCGTGAGAATCCATTCCTTGGGCCAAGCTCCCAATTACTCAACACGGTGAACAATTACAAGATCGCCGGTGGGATAGAGGGGCAGTTTCAGGAAGTTTTTCATTACCGCGCCGGTGTAGATGTAAGCCGATTCAACAATATGCATTTCTTCGTGAACTCAATCGCAGATTCTGCACGATTTGAATTGGTTTATGATGATAAGACTACCGTAGTCAATCTCAATGCAGAATTGGGTATGAAGTTTTCTGACGTGTACACCTTGGGTTCGAGATTGGATTTGTACCAATATGACTTAAGCACTCAGACGGAAGCTTGGCATCGACCTGTTTGGGCACTTTCGATCAATAATCAGGTGAAGCCATTCAAGAAGCTTTTACTTCAGGCCAATCTAAATTTCATGGGGGGAATCAAGGCAAGAGGCAAGGAGCAAATTGAGGTAATTCCTCCTGTAGTTCAATCCATTGAGCTGAAAACAATAGCAGACTTACAGTTAAAGGCTGATTTTAAGGTCACAGACCGAATCTCCATTTTCGCAGAGGGCAATAACCTGACCAATGGAAAAAATATGCGTTGGTTGAATTATCCTGTTCGTGGCGTTCAGCTGATCGGTGGCGCCAGCTTCAAATTCTGATTATTCAGGGTTTGAGGTTGGGCTTTCCATTCATTTAGGTTAGTTTCGTAGCTTTCCCAGCATCAAGATGTCAGCAAAAGATACCGATACCCGTGAATGGTCAGATCCTAAGGATTATGGGCTGCCTTTTGTAGAAATTACTCCTCTTAAATCTCCACCTGATTCTTTCAAAACAAAGACAGAGGCAAGAGAAGAAGCTGCTATTTCTTCAAAAATTAAGACAGAAAAACCAACCAAGGAATCAATCTCTGTCGATGAAGTTAAGCCCAAAGTAGAAGCAGCAAAAGCAGTATCCAAGTCTCAAGAAAAGCCTAAATCGAATGCATGGGCTTGGGTGGTAGTGTTGTTGGCTGTTGTAATTTTAGGAGTGATTAGTTGGCAGCTGCAAATGAATAGCAGTAAAGAGGTTCAGGGTGAAGTTTTAGCTGAAAAGCTAGAAGAGAATGCAGCTGTTCAAAAGTCTGTACCTCCATCAGCATCTACACAAACTGAAGTTTCTCCAAGTCCTGTAAATCAAGACTCTATAACATCCATAAATAATTCAAATCCTAATCTTTCTAAACCCGCTGAAACTGGTACAACAATTGCCAATACGGTTTCAGGTAATTTGATTCGAATCGAATCCAAAGCTGAAAAAGTGAGGTATTTCATTGTCGTTTCAAGTTTACCAAATGAGCAATTGGCTTCAGAGATTGCAGCAAAATTTACCGGTAAATCACCGGAGGTTTATCTGATCTCTCCGTATGAATCCAGTCCCAATTTCAGGGTTGCCATTGGTAAGTTTGACACTTGGAAAGCCGCAGCTGACGAAGTCGCTCGAATTAAATCTCAGTATTCTGAAGATTTGTGGATTTTGAACTATTAATATGATCCTTCTCCAAACCCTGACAATTGATTCCCTGTCCACTGCGGACACCATGGCTACTGAAGCCACCAAACAAAACATCGGTCTTTTGGACCTCCTGCTCAAAGGAGGCTATATGATGATTCCGCTTTATTTATTGTTTGTGCTAGCGATTTTCATCTTTATCCAGAAGCTCATCACTCTCAACAAAGCTGCAAAAACACCCAGCCATCTCATGGATCAGGTGAAAGTTTTGGTTCAAAGCGGGCAGATTGATAAAGCCAAAATGCTCTGCGTTGGAGAAAATACCCCTGTTGCCAATATGATCGCTAAAGGTATTGAACGCATTGGTTCTCCTTTGAAGAATATTGAAGTGTCTATCGAAAACGTAGGGAAAATAGAACTCTATAAGCTTGAGAAAAATCTTGGCCTTTTGGCCACAGTTTCGGGTGCAGCCCCCATGATTGGATTTTTGGGAACGGTAACCGGGATGATTCAGGCTTTTATTTCTATTGCCCAAGAAGAAGGTAATGTGTCTCCTAAATTACTTTCAATGGGTATCTATGAAGCAATGATTACCACAGCTGCTGGTCTGGTGGTCGGTATTATCGCATACTTGGGATATAACTACTTGGTAGCGCAAGTTTCTAAGCTGGTTCATAACATGGAGTATACAACCATTGAGTTTATCGACCTTCTTCAGGATAAATAATCATGGGTCTTCAATCAAAAAATAAGATCGATGCAAGTTTTAGCATGTCCTCCATGACGGACATCATCTTCTTGCTCCTGATTTTCTTCATGCTTACTTCCTCATTTATTACTCCTTCTGGCTTGCCGGTAAACTTACCATCCAGCGAAGCATCGGACATAGTAATGCAGGAGGTGACTGTATCTGTGACAAAAGATCTTCGCTTTTCGGTGAATGACAAAGTCGTGAGCAGGGATCAGATCAAGTCCGAACTTGCCATCCTACTTGAGGGTAAAAAAGGTCAAGTTGTTTTGCACATTGACAAGGAAGTTCCCGTAGAATACTTAGTGGAAATCGGCGGAATCGCAGCTGGTCTTGAGGCCAATGTGTCCATCGCTACCAAACCCTACTAATCATGCAATCCTGGAATGCCGATCAAATAGAAAAAGACAGTAAGAAAAAGTCAGCAATCATTACTGTGATTGTGAATGTCTTGCTTTTGCTTGCTTTCTATTTTATCGTGGTTTGGCGACCACAAATTCCACCTTTGCCAACCTACGGATTAGAACTTAATTTGGGTTTTACTGATGTGGGCTCTGGTAATCGAAATAGCCCCAATCCACCTTCTGAGACCCCATCAGAAAGTGTAGAACAAGCAGCTCCAGGTGAAGTTGCCCAAGCTGTAACTCAGCCGGCCACTCCCGCTCCCACACCTAAAACTGAGACTGCCAAGCCAAAAACCGCCTCGAAACCAGCAGCCAATCAAGCAGTTACTACCAAACCATCCCCAATCAAGGGAGTGGAAAAAGCAGCGGTGGAAACCAAAAAGCCTGAACCAGTCAAAACTGAACCTACCAAGTCAGTAACCACCCCAGCCAAATCTGAAGCCGAACAAACTACCCAAAAAGCTCCCGAACAGCCTAAAATTGATCAAAGAGCGATTTTTGGAGCAGGTGGTACTTCGGGAAAAAGCTCGACTCCAGCTTCCGGTGGTGCACAAGGTTCTTCCAATGCCAAAGGCGATGAAGGTCGTCCCACCGGGACCGTAGACGGAAGAGCGATCATGGGAGAGGGAAGTGGAAAGGGTACTAATTCAGGAGCAGGATACAGCTTGGATATGGCGGGTTGGGATTTTGCCTCCAGACCTACTATCAATGATCGCGTTTCTACCAGAAATGGACGCATAGTTTTCAAAATTACCGTGGATGATTCAGGACGAGTTGTGCAGGCGGTTCCTTTGGAATACAATGTTTCCAATGATGTTTTGGCTTATTACAGGCAGGTAGTCAATCAGATTAACTTCAAAAAATCCGGTGGCGCAGCCCCTGACTTTTCTACCGGAAGAATCACCTTTGTGATCAAGGTTGATTAATCAGACTTCTTAAAAATAATCCAATTGGTAATTTAATTTCAATCTAGTGGGCTGGAAGACCGATGACCGAAGACCGAAGAAATCTGAGGTTAAACATTTTTTTTATCGGAATCGCCTAATGATTTTTGGAAAAGCTGACAAATTCAATTGGTTTTAGGAATGAATTACCAAGAAACGCTCGATTACTTATTTAATGCCCTCCCCATGTTTCAGCGGGTTGGCGCATCAGCTTTTAAGAAAGATCTGAACAATACCCTTGCGCTTTGTTCCCATTTAGGTAATCCGGAGAAAAAATTCAAATCGATCCATGTTGCTGGCACTAATGGCAAAGGTAGTACTTCACATACCTTAGCTGCTATTTTGCAGTCTGCAGGGTATAAAACCGGACTTTACACGTCTCCTCATCTTAAATCCTTTACCGAGCGGGTAAGAATAAACGGTCAGGAGATCACAGAGCAGGCAGTGGTTGATTTTGTAGAAGTCAATAAGTCTTTTCTAGATGAATTGAAGCCCAGCTTTTTTGAAATGACGGTAGCCTTGGCTTTTTGGTATTTTGCCAAAGAGGAGGTCGATATTGCCATCATCGAAGTGGGAATGGGAGGAAGACTGGATAGTACCAATGTGATTACTCCTGAGCTTTCGGTCATCACTAATATCGGTTGGGATCACATGCAGTTTTTGGGGGATACACTTCCTCTGATTGCCGGAGAAAAGGCAGGAATCATCAAGCCTGATGTCCCTGTGATAATCAGCCAAACACAAGAGGAAACTACCTCTGTATTTCTCAAAAAAGCAATTGAAAATCATGCTCAGATAACCTTCGCTGACCAAAAAATCCAGCTTCAAAAATTAACTTCAGATAATGGTCTTGCCAAGTATGCTGTTTCTGAAAATGGAAAAACATACACCTTGGAGTATGGACTGCAAGGTGATTATCAACTTTATAATCTTCCTGGGATTTTGGAAGCAGTCGACCAACTTCGACGGATGAGTTGGACGATTTCCGAAAATGCTCTTCGAAAAGGATTGAAAGAAGTTGCCCAGCTTACCGGCTTAAAAGGCAGATGGCAGATTTTGGTAGAAAAACCAACTGTCATTGCAGACACAGGCCATAACGAACCCGGAATTCGGGCCATTTTGAGTCAGTTGAAAAGTTATTCTTTTGATCAACTCTGGATGGTCTTGGGGATGGTACAGGACAAGGATATCTCCAAGATTTTGGCATTGCTTCCCAAGGATGCCCAGTATGTATTCTGTCAGGCGGATTTACCTCGTGCCATGCCAGCTGAATTGCTTGCTGAAAAGGCGGCTGAGTATGGTCTGAAAGGAGAAGTGATATCCGAGGTGAACCAAGCGCTTCAATTTGCCCGAAAAAATGCAGGTGCAGATGACCTGATATTTGTGGGAGGAAGTACTTTTGTGGTCGCAGAAATCGAAGACCTCTAAATGAGCAGAAAAAAGCTGGTTCGCTTCGCCCAAAATGAAGCCAATCCCAATGTCATTCAGGCTGGAAAGTCACTTTTTGAAACCATCAAAGGCAACTGGCACGAGGTGCAGTTTCAAAATCAACAGCCACTTGTCGTCGAACTCGCCTGTGGCAGAGGTGAATTTACCGTTGGTTTAGGTAGAGAATACCGAGATCAAAACTTCATCGGCGTGGATATCAAAGGCAGCCGAATTTGGAAGGGGAGTTCGACCGCCACAGCAGAAGGTTTAACTAACGTGGCCTTTCTGAGAACTCAAATCCAAAATTTGGATCAGTTTTTTGCCGAAGGCGAGATCTCCGAGCTTTGGATCACCTTTCCGGATCCTTTTCCTCGTGATGGAGATGAAAAGCGCCGATTGACTTCTCCTAAGTTTCTGGACATGTACAAGCCAATGATAAAGAGTGGCGGCTTGGTACATTTTAAAACAGACAATACCGGACTTTTTGATTACACCTTGGAATTGGTTCAAAGCCGAGCTGACATCGAAGTGTTGGCCTTTACCCATGATTTCTACCAAAGTGAGATGCGAGATGACCACCATGGGATCAAAACCCGCTATGAAAAGATTTTTTCTGATAAGGGAGAAAAAATCAAATATCTGAAGTTCAGATTTAGGTGATCCGTTGTCCTGCTTTTCCGAAAGCAGGACTTTGTGTTTAAAGGGATCCTGCTTCTGGAGAAGCAGGATACTGATGTTTGGCTCTTTACTAGTCGATGAAAAAAAGTAGGTCATAATTTGGAGTTATGGCCTTTTTTTATGGATATTGTATCTAGTTATTAGACTAGATATGGGTTATCCGACTAAAGTACAGCTCA